>JAEDGQ010000003.1 GCA_016297415.1 Treponema sp.
CGTTATTATAATGTTACACCATCTTTAAAGATTGCGATTTCGCGGTAACCGTTCTTTTCGTTCTTTGTAACTGCCCGTCCAGAACAGATATCAACAATCTGCTGAAGAAGTGCATCACGAACGCTGTCGCTTGGTTCATCAAGAAGACGAGCTGCATCAAAGTCGATCCAAACGCTCTTTTTCTGAGCCAGCGGATGGTTTGTAGCAATCTTAACTGTTGGAACTGGAGCTCCAAGTGGTGTACCACGACCTGTAGAGAACAGGATGATGTTAGCACCGGCAGAAGTCATGTCAGTTGTAGAAACGATGTCGTTACCCGGGCCTTCAAGAAGTGTAAGGCCAGTGTTTTCCTGTGGAAGACGTTCACCGTATTTAAGAACGCCGGTAACAGGAGCTTTACCACCCTTCTGAACACAACCAAGAGATTTGTCTTCGAGAGTTGTAATACCACCGGCTTTGTTTCCAGGAGACGGGTTTTCGTAGCAAACCTGATTGTGCCGTGCATAGTAATCTTTGAATCCGTTGATAAGGTCAACAGTTTTGTCAAAACGAGCCTTGTCTACACAGCGGTTCATAAGCATCTGTTCAGCACCGAACATTTCTGGAACTTCAGTAAGCATTACCCGTCCGCCCATTCCTGTCATTGCATCACAAATGCGTCCGATGAGGGCGTTTGCAGTAATACCAGACATACCGTCAGAACCACCACACTTCATACCAAGAACGATGTCTGTAAGTGGAGCTTCTTCACGCTTGAACTGTTTAACATAGTCAGCAAGTTCTGTAAGGAGCTTTTTGCCCTGTTCAAGTTCATCTTCGTGTTCCTGTGAAATCATGAACTTAACCCGGTTTTCATCGTATTCACCAAGGAATTCCTTGAAGTATGGAATGTTACATTCTTCACAACCAAGTGAAACAACGAGAACACCACCGGCATTCGGATGTTTTACAAGGTTAGCAAGAATTTTTGCAGTTGTTTCTTTATCGCCGCCCATCTGAGAACAGCCGTATGGGTGTGTCCATGTAAAAACACCTTCAAGACCGCCTTTAGGATCAGCTTTTGGTTCGCCGCCGCAGAATTTGTCGTTTGCCCAGGCAGCAAGGTTTTCAGAAATTTTGTTTACACAGCCAACGAGAGGAACGATCCAGATTTCGTTGCGTGAACCAACTTTTCCGTCCGGGCGTTTGTAAACATTTACAGTTGGAACATTTTTGCGAAGGTTTTCAGTTTCTTTGTACCATGCATCGTAAGCAGCTTTTGCAGCTGGTTCGTTGTAAGTGTATTCAAGTTTGTCAGAAAGCAATGTGTGGATGTTGTGTGTGTGAACATGTTTTCCGCAAGGGATGTCTTCTGTAGCGGCACCGATAGGGTAACCGTATTTAATGATAGGTTCGTCTTTTTTAATGTCGCGGAGAGCGAATTTGTGACCAGCAGTAATGTCTTCCTGGAGAGTTACAGTTACTTCAGGAACATTGTCCATAGCTTCAAGAGTTACAGTTGTGCCTTTTGCAAGTGGTTCAAGGGCAACAGCAACAATGTCAGCCGAGTTGATTCTAATGGCGATTTTGCTCATTTGTTTACCTCACAAAGTGGTGGTTGAGCCGTGTCGAAACCACCGGCTTTTAGAATTGAATTATTAGATTAAATATAACTTAAAAACCTTTAAAAGTATATATAAGGGCGTTCCCCTCCGCTGCGCTACGGGTCAGGCTACTACAGGTTTCGCGCTACCGCGCTCCATTACCGGATTGAAATTACTTTTCAATCCGGTAACGCTACGCGCCTTCCGTATCCTTAACGCAGGGAGCGACCCTGAAAGGGACAAATACTTCCGAGGCAAGTTTTGAGCGAGTCTCCGAGCAGCTATGCTGCGAAGGCGTGAAAATCAGTCGCCGGTGTAGTTGTAAATATAATTATATACATCTGTTTGATTCTTTTCTGCAAGTTCGGATACATGTTTTATTATTTCATCCATGTTCCTATGTTCTTCACTTGGTGCTATATCGGAAAGACAGGGAAAAACAAATGAATAAAAGAGTTTTTCCAAATCAATTGCTTTATAAGGTGAAATATGGGAAGCAATTAAAAAGCAATTAAACTTTTCGTTTGCTTTTTTCTGCGTTTCTATCAATTTTTCTAATTCACTTGTGTTTTCAGCGATTTTTATTAGCCTATATTGGATATCATAATAGATATGCATACTTTTTATTTCACCGCCTATATCATTCGGAGTAAAAAGAATATAGAGTTTTGCTAGGCGAGTGATTGCTAGAATAAGACAAATTGCACTGAAAAAATTAGCTGCACTAAGCAATATATAGGATAGCAAAAACTTATTATTTTGTAGATGTATAAAAGTATAATAAACAGTTAAGAAAAGACTACCAATTTGTAATGATACTGAAAGAAGAGAAAGAAAAAATATTTCATTTTTACCTTTGTCGAAAAAAGTCGAAAAAGTTGGTTTATTAAACTTTTCCCATTTTCCGCCAGAGAGAATACCGTCGGATAAGTTATAATTTTCGAAAAATCTTTTTTTGTATGCGGCTATATTGAAAATAGCGGAAAAATTTTCTCTGTTACGAGTTGTCATGGCATAATATATAAGGACTGGGAACAAAAAGAACAAAGTCGACAGTACGCTGAATATACATATATCCTTGACATCAAGCTCTGAGCTTTCTAGAAATTTGCTAAGTACTCCTATAACTGTTGCAAAATAAATCAGCGAAAAGGATACGACCATTGCACCGTCACCGTATCCTTTTTGTATTCGCATAAGAAGCTCGTTGTTTAGATGGTCAAGTTCTTTTTGTGATTCGATGTCCATGATAAAGACACTCCACGTTACCCTTGCAGGATAAAAGTAGATTTCCCCGTCGACAAGCGACGGAGAAATATTGTTCAGTTGGGATTAGTCGCCAGTGTAGTTGTAGACTATGGTTATATTTGATGGTATTGAATGTTCATAACCGTTGAAAAATTGAATTGCATTCCATTGCTCTTCGCTACCGCGATAATTTATGGTTGAAAGCTTGTCGCAGAAGGAAAATGCTCCCTCTCCAATCCAAATTACGCTATCAGGTATCGTAATGCTAGTAAGAGAATCACACCCCTCAAATGCTACACTTTTAATATGTGTAACGCTATTAGGAATTACTACATTGGTAAGAGAGGAACACCTTTCAAATCCACCTAAACTCGTAACACTATCGGGTATTATTATACTTGTTAAAGAGGAACACTGGTTAAATGTTCCCCATTCAATAGATTTCACGCTATTTGGTATCGTTATACTTGTTAAAGAGGAACACCTGTCGAATGCATCATTCCCAATAATTGTTACACTGTTTGGTATCGTTATACTTGTTAAAGAGGAACAAACGCTGAATGCATGATGCTCAATAATTGTTACACTGTTTGGTATCGTCACGCTTTTTAAATTTCTTCTGAGGTCGCAAAAAGCAAATTTCCTTATCGAGGTAACCGAATTGGGTATGACGACATCAGTTACTATTTCTCCATTAATATAAAAGTCAACATCTTTCCATGTCCAATATCCCCCCCATGGGTCTTCATCATATCCTGGCAATTCAATAAATCGATAAAAAACATAGTCCTGAGTTGAAACCTCAAGCCATGTTTCAAGAGTTCCTTTGTAATACACTTTATCAAGGTTTTCACAATTGCGAAATGCCATTTCTCCAAAAGATTGAATGCTCTTAGGTATAGTAATTGTAGTTAAATTGGTGCAATTTTTGAAAGCATAATTTCCAATCTCTTTAACCCCCTCAGGAATCGTCATGGTTATGAGCCATTCGCAGCCTTCAAATGCGGAATCAAGGATAGTAGTAATCCCTTCTGGTATTATGATACTCCCTGCAGAATTACTCAATTTCTCGCCATTGAGGTATAATGTTTGTCCGTCAGGAATTATAGACGGATTTTTCATCCACTCCCAAAAATCATCTGTAAGGTTGATGATAATATCATTTGGGAGATTCGATGGAAATTCTGTTATAGCCTTCGGTACTGTAATCGCCTTTAGATTCGTGCATTCTTTAAATGCCTCGTCTTGCACACTTGTAACCGTGCCTGGCAGTGAAATGGCATACAGTGTCTTTACACCAGCAAGCTTGTTCGTCCATTCTGTAATGCCCGTCGCTTCTGAGAAATCCAGTGCGATTTTTACGCTGTCGTTTGTGCCCATAGCGGCGGCAATAGTCGTGAGCGTAATTGAGTTGATTCCGCCTTTGAATTTGAGCGTAGTGTCGCTGGTAAGTGAGTAAATCGTATTAGTTATTCCAGTTATATCTGTGCCATTTTTAATAGTTACTACATTGTCAAAACCCATGAACATGAGGGGACTACTTTCGTTATCCGTGCCGCTGTTTTCTTCGTTATCATTTTCGCCATCTAATGTAAGCGTATATTCTACGGGGAATCCTGGGACAAGCTCTACTGTGGGAATAAGTGTTCCGTTTGACTCTTTAACGTTAAAGGAAATTAGTTCTGTTCCTGTCAGGGAAATTTTTAAACTTACGGTACCAGCTTTTAACGGGTCGCCGGAATATATCAATTCGCTTCTTGTATTTGCGATTTTTCCGTTTGCATGATATTCAGCAGTCTTGTCGCCATAAAACACATAATAAACGCTGGTGTCATCTTTCATATAATAAGTACAAACTATAGAATCGCCGGACGTTCCACTATCCTTGTTGTCACCAACACTCTCATCACAAGACGCAATAAACAGAGCTGTAAAAAGCAGTGTGAGAATCACAAAAACATTTTTAAAAGGTTTCATATTTCACCACCTGTAAAGATTTATTGTTTTCGCAAGTATTTAACATTTACTTGCATATTGCTAGTATAAAATAGAAACATGCAAACCGCTAGTGTAAAAACTTGTAATTGACTTGCAAAATGCAAGTAATGACAGAAGATGAATTACACGAAACGCTTTCGCAAAATATTAAAAAATACCGCAAAGGAAAATTTACCCAGGAACAGCTGGCTGAAAAAATAGGAGTTTCTTCTCAGAACATAAATGACATTGAGGGAAAGCGGAGATGGCCCCGAGAAGCGACTTTAGTAAAGATTGCAGAAGCATTAGATATTGAAGTTTATCAGTTGTTTGTGCAGCAGGATTGTTCTGCTGTAAATGTAGAAGAAACGGATGAAAACCAGAAAATCCGTCAGCAGCTGAAAATACAGCTTGTTGATGAGTTTAGAAAATCAATGAATAAAATGCTGGACAAGTGGGAAGACCAATAAAAAAACGCCTCGCAAGAAAAACCTCACAAGTTGTACAATATATGATGATTCGGGTCTGCCGTATTGTGAGACAGCAAGAAATGTACCAGTAGAATTTATATTAACTGATGATGGTACTGTTGAATTTGGTCCGACAGTTTATGCCTGGGCAAAAGCCTGGCGAGATTATGTTGTTGAGCACAATGAAACTGCTTCATATATGAAATAATATGTGTCATTCGAAAAAAAGACAGTTTACAACTAATTTTTCATATTGAGCCACGCTTTCACTGAATTTGACGATATAATCCGTCTTGATGACCGCGCGAGTCAAAATCCCTCCAAAAAAAGTGTGTTGACAATTCCCAAAATGGGAACTAAACTACAAGTATGCATGTGATTTCCCGGAAAACTTTGAGCGATTACTGGCAGAAAGTACCCGAAACAGAGCAGCCTTTAAAGGCGTGGTTTTGTGAAGCGCAAAAAGCACGCTGGACTTCTCCTGCCGAAATAAAAGAAAAATATCGTTCGGCAAGTTTCTTAAAAGGAAATCGCGTTGTGTTTAATATTTGTGGCAACAAACATCGCTTAATTGTCCGCATAAACTACGCATCAAAGACGGTGTTTGTTCGTTTCGTCGGAAGTCATTCAGACTATGATAAAATCAACGCGGAGGAAGTGTAATGTCATATAACAAACTCATAAAAACAGAGGTCGATTATAACAACGCGCTCAAACGAATTGAGCAGCTTTTTGACGCAAAAGCAGGCACTCCTGAAGCGGACGAACTTGAACTTTTGGCAACCCTTGTTGAATTATACGAAAAAGAGCATTTCCCAATTGATGCCCCTGATCCTGTTTCTGCCATAAAATTCCGAATGGAGCAAGAAGGTCTTACAAACGAAGATATGATTGCGTATCTTGGCGGAAAATCGCGAGTTTCCGAAATTTTTTCACATAAACGGAATTTGAGTCTTTCTATGATAAGGAAATTGGTTACAGGGCTTCAGATTCCCGCAGAAGTGCTTTTGGGTGCGGCAATTTTGTAACCGATACTCAACTCAATTTTATTTAAAGTTACGCAAAATAATGTCGGTTTCGTGGTTTAAGGCATCGCTAGAAAATATAAAATTTAGATTGAATTATTAGATTAAATATAACTTAAAAACCTTTAAAAGTATATATAAGGGCGTTCCCCTCCGCTTCGCTCCGGGTCGTGCCTTCCACGGTTCCGCTGACGCTCCATTGCAAAGGTAAAAACCTTTGCAACGGCTTCGCCGCCGTTCCACGCACTAACGCATTAAAACAGCAGAGGTTTCATCATTTAAGTTTTATGTGGTTATATGCGTCAGGGTATGGAGCCCCGCAGTTGTTTATGGTGGTTGAGCCTGTCGAAACTACCATAAACAATGAGCGTGAGCGAAGGGCGGAACACCCGACGGCAACTTGTTGCCGGGACGCCCTTTTTATTTACTGATGCTTTGAACCTTTGCTATAATTTCTATGTTAGTCACTGGAAGGCAGTACAGAGGTTGATGAAAGTAATATTGCTGAATTCTGCCAGGGACTTAAGTAATAGTTTTTATGCTTGAAAAAGATTTTTATAAAACAGTTCCTCTTTTAGAAATGAATCAGCAGCAGTGGGAAGCTTTGTGTGACGGCTGCGGCAAATGCTGCTTCAGGAAATTTATTGACGGTCGAGGCAAAAACACAAAACTTTATTTTACAAGCATGGCCTGCGACCAGCTGGATCTTTGTACAGGCCGCTGTTCAAATTATAAAAACCGTTTTAAATACAATAAAGAATGTACTCACCTTACAAAAAATAATGTGGCAGATTTCGGATGGCTGCCGGAAACCTGTGCCTACAGACTTTTGTGGGAAGGTAAAGAACTTCCGTCCTGGCACCCTCTTGTAAGCGGAAAACCTCTTTTTGAGAATCCGGAGGCAAAGGAAATATTCATAAAGAATCCCGTTCACGAAAAAGATGTTGAAAACTGGGAAGATTATATTTTAAGGGAAGAGCCTTATGGTCAGGAGCAGAAGTGAAGAACCGGATTGTAAAAATTAATGACTATATGTCTTATCTTCCTGCAACAGAAGACCCCCTCTCTGCAGATGACAGATACACTAACACTCGGTAGTTTTACACATAAAAAGTATGGTTATGGCACTAACTTACGTTCGTTAGTGAATATTGAAACAGAAACTTTATCTGGAGAGCCTCTTTTCATACAAATCGGGCCTTTTCCAAACAGTCATGCAAAAGGTTCTCTTTATATGATGGTTAACAGAGAATATGCTTTTCTGGGAGATGGAACTTACTGGAATATTCATCCTGTTAACGGTTTTATAATGTTCAGGTTTTAAAAGAGGAAATTGATTTTTTAAACAAGCTTCCGGCAGACAAAGCAGTTTTAAGTCACGCTGAACCATATATACAGAAAATGGACAAAGTTAGAACAAAACCGGAACGAATCTACAGTTTCCGCCAGGAAGGAAATCCAGAAATCGATATGACCTTTCTTGGAATACGGCAATGATTAAAAAACAGGAGCAATTCCTGTACCATCAGCGTCAGGGATCGTTGCGGAAAGACCACAGCGTAGCGAGGACTTGCAGCAAGAGCCCGACGGCAACTTGTTGCCGGGACGCCCTTTTTATAATTCTCCTCTTTCATACTCTTCTACAGCTTCTCGTGTTGTCATCCATTTATTTTCAAATTTAACGGCTGGTAAAATTCCCCGACGGGCAAGTAAAGAAAGATATTCCTGACTGTATCTGGAGTTTTCTGCGGCCTTGGCCAGTGTAATGTAACCTTCTTCTGTTTTTTCTGAATCCGTGTTTTTAAGGGCTTCTATATAAATTACGAGAGAGCGCTCAATGGATTTTCCTATAAAATCAACAAATTCCTGTGGTTTGTCCATATCTGCTTTTCTAAGGACTCTGTAGTATTTTTTTCTGTCCACATTTAAAATTATTGCCGGGGGATATCCGTTTTGTATAAGAATCAGATTCATTAAAAGTCTTGCGGTTCTTCCGTTTCCGTCAACAAAAGGATGAATCCAGACATAGTGATAATGAAACCATGCAGCCAGTTCTGGAACCGATAAAACATTCTGATTTTCAAAGTACCAGTTCAATAGATTTTCCATTTCTGATTGAATTTTATAGCTTTCAGGCGGAATATGAACTGCTCCTATAATTTTTACATTCGTGTGCCGAAAGGATCCGCTTCCATATTCTTCAATATTTTTCATAACAATTTTGTGGATGGTTTTGATTGTATCCAGCGAAAGAGTTTCTTTTCTTGCGATAAAATCTTCCAGAAATTTTATGGCCTGATCGTGATTAATTGCTTCAAAGTGTTCACGAAGATTCTTGTTGCCAATTGTAATACCTCGTTTTAAGACAATCTCTGTTTCCTGTAAAGTAAGAGTATTTCCTTCAATGGCATTGGAATTAAAAGTCCATTCGAGATTCAGCTGGTCCCGGATTTTTGCAACTACATCAGAAGGAAATGGTCTTTGAGAATCAAGAATTTCTTTTTTTGCAAGTATTGAAGCTTTAAGCCTGTAGTTTATATTGCAGAATATATCGGTTAACATAATATTAATCATATCCGATACGATATTATCTGACAATAAGAAAACTTCTTCAGCTTATTCCACAAGTTCAAAAAAAAACGGCACCGCAAACACAATTCGTGTAACGCAGTGCCATTCAATTAATGCAGAAAATATATTATAAATCGCTAACACGCATATTGTTGCACATTAACACAATTGTTTCTGCTTAATACGCAATAGCTTGCTTATTAATATATAGTGATGTATATTTGAATCAAGGATTATTGAATATGCAGGAACTTACATCACAGGCTATTCTGGCACAAATTACAGAACGTGTAAAAAAATACAGAATTGATATGAATCTTACCCAGGAAGAGTTTTCCAAAAAAGCAGGTATTTCATTAAGAAGCGTTACAAACTTTGAAAGTGGTGCTGATGTTAAACTCACAAATTTTATTAAAATCTTAAAGGCACTGGAGCTTGCAGATAATCTGGAGATTCTTGTGCCAGATGTCAGTAAGAGACCCTCGACCTTTCTGGTGAGCGAAAAACAAAAGAAAAGAGTCAGAAACAGCAACAGGAAAGATGAAAAAAGCACATTCAGTTGGGGAGATGAGAAATGATAAACACTGCGGAAGTTTTTCTCTGGGGTACAAGAATTGCAATAATTCATTTAGAGCCGGATACTACAACAGTTACCTTTGAATATGACAGGAATTTTTTAAAAAGCAATATTCAGGTTTCTCCGTTAAGGATGCCGCTTTCAAGCCGGTTGTATTCTTTTCCCTCTCTTGATTTTCAGATCTTTCACGGTCTTCCGGGACTTTTAGCAGATTCTCTTCCTGATAAATTTGGTAATGCGGTTATAAATCAGTGGCTTGCGTCATTGGGAAAATCAGAAAAAGATTTTAATGCTTTAGACAGGCTTTGCTACACAGGAAAACGTGGAATGGGTGCTTTGGAGTTTCAGCCTGCAAATTCAGAAATCCCTGAGATTAATGAGAATGTAAATGTTTCTGAGATGGTTCAATTCGCATCTGATGTTCTTGCAAAAAGAGAATCTGTAAAACTAACTGCTTCGCAAAAATTAACTTATAGTCAGCTTTTACAGATGGGAACTTCAGCTGGAGGAGCCAGAGCAAAAGCGATTATTGCGTGGAACGAAAAAACAAAAGAAATTCGCTCAGGTCAGATTCTTTTGGATAAGGATTTTGATTATTGGCTTATGAAATTTGATGGTGTTCAGAAAAACGGCGACCATGGTCTTGAGGATTATGTTGAATACACCTTGATTGAATATGCTTATTATAAAATGGCAGTTGCGGCGGGAATTCAGATGAACGAATGCAAAATTTACTCTGAAAATGGCAACAATCACTTTATGACAAAACGCTTTGACAGGGTGGATGGAAAAAAACTTCACATGCAGACATTGGGAGCACTGGCGCACATAAATTACAACGAACCAGGACCTTGCAGTTATGAACAGGCTGCAGGTTATATGCGGGAATTAAAGCTTTCTGCCAGCGAAATAGAGCAGTTTTTCAGAAGAATGGTGTTTAATGTTCTAGCAGTTAATCAGGATGACCATGTAAAGAATGTTTCATTTTTGATGGACAAAACAGGAAAATGGAAATTGTCCCCTGCTTATGACATTACATTCTCTTACGATTTGAACAACAGGTGGTTAAGTGCTCATCAGATGCTGATCAATGGAAAAAAAGACCATATAAAACTTGATGATATAATTACCTGTGGCAGAAATATGGATATTTCTCTTCCACGAATCAAATCCATAATTTCAGAAGTAAAAGATACTGTTTTGAAATGGTCTCAATTTGCTGCTGAAACTGGAATCAGAGAAGAAATTTACGAAGGAATCCAGACAATAATTTCGGCTACATTTGGTGAAGTTTTTGAATGATTGAATAAAATGTTTTTGTTCTCTCAATCTATTTCTTGAAATACGTCAGCATGTCATTATCAAACCTGAAACATGACAAAAAGTGCCAGTTTCTCATAAGTCCTCATACTGCGTCATTTTTACTTGACTAACCTGACTAAGTGTTTTATATTGTTTATGTCAAACTTGACTAACTTGACCAGATTTATTTTGAATGAGGTGTTTTATGTGTAAGGTGAATGTTTTAGAGGCAAAGACAAATTTTTCTAAGTTGCTTTCTCTTCTTGAAAGCAGGGAAGAAAGTGAAGTAATTGTGTGCCGAAGCGGAAATCCTGTGGCAAAAATCACTTTGATTCAAGAAGATGTTTCCAGACGGATTGGTGGTGCAAAAGGGCAGTTTGTCTGTCCTGATGATATTGATGAATATAACGATGAAATTGCAAAACTTTTTGGAGTTGTGTGAGGGAGCGTTTATGGAAATTTTACTTGATACCCATATTATTTTGTGGACCATTACTGATGATCCAAGACTTACTTATAAAGCAAAAGAGCTGATTCTTAATCCGGAAAACATTATTTATTACAGTGTTGTTTCCATGTGGGAAGTTGCCATTAAGTATATGGCTAAAAAGAATATGCCTTTAAGCGGAAGGGAGTTTCTTGCCTGGTGCGAAGATGCGGGTTATAAAAAACTTCCCCTTGATGACCGTCATGTCTGTGCTCTTGAAACTCTGGAACATAAAGATGGAGAAGTGGAACACAACGATCCATTTGACAGGATGCTTCTGGCTCAGGCAAAAGGTGATGGAATGACACTTTTGACCCATGACACTAAATTTAATAGTTGGAATGAACCTTACTATTTTATTGTGTAAGTGATGTTTTATAAATTCTGGCGGAACATTCCAGTAATGCTTCTTGCCCTGTGATAAATCAAGTTATAGTTCAACTTCAGGACAGACCACACATTTTCAATCCGCGTCAGGGATCGTTGCGGAAAGACCACAGCGTAGCGAGGACTTGCAGCAAGAGCCCGACGGCAACTTGTTGCCGGGACGCCCTTTATAAGATTTCTTCTTTACAAAACAATATACTCCAAAGTATACTACTCTAAAGTATATAAATGAGGTTTACATGTTCAGGGGTAGAAAAAGAGAACTTGCGTTACTGGAAGATTTTTATGATTCAAAACGATTTGAATTTCTTGTGCTTTATGGGCGCAGACGGGTTGGAAAGACTGAACTCTTAAAGAAATTTACAAAAAATAAAAAAACAGTGTTTTTTTCTGCTCAGGAAAAAAATGATTCTCTAAATCTGATTGATTTTTCTAAAACTGTACAGAACTTTTTTGGGAATGATTATTTTGCTCCGTTTGCTGACTGGGAAAGTGCCCTCAAGTATGTTACTTCTAATGCTGGAGATGAACGACTTGTTTTTGTTATTGATGAGTTTCCTTATATTGCCGGCGAAAATGCTTCCATAAAAAGTATTTTTCAACATGTGATTGACCATCAGTGGAAAAATAAAAACATCTTTCTTATTCTTTGTGGTTCTTCTGTAAGTTTTATGGAAAGTGAAGTTCTTGGTTCAAAGAGTCCTCTTTATGGTCGCTCTACGGCACATCTTGAGCTTAAAAGCTTTGATTATTTTGATTCTTCTTTGTTTTTTCCTGAATATTCCAACGAAGAAAAACTCATTACTTATGGAATTCTTGGTGGCATTCCGTGTTATCTTCAGACCTTTGATTCAACAAAATCAATTGAAAAAAATGTTGCCCGCGAGATTTTAAGGGAAGGCAGTTTTCTTAAAGATGAACCGGACTTTTTATTAAAACAGGAACTGCGGGAGCCTGCTGTATATAACAGTATTTTTGAGGCAGTTGCAGGCGGAGCTTCAAGAGTCAATGAAATTTCCAAAAAAATTCATGAAGACACTCAAAAATGTTCAAAGTATCTTGGAATTCTTCAGATTATCCGGCTTATAAAAAAAGCCGTTCCATGTGGAGAGGATGATTCCTCGCGAAAGACAATTTATAAAATTGCAGATAATTACTTTTCGTTCTGGTATCATTTTCTGTTTGAGAAAAAAAGCCATTATGAACTTCTTGGTCCAGAAGATTCTGCCAGAGAAATTATGGAGCCTCAGAGTTTCTTTAGTTATTTTGGATTCATTTTTGAAGGAATTTGTCTTGAATATATGATTCGCCTTGCAAAAAATCGCAAACTGCCCTTTGTTCCTTTAAAATATGGCAAGTGGTGGGGAAACAATCCCGAACGCAAATGTCAGGATGATATAGATGTTCTTTTGATTGATGATAAAAATGAAAAGTATATATTTTGTGAATGCAAGTTTAAAAGTGAACCTTTTGGTAAAGCAGAAATGGAAAATATGCTTTCAAGAAAATCGATTTTTAATCATGCGAAGGAAACATATTTCTATGCCTTCAGTAAAAGTGGATTTACTGATTTTGTAAGGGAAAATGCAGCTGATAATAACATCACCCTTGTATCAATTGACGATTTATTTGATGTGGAAAGATAACCTTCCGCGTCAGGGATCGTTGCGGAAAGACCACAGCGTAGCGAGGACTTGCAGCAAGAGCCCGACGGCAACTTGTTGCCGGGACGCCCTTTTTATAATTCTCCTCTTTTATACTCTTCTACAGCTTCTTTCATTCGCCCATAAAAAAACGGCACCGCAAACACAATCCGTGTAAAGCAGTGCCGTTTATACTTTATTCAGGTAGTTGAGCTTACCCCTTGCGGTAGTTGAGCTTACCCCTTGCGGTAGTTGAGCTTACCCCTTGCGGTGGTTGAGCTTGTCGAAACCACCAGTCAGTTTATTTAACGATTTCAGCTAAAGCTTTCTTCATACCGTTCTTCTGGATATTTTCAAGGTGTCCTGCAACTGCAGCTTCCAGGCCGTTAACCTTTGTAAGGTCTTCTTTCCAGAAGTCAACATTTGAAAGAACTTTGTTAGCAATAACCTTTGCATCTTTTGTTTCTTTGTTGAGAGCAGCAAAGAATTCAAGAACAGGCATTGTATCCTTGTTTGGATATACACCGTCTTCCCGTTTAGATTCAAGGTATTTAGCACCCTTTTCATCTTCTTTAATTTCTGTACCGTTGTAGAAAGCGATAAGAGCAGCAATTGAGAAGCCAAGGAGCTTTGGTACTGAACCAGTCTTAGCAATTGACTGTGTTACTGATGGAAGACAGCGTGTCCAGTATTTAGCAACAGAGTTGAGGGAAATTTCAATAAGACGGTGTGGGTTAAATGGGTTCTGGAAGCGAGTCCATACATCCTGAGCGTACTTTTTAAGATCTTCCTGGTCTCCGTCGATTGATGGAACGATTTCGTTGAAGATTACGTCGTGCATAAACTTCTGAGCGTCAGCATTTGGAGTGTTGAAGCCTGTTCCTACTTTTTCAGAACATACGATATCCTGAACATAGTTGCATCCAGCCAGGAATGCAGCAAGTACAGAAGATGTGTGAGCACCGTTTAAGATGCGAACTTTACGTGTGTGGTAGTAGTCCATGTTCTGAGTCCAGATAACTGAAAGACCAGCCTTCTGGAGAGGAAGTTCATCTTCGTGTGATTTTTTAGATTCAATAACCCAGAAGTGGAAGAGTTCAGCTGAGTCGAGGAGCTTATCTTCATATCCCAGTTTTTCACAGATGTTTTCAGCCTGTGTTTTTCCGTTTTCTTCTTTTGAAAGAAGCGGGAAGTAACCAGGAACGATGCGGTCAACGAGACATGAACAAACATCACAAGCTTCGTCAAACCAGTTGATGAAGTCTGGTCCCAGCTGCCACATTTCTGCGTAGCGGAGAATGTTGATGCGGAGGTTAAGACCTGCCTGATCAGAAAGTTCACAAGGAATAAGAATCATACCTTTAGAAAGGTCACCCTTGAAAGCCTTGAAGCGTTCATAAAGGAATGCTGTAACTTTTGCAGGGTAGTTCTGCTGTGGTTTCTGGTCGAGAGTAACTGGAACACCGTTGATTTCTGTATCAAAGCGGATACCAGCTTCTGTTGTGTTTGAAATCAGGAAGCGGAGATCCGGGCTCTTTGCAAGAGCGATGTAGTCGTCATAGTTTGTGTATGGGTTGATAGAGCGGCTGATAGAGTTGATACAGCGTGTTTCAACTGTTGGTTTACCGTCTTTCATACCACGGAGAACTGTGTTGTAAAGGTTGTTCTGAGCGTTCATAGCATCGATCATACCTTTTTCAAGTGGCTGTACGATTACGATGTTACCGTTAAAGTCAGTTTTTTCGTTAACGATATCAATCTGCCAGTCAACGAAAGCACGAAGGAATCCGCCTTCACCAAACTGAATGATTTTTTCTGGGCGCTGTACTGTTTTAACAGCGTCTTTAATTGATGGTAATGCCATATTAAGAAGCCTCCATCACCTGTGTGATTTCAGGTGATTAAATTTTCTTCAATATACCATTATTCCTTATTCTTATCAACAAAAGGGCGTCGCCGACAGCCTGCAGCTGCCGGCCGCTACGTCCGTGGTTCCGCTGCCGCTCCATTGCTTCGCAACGGCTGACGCCGCCACTACCATCGCTGACGCATTTTTTAATTATTTGGACAAAACCGGTACAAATTTTGAAAAAAATATTTGTACAAAAACTATTTTACTTGTAAAAATACCGACATACCATTAAAATTAAAGGACACTAAATCAGGAATTTTATATGAAGAGTGATCATAAAAGTACAAGAATCGGTTTCGCATTGAACTCAATTCATTATGGTTCATCTTTAAAACTGTGGCGTAAACTTGCAAATTATGCTCAGCAGGAAGAAGGTTCCTTCTTCATTTTCCCAGGCGGTGAATTAACTTCAAAGAATGTACCTGCAAACTTAAGAAACAGCATTTATCCCCTTGTTAATACAGAAAATCTTGACGGGCTTATCTGCTGGTCTTCAAGTATCGGTAGCTCCGTAGATACAGAAACCCTTACAAATTTCCATCGCACTCTCGGTAATGTTCCTTATGTAACAATCGGACAGAAATTTCTTGATCATCCTGATGTTTCTTTTGATGCCTACACAGGTATGAAGGAACTTACCCGTCATCTTATCGAAGTTCACGGCTGCAAAAAAATCGCATTCATCCGTGGACCACAGAACCATGTTTCGGCAGAAGACCGTTTCCGTGGTTATGCAGATGCCATGGCGGAAGCCGGTTTAAGTTCAACAGAGGCAGAGCGTCTTATTTCAGATCATGTAGGCTGGCAGAAGGCGGAATTTGGAGCCAGACAGCTTTATGAAGAAAGAGGCCTTATTCCGGGCAAAGATTTTGATGCTCTTTTAACAGCCAGCGATATGATGACTCTGGATTCCGCAGAATTCTTCGAAAAGCGGGGCTACAATATTCCTGGAGATTATATTGCAGGTGGTTTCAACGATTCTGTAGAAAGCCGTATCTATACAACTTCTTTCTCAACAGTTCACATGCCAATGGAAGAAATTGGTGTTCTTGCATATAAAAAACTTCAGACATTACTGGGCGAATCTGAACCTGTAACAGACAGTCTTCTTCCGGCATATCCTGTAATCAGGGAGAGCTGCGGCTGTAACAGTTTCAGGCATTTTATGAACAGACCTGAAACAAGAGCCAGAATCCGTACAAGAGACGAACTTCAGGCAGAATTAAGCAGGCTGTTTAAATTCGACGAAGAAACAACGGAAAAAACAATTGTTCCTATAATGTCAGCTCTTTTCGAGAACGATCAGTCAGAGTTCTTCCGTCTTCTTAACGAAAATTTTACAGTTTATTTCCGTGAAGACGGTGAACTTTCAAATATCTTTGAAGCAATAAAAATGCTCCGTCACTGTTCCTGTCTTCCTGAAGAATATGTAGAAAAAATTGTTCATACAATTACACTTATGGTTCCTCAGATTCAGAGCAGGGTTTCTGCAAACAAGTTTTATGGAAACGAAAAACTTGAAGCAATTGTAAGTGCCCTTAAAAGCGAACTTCTTTCAGCACATGACCGCAACATACTTGTAAAAATTCTTGCAGCATATCTTCCACAGATTGGAATCAGAAATGCCACAATTGTTCTTTACGAAAACGGTGATATTTCAAAATATATCGGCGGCTTCAATGATGCAGGAGAAATCCGCATAGAAGAAGTTCTTTTCCCTTCAAAGCTTCTTGTGCCATCAAGATTCTCAAAAGAATTTGATTACGGTGTATACCTTGTACAGCCTCTGTTTATGGCAAATCAGGCACTTGGCTACATTATTACAGCTTACTCAGACTGTGATGGAAATGTTTACGAAGACTTAAGAACAGCCATCAGTAATACATTGCACAGTATTTTCCTTTTTGAAGAAATCAACAAAGCCCGTCACATTGCCGAACAGGCAGAATTTGCCAAAACAGAATTCTTCGCAAATGTAGGAAGTGACCTTTGTGATCCATTAAAAGATCTTTCTGCGAAAGTAACTCAAATGGAAGGTAACGTAGAAAACGGAATCCTTGATCAGGACATTCTTTCAGAACAGCTTATCTTCTTAAAATCTCAGATTGAATCTCAGCTTCAGAAAACAGAAACCCTGGTTGATTTGACCCGTTCTCAGGTTGATGACCTTCCTATGGATAAAAAGCTTTTCGATATCCGTCAGGTTCTTCCCGGGAATGTTGTTGCGTCACTTAATCAGGAAATTCCTCTTATTTATGGTGATCCGGACCGCATTAAAAAAGCCATCAATACTCTGTATGGAGACGGTGAAGGTTCAATAACAGTTACACCGGAAATTGACGGTCTTAAAATCAATGTCAGAACAAAACGCCTTGACTGGCATAAACCTGAACTTCTGCTTTCAGAAAAAATTATTCTCCTGCAGTACGGTGAAATTTCAAAGATTGATGAATATACAACAGTAATTACTCTGCCATGGCCAAATCTTGCAGGTCTTCCACCTGTTAAACATGACAAAGAGCCTGTAAAAATCATTAACCTTTCCCAGAAGACTCAGAATATCAGTCTTTTCGGCCTGATAATGGAAAGTTCAGGAAAAGAAGAAGATGATTCAGTACCAGCCCTTCTCTACTGGCGTCCTGATAATGCTCCTATTGATGAATGGGTTAAGGTTTATGGTCTTCGTCATTCAGAAAGACTTTTCCGTGCTCCTCTGCTCTGCTACAGTCACGAACTTATCAATCATAACTTTGTGGAAATGCTTGAATCTCAGGTACGCTCACAGAAAGCAGCACCAGTCCTTTTCGTAAATGCAAAACATACACATTACGGAACATGGGCAACAGATTCAAATAGTGTAAGTATTTCTTCAATGAGTGAATTCGAACATATTCTCAGCGAAATTACACCTTCCCTTATTGTCTTCGAGTCAATCGACGAAGAAAGCATTAAGAGAATCAGGCAGAATTCAAAAACTGTCCTTATTCCGATTCTTGTCCTTCCGGATTCAATTCTCTCCGAAGAAGAAGTTGAACTGTTGTGTTCACATCCAAGAATCATTCTCTGTAACAGAGGTGCTGCAGAATCAGAACAGTTTAATGACCGTATTCACCAGATCCTTAGTGGAGACGAGATTCTTCCTCCACATACAGGAGCTCTGGTTAAAAAGGCTATTCTTTACCTTAACAAGAATGCTTCACAGCAGATTGTACGCTGGAAGCTGGCAGATACAGTTCATGTAAGTGAAGATTATCTTACAAGAATCTTCCATAAAGAAATCGGCCTGCCCCTCTGGGAATATCTCAACCGTTACAGAATTTTTCTGGCAGAAAAAATGCTTCTTGAAACAAATGATACGATCTACGAAATTGCCGAAAATTCCGGATTTCAGGACCAGGCATATTTCTGTCGTGTATTCAAGAAAATTCATGGCGTACCACCAGGAAAAATTCGTACAAAACAGTAGGTATTTTGAAACCATAGTACGTTTTTATCCAATAAAATACTTGTAAATTTTGCGTGTACGACATAAAATAGAAACACTGAGGTTAAATATGAACGCACAAGAAACAACTGTTCTTACTGCTCCAAAGAAAGATCTTTGGAAAAATGTTAAGAGACACTACTCTGTTTATGCATTGCTTATCATTCCAGCAGTTTACTATGCGATTTTTAAGTATGGTCCTGTTATCAATGGTCAGATTGCATTTAAGAGCTTTTTGCCAGTTGATGGTATCTGGGGAAGTAGCTGGATCGGTTTTACAAACTTTATCGACTTCTTCCACTCATTCTACTTTGTAGAACTTCTTCGTAACACAATTCTTTATAGCTTGGCTAAGCTTTTGATTTGTGTACCACTCTCAATTATTCTTGCCGTAACTCTTTATGAATGTACACACGACATTCTTCGTAGAGTTGTTCAGACATTGGCATATCTGCCACACTTCTTGTCTTGGGTAATTATGTACGGTATCCTGCTTGTTCTCCTGGCTCCAGGCGACGGTCTTGTTAACGCAATTATCAGATATGTAACTGGTAATCCAATGGCAGGTATCGACTTCTTAAATGAAACACACTGGTTCCCGGTAATCGTAATTGTTTCAGATGCATGGAAGGAAATGGGTTGGGCTGCAATTATCTTTATCGCTGCCCTCATGGGAATTGACCCGTCACTCTTCGAAGCTGCAATGGTAGAAGGTGCTTCTGCTGTACAGCGCGTATGGTACATTACTATTCCTTCAATCAAACCTGTTATCGTAACAGTAGTACTTCTTAAACTTGGTACAGTACTTGATGCTGGTTTCAACCAGATGTACATGTTGTACTCAGTTCCAGTTTATTCTGTTGCCGATATCATTGATACTTGGGTTTACCGTCAGGGTCTTCAGAAGGCTCAGTATGCTCTTGCTACTGCCGTTGGTATTTTCAAAGGTGTAATCGGTATGCTTCTGGTTATGACTTCTAACGCTGTAGTTAAGAAGATTGCAGATTCTTCACTGCTGTAATTTATAAGGAGACTTTAATGGCAAAATCTAACGCAGTAAAATTAACAGCCGGTGACCGCTTATTCTATTTCGGAATTAATGCATTCCTTATCTTCATCGGTCTGATCATTGCTATTCCAATGATCGCTACAATTACACAGTCAGTTACTCCAAACGGTTACAGAGGAACTGCAATGGAAAAATTCATTCTTCGTCCAGTTGGATTGAAGGATCATTCTTTCAAAGATGTTGACCTGGCAGACGGTGAATATGTATTCACAGTTGAAAACTATGGTGATTTAAACGTTAGTGTTGTTGATGGTGAAGGTACAACAATTTCTGATATTGAATTATCACTTCAGCACAAACCATATAAGAACACTACAAAAACTGTAGATGTCTTCTATGATGCAAAAGATCAGAACGGAAACAGCTACAAAATCGGTATCCGTGAAGGTCCAACTGAAGCTAAACTTGTAAAGATTGAAAAAGTAGGAATCATCTGGGATGGTTCTGCTTATAAAGCACTTGTTCAGAACAACGGATTTATCATTGCTTTCTGGAACTCACTTAAGATTATGGTATTCGGTGTTATCACTTCCCTTTGTCTTACAGTTCCAATGGCATACTGTATGTCTGTATCAAGTCTTCCAGGACGCAAATTCCTGAACTACTTCGTACTTATTCCATACCTTTTCCACATTGGTCTTATCCCAACCTTCCTTGTTGTAAAGAACCTTGGTCTTATCGACCACCATGCGGCTATCTTTATGCCGGGTGCAATTGGTACATACAACTGTTTGATTATGCGTGGATTCTTCGAAGGTATCCCTGAATCTCTTAAAGAATCTGCTCGTATTGATGGTGCTTCAGAATGGTACGTACTCGTATCTATCATTCTCCCACTTTCAAAACCAATCATTATGACAATTGGTCTTTACTATGCTGTAAACTTCTGGAATGACTTTATGCACGCTATGCTTTACTTGAACAAAGCTAATCTCCAGCCACTTCCAATCCTTCTCCGTAACATCCTTATGGGTATCGGTATGAACGAAAACGTTGAAACAAACGCTTGGGGTGCTGCTTCTGTACAGGCTGTAAAAGCTGCATCTGTATTCCTTTCAGCTATTCCAATGATGCTTGCTTACCCATTCATCCAGAAATACTTCACAAAGGGTACAATGCTTGGTTCTGTAAAGGGCTAATAAAAAACATATTTCTTGTGTAATTTTTAGACCAGATAATAGTTTTATTATTGTCTGGTCAATTTTTTATGGTATAATATTAATGCTCTTATCGGGCATTTCTATTAAATAGTTTTCATTTGATATTTCAATAAAGGAGGAAAAAATGAAAAACTTTTTTAAGAATCTCGCTCTCATCGCATTGATTCTTGCTGTTGCTTCTCCAGTTTTTGCAAAAAAATGGAAGGTAAACAAAGATGGTACAGTTGATATCGAACTCTGGTACGGTGCTGCTGTTACAGAAGCAGGTCCACCACCAGCTGATTGGGCTGCTTACAAAATCATTAAAGAAAAACTTGGTATCAACCTTGTTTTAACTGCTCTTCCATCAAACGAATCGGATCAGGACACAAAGATCAACGCTGCAGGTGCTGCAAACGCTCTTCCTGACCTGTTCATGGTAAGCTCTAACAGTTTCCAGATTCTGGTAAAACAGAAACTTCTTGCTCCAGTTGATGACATGTTTGCAATGATGCCAAACCGTACAAAGAAACTTTACGATAAAGATGCTCGCGCATTCTCTACTGTAAACGGAGTATGTTATGGTCTTTCACAGCCAGGTACAATCGTTCGTAACGAAGGTGTTGTAATCCGTCAGGACTGGCTCGACAAACTCGGTCTTAAAACACCAAAAACAACTGATGAATTCCTTGAAGTAATGAAAGCATTCACATTCAAAGATCCAGATGGTAACGGTAAAAACGATACTTATGGTCTTGGTGCTTACATCGAAATTAAACCAATTTCTGAAGGTCTCGGATGTCGTTTCGACCCATGGTTTGGTGCTTTCGGCGTAGCTGGTACATGGTCTATGGCTAAAGAATCAGCTGGTCTTAACGTAAACAAACCAGAATACTATGAAGCTCTTACATTCATCAAGAAAATCGTAGACGCAAAAGTAATCGATCCAAACTGGACTGCTTACAAGAAAGATGACTACCGTGCTTCTTGGAAACAGGGTAAATTTGGTATCTGGCGTGAACAGAACGCTGCTCTCGCTTCAGAATCTAACTATGCTCCATTCGATCAGAACTTCCCTAAGGGAAATATCGTAATCATCGATCCACCTGTTGGACCAAAAGGTAAATCAGCTGCTGGTGTTTACGAACAGTCATATCGTACATATGCTGTATCTGCTCAGGCATCTAAACAGGTTATCAAAAACTGGAAAGATGTTGATGGAACAAAGAAAACAATCACTAAGAAAGAAATGATTGCACGTCTCCTTGAATGGATGTCATCTGACGAAGGTTACTACCTCCTCGGATGGGGTGTTGAAGGCGTTAACTATGTTAAGGATCCAAAAACTGGTGCTCCTACAAAAGAAGGTCTTCCAAACCCTAAACTGGCATTCTCTAAATCAGCTATGCAGCCACTTACACAGCTCCGTAACATGGTATACTACAATTCAGATATCGAATTGGCTTCACGTTACCCAACTTACATCACAGCTGTATCAAAGAAAGAAATGTCTTCTTTGAAAGCTCTCCGTACAATGCAGTCTAAACCATGGACTCCATGTATTGGTGCTTCACTCCTCCCTCTTCCAGATGCTGACCTTCAGCGCTTCTACGAACAGGGTGTTGTAGAATTCATGACAGGTAAACGTCAGCTTACAAAAGCTAACTGGGATGCTTGGCTTGATGAATTCAACAAGATGGGTGGTAAAGCTTGGGAACAGGCTGGTGTAGCTAAGATGAAAGAAGCTGGTCTTCTTTACTAATTAGTTAATTGACCCGAAAAGGCGGTATCTTTTGATACCGTCTTTTTTTTTGTTTAAAATTAATTTATATTTAAATCATGAAAAATACACAGAAAAAAGAACTTGCAGTTTGTGGTTATGAAGCTGTAATGGCTATTGCCAGAACTAATCCTGGTAAAATTAAAAGATTTTATTACGCTGAAGAAAGAGTAAATGCAGTAGGAGAAATTTGCCGTACTATGGCCAAAAGAAAATCTCCATATAATAAAGTAAGTGACGCAGAACTTGAGAAACTATGCGGAAGTGTTCATCATCAGGGTGTTGTAGCAATGATTGACCAGCCGGAAATTGAACCTTTAACAAGCGATATTACTGAAGAATGGCTTCATAAAAAACAGTCAGCACTTTTACTTGATAGAGTTGGAAATGCAAACAATCTTGGGGCAATAGTAAGAAGTGCCGCATTCTTTGGTTTTAAGAATGTAATTATTCCAATGGACGAAGCTCAGAGTTCAGTAACAACAAGCTCATACAGAGTTGCTCAGGGTGGAATGGAATATGTTAATATTTATTCCGTAAAGTCAATTTCAAGACTGCTGGAAGCAATGAAAGGCAAAATGGTACGCTTTGGCACTGATGTAAATGCAAAACAGCCTGTAGGAAAAATCAGGGAATTAAGGGGTAATAAACCTGCTTTAATCGTTCTTGGAAACGAAGAACATGGAATTTCAAAAGAAGTTAAACAAAATTGTGATGAACTTATAATCATTCCATTCACAAGTAATTTTGATGAAAAAGTAGAAAGACCAATTGAAAGCTTAAATGTTGCACAGGCAGCAGCAATTGTTCTTTATGAATGCCGAAAATAGAAAATGCATTAGCGATGGTAGCACCGCCGTAGGCGTAAAAAAAGCTGTGGTTTTTGCCACAGCTTTTTTTATGGAACGAATGTGGAAGTGCGGACGTAGCGACAGCAAAGCGTAAGCTTTGGTGGAATGCCCGTAAACCAGGAATTCTAAAAATTCTAGCGGTTCATTTCTGACTGTTTGCCAGTTGAATGATGTGCCTCAATAATTGCTTCGATTTCGTTAAAGTCAGATACTGGAAGGTCACCGAAAATTGTATTTTTTGTAGCACATGTAGCGTTACCAAAGTGAACGGCTTTTTCAGCATTGTCATATTTTAAGAGACCGAAAAGAACACCTGCACAGTAAGCATCACCGGAACCGATACGGTCTACAACATCAATATCTTTATAAGGAGATTCTGTGTAGAATTTGTCCAGACGCTTAAGATAAACAGTAGAGCCAAACGAATGAACTTTTGGACTGATAACTTCACGCTGAGAAGTAGCAATAAGCTGAATATTTGGATAATCTTTGCAGAATTCACGATGCATATCTTCCAGAGTTCCTGTTTTCTGGAACATACGACGGCATGATTCTTCAGAAATGAAAAGTACATCAACAAACGGAAGAATTTCTTTGATTGTATTGCGTGCTGTTTCTTCATCCCAGAGATTTGCACGATAGTTTACATCAAAGGCAATCTGAGAACCGGCAGCCTTAAACTTTTTAATCATTGAGATTGCAAGTTTACGAGTATTTTCGCTGAGAGCAAGTGTAATACCTGATGTGTAGAACATGCGTGTTTTTGTATAAATGTCTTCAGGGATTTCGTTTTCCTGAATTTTTGTAATTGAAGAGTGTTTACGGTCGTAAACTACAGTTGGTTTACGAGGATAAGCACCATTTTCGTAGTAGTAGATACCAACACGAGCTTCTGGTGTATCATCAAAAATAATAAAGTCATCACTTACTGATGAAGAACGAATACGATTTTTGATAAATGTTCCAAGCTGATTTTTTGGAAGACGTGTAATAATACCAGTACGGCATCCAAGAAGAGAAACACCACAAGCGACATTTAATTCTGCACCACCGGCGTGTTTCTTAAATGAATCACTTTTGCTGATAAGTTCGTTAACTGGAGGTGAAAGACGAAGCATTGTTTCACCAAATGTGATTAAGTCGAACTCCTTCTGTTCATAAAAAGCATCTTTGTTTGCCATAGAATTTCCTTATCTGTATAAGATAATTACATTTTAATGAGAATATGAAAGTGCAACAAGTCGTATATAAAAATTATTCCTGGATTTGTGGACTTTTAATTCCCCTTCAAATATACTAAAACCATGGCAAAAAAAAATACAAAAAAGAAGCAGACAGGACTTGCACTGGCCTGCTGGATTCTTGGTTTTTTAATTTTATTGATTGTTTTCCTTATTAAACAGGAAGATATTAAAACAAATCTCAAAACAACTAATTTTTTTGAACGTTTATTCGGATCAACACCGGAATTTATAGCTAATCATGAAATAAAGGAAGAAATTCCTGACAATGACGAACCTGTTTTGAAAATCGTTGAAGAAAAACCAGCTCCAAAAACTGAAGAAAAAAAAGTTGAAGAAGTAAAACCTGTTGAACCTGTTTATGTTCCGGAAGTAAAAAAAGAAGAAAAAGCTCCTGAAGTAAAACCGGAAGTTAAGAAAGAAACAAAACAGCCTGCTAAAACAGAATCTGTACAGGAAAAGAAAACTGAAGCTGCAAAACCTGCTGCTCCAGTTGTTGAAAAGAAACAGGTTACAAATCAGAAACTTTGTTTTGTCTACATTGGAGAAGATGGAGTAGTAAGCAGAAAAATAATTACAAGAGAAGTTGAAAAAAATGACTCACCTCTTGTTACAAATATTAACCTTTTAATTAAAGGTCCGAATTCTTCGGAAGCTGCCAAAGGATACAAGAGTCTGATTCCAGCTGGAACAAGACTTTTGTCTGCTTCTGTTCGTGACGGTATTGCATATCTTAATTTTTCTGAAGATTTTGAATTTAACTATGTAGGTGTTGACGGTTATTTAGGTCAATTAATGCAGATTGTTTATACTGCAACAGAATTCAGTACTGTTAAAGGAGTTCAGTTTCTTATTGAAGGACAGAAAAAAGAATATCTGGGCAGTGAAGGCGTTTGGATTGGCACTCCACTGGCCAGAAACAGTTTCTAGTTTGCGCTGTAAGATTTAAGGATATTATCGAAATATTTACTGTTGCGGCTATATGCACCCTGGAAGACGGTCATTGTCAAAATGGCATAAACACCGTCTTCCATTTTTGTAAGTATCTTGAAGTCTTTTGTAAAAGATTTTGAATCATTATTAAAAATCAAATTTGTAAACTTTTCTGTATTTTTCTTAAGTTCGTGGTTTGAAAGTTCACAATATGGATATGCTCCAAGACTTCCAAGTGTAAAGCTGCGTTTTAACAGTTCAATCTGCTGATTCCAGTCTTGACTTGTTTCCGGAGTCTGTTTGTACATATCAAAAGCGATAATTGCTACATTGTCCAGAAGGAACATGTTTTCTGCGTTTCGTGTCCACTGATTATCAAGAGTAATTTTCTGACTGTGAGTTTCAAATTTTGTATATGTGATTTTTTCTTTCCTGATTTTTTTAGAAGCTGTAAAGCTGTGGCTGTCTTCGATTTTTAACGGAAGTCCTCTGAAAGAAGAAAAATGTTTGTCTTCGCTGGAAGTGAGGCGGCCTGAAGTAACAAGTGAAAGAACCGGTGTTCCTTTTTTATCCGAAATGGTTTTAAGGTTAAAAAGAGGAACTAAAGGATCATAAGTCATTTTTACAATTCCACCAAACTGATCATATTCCTGATCAAGAGTAATTACTGATTCAACTATTCCTGCTTTCTGGCGATGGGCTGTAAGTTCGTAAATCATATCATGAAGATAGTTAATCAGATCAGTATCTTCTGGCGTAACCGGTGTAATGATTCTTTCTCCGGTTAAGTCTACATATTTCTTTGTAATATCAAGTGTAAAGAGAATCTGAATATCTTTTTCAGGAAGAACAGGATAGGAGTCCATAACTTGAGGAGCATAATATCTTACGCCGTAAGTTCCTTCGTCATAAATAAGAATTCCAAAATAAGATTCCCGGGCAAACGATGAGTCTTTGTAATAAACAAACTGTCCCGACTGATCGTTGATTTTAGATGTAATACCTGGAAGAGCAAAAAGTGAAAGTGCTAAAAAAAATGTAGTAATTGAAAGGAAAATCTTTTTCATAATAACTCCAAAAAAATACCTGCGGAAAAAAACCGCAGGCATTAGAAATTGTATTAATTAAAACTATGCGTTTAATTCAGCAAGTGCGTCTTTTACAAACTTAATTGCTTTTTCTGCAGCTTCTGTTGCTGGAACAAGTTCAGCTTCGGCTGCTGCACGTGGTTTGAATTCAACGTTTGGAAGATTTTTGTCACCAACTGTAATGCGGAGAGGAATACCAATAAGTTCCATATCTGCAAATTTTACACCAGGACGTTCGTTGCGGTCATCAAGAAGAACTTCGATTCCGGCAGCTTTAAGTGCTTCGTAAATCTTATCAGCTTCTTCTTTCATTGCACCTTCGTATTTGATTGGAACAATACAAACCTGGAAAGGAGCAACTGTCATTGGCCAGATGATTCCTTTTTCATCGTTGTATTTTTCAATGATTGAAGCGAGAGTACGGTCAACACCAATACCGTAACAACCCATTGTTGGTTCTGTTGGTTTTCCGTTCTGTCCAAGGAAAGTTACGTGCATTGATTTTGTGTATTTGTGCCCCAGCTTGAAGATGTGTCCAAGTTCGTTTCCTTTTGTTGCGTAGAATGTTTCACCACAACATGCACACTTGTCTCCGGCTTTTGCTGTGCGGACATCTGCGTTGATGTATGGAACAAAGTCCCGGCCTGGTTCAACGTGTTTTACGTGGTAGCCGTCTTTTCCGCTTCCGGCGATTGCGTCGTGCATCATTGCTTCGCCGTCTTTCATTACCGACCAGTCAACAATGAGAGGACATTTACAAGTCATAGGTCCAACAAAGCCGTGGGGAGCACCTGCGTATTCAAGAACTTCTTCGGCTTCGGCAAGACAAACTTCTGATGCTTTAAGAGTTGCAGCGAGTTTTGCTTCGTTAACATCGAGATCTGCACGGATAAGGACACATGCATAAGAAAGGGGATAATAATCACCAGCCGGATCTTTTACTTTCTTCCACTTATCTGCACCTGTTGCACCTTCAAGATTAAGACTTGAGTTAATTACCCGGTAAATAAGTGCTTTAATGAACATTTTTGGTGATTCATCAAAGAATTTTTCCATATCTTCAATTGAGAAGACATTTGGAGTAGCAACCTTTTCTACGGCTGCATCAGTTTTTGCTGGTGAAACACCTGCTTTGTTAACGCTGGCATCTGAAGCACATTCTGCTTTTTCGGCGTTGGCAGCATAACCACATTTTGGACAGATAATTAGTGTGTCGTCACCGATTGGAGATTCAACCATGAATTCTTCTGAACCTGAGCCACCCATAGCACCTGAATCTGCCTTTACAGGAATCATTTTAAGTCCCAGGCGTTTGAAGATTTTGAAATATGCCTTTTCGTATGCGTTGTATGATTCATCCAGAGATGCGTCATCGGCATTCATTGTGTAGCCGTCCATCATGATAAATTCACGGCCACGCATTACACCATAACGAGGACGAATTTCATCGCGATATTTTGTGTTGATCTGATAAAAATTAACAGGAAGCTGTTTGTAAGAATCAAGACCATCCCGTACGATGGCAGTGTATGCTTCTTCTGCAGTTGGAGAAACAACCATATCCTGTTCACCGCGGTTTTTTGCCTTGAGCATCTGAGCGCCCATTGTTTCCCAGCGGCCGGATTCTTTCCAGAGCTCACCAGGAACAATTACAGTTGGCTTAAATTCAAGAGCACCTGCAGTTTCTTCAAGTTCTTCACGAATAATGTTTTCGAGTTTATAAAGTGAGCGAACGCCCATTGGAAGGTAAGTGTAAAGACCGTTACCGAGTTTGCGCGTAATACCGGCACGGAGCATAAGTTTGTGACTTGCGATTACAGCTTCAGCTGGAGCTTCGCGAAGTGTTGAAATATAAAATTTTGAAGTCTTCATAAATTATATTTTAATGAAAAACAAACTTATTTACAATTGAAGAAATATATGGCTTGTGGGCGCATCCTTCGGACCGGGCTTTTCAGGGTTCCGGCTAACGCCTGCATTACTAAATACGGTAGTTTCGACAGGCGCAACCACCGTATTTAGTAACGGCTTCGCCGCCCTTGCAATCCCTTGCGCAACAAAAGGGGCTGTCCAATAAGTAATGACCATTGCACTAAATATGATGGTTTCGACAAGTGGTTCCTGAGCCTGTCGAAGGGCTCAACCACCGCAAGTTGAACTTTTTGGACATCCCCTTTTTTTTTATCTTTAAATTATTACATGTTTACGTTTAAGTGGCGTGGAAGACCATCTACCATGATTGGGCTTAATTCTGCCTGAATCAACGGGCGGATGTAATGAATAAGATCATTTGTTACATAGTGGTCTTTTGTGATCCATTCAAGTGGAACTTTCTTTTCAACGTTTGCAATGTCGTGTACATCGTGTGTTTCTGTAATACACATGTAAGGATCGTCAGAAACCCGTTTAAGAACTACAACTTTTCCAGATTCACCTTCAAATGCAGCTTTAACGGCAGCACCACCAACATTGTAAGCTTCAGTAACGTCTGTGCGGCTTGTCATGTGGGCAGCACAACGCTGAAGTGTTGAAAGTTCAATTGCACGAGATTTGCATCCTAATTCAGCTGTAATTTTGTTTGAAAGGAACTTAGCTGTACCAGACATCTGTTTATGACCAAATGCATCAACGTATTCAACATGATCAGCAAGTTCAAATACAAAGCGTCCGTCTGCCACACGAATACCTTCAGAAACAGCAATTACTACTGATTTTTTTGAGGCAATAGTTTTAACACGAGCCATAAAGTCATCAATGTTAAAAACTTCTTCCGGAAGGTAAATCATATCTACGCCTTCACAGTCGTCAGATTTTGCGAGGGCTGCAGCAGCTGTAAGCCATCCTGCGTTACGACCCATGATTTCTACAACAGTAACTGTATTGTAGTCATAAACAAGACCGTCCCGGATAATTTCTTTCATTGTGGCAGCAATGAATTTTGCAGCAGAACCATAACCAGGAGTGTGGTCTGTTACTGCAAGGTCGTTATCAATTGTTTTTGGCACACCCATGAACTTAATGTCGCTTTTTACTATTGCACCATAGTCAGAAAGCTTTTTGATTGTGTCCATTGAGTCGTTGCCACCAATGTAGAAGAAATATTTAATTTCAAGTTTATCGAGAATCTTAAAGATTTTTTCGTAAGTTGCTTTGTCAGCTTCAATTTCCGGGAGCTTATAACGGCAGGAACCAAGATAAGAAGATGGTGTGCGTTTTAATAAATCGATATCCATTGTTGTACCGATTTTTTCCGACAGATCAACATACTGTTCATCCAGAAGTCCCTTAATACCATGCAGCATTCCGTATACTTTCTTTGCACCGCGATCTTTTGCTGTTTTGAAAACTCCGGCAAGAGAAGAATTGATTACTGATGTAGGGCCACCTGACTGTCCAACGATTACATTTCCGTTCATAAAAACTCCATTGTTTTTAAAGATTTATAAATAATTTTACCACGGTTTATTATTTAAAGATAGAAAAAAGGTTGTTTTCGGTTTTAGACAAAAAAAAGGACGACAATTGCCGTCCTTTGTTAAAATGCCTTAAAAGCACTATTTATTTAGGCTGCTTACCAATGTATGCGCACATTTATGCCAAAACGTCCTGTTTTGTCAAAATGTCCAGGGGGCTGTCCAATAAGTAATGACTGTAGTGGTCATTGAGCCTGTCGAAATGACCATTGCACTAAATATGGTGGTTTCGACAAGCTCAACCACCGCAAGTTGAACTTTTTGGACATCCCCTTTTACTGGGCGCGTACATCGTGTACGCACTATTTATTTAGGCTGTTTACCGATATAGGCACACATTTATGCCAAAACGTCCTGTTTTGTCAAAATGTCCAGAGTTTCTCCGAAACTCTTTTACTGTGCGCGTACATCGTGTACGCACTATTTATTTAGGCTGTTTACCGATATAGGCCAGGATTCCACCGTCTACGTAGAGGATGTGGCCGTTTACAGCGTTAGAAGCTTCTGATGCGAGGAATACTGCTGCACCAACAAGTTCTTCTGGATCAAGCCAGCGTCCAGCTGGAGTCTTTGCACGAATGAATGAATCGAATGGGTGCATTGAACCATCAGGCTGTTTTTCGCGGAGTGGAGCTGTCTGTGGAGTAGCAATGTATCCAGGTCCGATACCGTTACACTGGATGTTGTATTCACCGTATTCAGAACAGATGTTGCGTGTGAGCATTTTAAGACCACCCTTAGCAGCTGCATAAGCAGATACTGTTTCGCGACCCAGTTCTGACATCATAGAACAGATGTTGATGATTTTACCAGCTTTTTTAGCCATCATGCCTGGGAGAACTGCTTTTGATACGATGAATGGAGCATTAAGGTCAACGTCGATTACCTGACGGAATTCTTCTGCTTTCATTTCGTGCATAGGGATTCTCTTAATAATACCAGCGTTGTTAACGAGGATATCAACTGTACCTACGTCTTTTTCAATCTGTTTTACAGTAGCCTGAACCTGTTCTTCGTTTGTAACGTCACAAACATATCCGTGAGCTTCGATTCCTGCTTCTTTGTAGTTTTTATAACCGTTGTCCAGCTGTTCCTGTCCCCGATCATTAAATACGATTTTTGCACCAGCTGCAGCAAGGCCTTTAGCGATTGCAAAACCGATTCCGTAAGATGCACCTGTAACCCAGGCAACTTTGCCTGTCAGGTCAAACATTTTCATGTTAAATTCTGCCATTTGAAAATTTCCTCCAAATTAGATGATTTAAAGATATAAAATTGAACTGTTTGGGTCAATCACAAGCGGTTCATATTTTAACAAAGTAATTATAAATCTGTGAAGTTTAAAAGGATTATGTTTTTGTCTTCACTTTTTAAAACGGTCTGAATGTTGTCGTGAGGAATAGTACATTTTAATCCTGCTTTTCCTTCAACGGTATCATCAAGACTTACAACATCAAGAACCTGATCGGCAACAAGACCGTAAAGAGTTGTTTTTTCCCCTTCTTCTGATGTTTTTAATATTTCTATTACAATGATTTTTGTCATTTTATCCGGGTTTTTAGTTTTTAAGCCAAACTTTTTCCGCAGATTAATAACAGAAATTCCCTGTTCTCTGGAATAAATCAATCCTTCGATGTAATTCTGAGCACAGGGAATTGGTGTTAAATTTCCGTAATTAAGGACTTCCAGAACATTGGAAATTTCTACGGCACAGATATTATTATCAAGAAGAAATGTAAGATAATTCTTGTTCATATAAAATCCTTAACAAAGGCAGCCGGTTAATCCAAACTGCTTTTACGGTGAATATTAGAATTCTTCAAAATCAGCATCACTAACTAAGTCTGCAGTAGTTTTCTGAACTACAGTTCCGCTGATTGGTGTATTTTTTGCTTTTTTAGCAGGTTTTTCTTCTTTTTTTGGTTCAACTTTTTCTTCTGCAGAAATAGTTTCAGTATTTACTGAACTTGCGGCTGTTTCTGCAGAAACGTCTTTTACCATGGCTTCTGTTTCTGCCTGATTCTGACTGTATTCTTCTGGTGTTTTGAAGAATGCAATTGTCTGAACAAGTTTCTGAGCTTCGGCTGAAAGTTCTTCTGCCATTGCAGCCATTTCTTCAGCGGCGCTGGCATTCTGCTGAACTACGCTGTCCATCTGAATGATTGCAGCTGAAACCTGAGAAGCACCGTTATCCTGTTCACGGCTGGCAGTTGCGATTTCTTTAATGAGAGCTGAAGTCTGTTCGATTGAAGGAACAACTCCATTAATCATCTGACCTGCATTTTCTGCAGAATCAAGAGTTCTAACTGACAGTTCACTGATTTCAGCGGCTGCAATCTGTGTGCGTTCTGCAAGCTTACGGACTTCGCTGGCAACTACGGCAAATCCCTTACCGGCATCTCCGGCACGGGCAGCTTCAATTGCGGCGTTAAGAGCCAGCATATTAGTCTGACCAGCGATTTCCTCGATTACGCTGATTTTTTCTGCAATAGTTTTTACTGCTTCTAAAGATTCTGTAACTGCAAGTCCACCGGCTTCGCTGTCTGCAGATGCCTGAAGGGCAATTTCGCTTGTTTTGGCTGCATTATCTGCTGTTGCACGAATATTAGAAGTCATCTGTTCCATTGTCGCACTCATTTCTTCTGTTGAAGCTGCCTGTTCGCTGGCACCGGAAGAAACAGCCTGACTTGAAGAAGAAAGCTGTTCACCACCGGCACGAACGTTCATAGCTGATTCCCGTACAGACTGAATTGTCTTTATGAGTGAAAGAATCATTTGGTTAAGAGAAAGTGCCATGGCACCAAGTTCATCAGAGCGTTTCTGAACTTTTGCTTCGTAAATTCCGTCTTTTGGATCAAGAATAAGATTTCCTTTTGCAACGGATTCAAGAGTTTTCTTAATGGTGACGATTGGTTTTGAAATACCAGAGGCATAAATCCAGGAAACGATAATTGAACCGATAACAGAACAGATAAGAATGATAATCATGGCCTGAATCATTCTTGTTACTGAACTCATAAATGCTTCTTCAGGAACAAGAATAGCAATTCCCCAGTCTGTTGAGATTTCCTGGTCCTGCATTGGATTGTAAGCAATATAGTATTTTCTGTTCAGTGCTTTGATTTTTGAAATACCGGTTTCAGCCATAGCCATTTTTCCTGAAATTGCGGCAAGGGATGAGTATTTTGAATCTTCAACTGCAAGTTCAGTGAAAGAAACATTTCTTCCTGCAATTCCATCAATTGTGCTTGAAAGAATCAATCCGTCACTTTCATTAATGATGAAAGAACATCCGCCTTTTACAATGTTCAGTTTTTCAGCAAAGTTTGTAAGAATTGAAGTGTCTGTATTAATGGCAAATACACCAGAAATATTGTTATTTTCATCACGGAGAGGAACTGCAAAATAAAGAGCAATTTTTCCTGTTGTTTTTGCAATTACCGGTCCGTAAACTGTGGCACTTCCGCTGACAGCTTTCTGAAAATATGGACGGTCAGCAATTTCACATGGATTTCCTTTTGATGTGTATCCATGACCTTTTTTATCTGCAAGAACGAAGTAGTTGGCTCCTGTAATATGGTCGCTGTGAGAATCAATAAGAAGGGCTTTCTGGCGGATTGTAAGCTTAGAGTTTCTCATATCATCCCGGTGAGAAAGAGCATCAAGAAGATTGAAATTTGCCTGAATCTGAGCTGTGGCAGCCTGAGTTACATTATCCAGAATTTGTGAAAGTCCCTGATATGCAGTCTGGTTAACTGCGTTGCTGGCAAAAAACATTGAAGTGGCTGTAAGAGTGATGCCGAGACAAAGTGTTCCTGTAGCAATAAATAGAGAAATTGAATTCTTAATACTTTTCATAAAGGACTCCTTCTGAATTGATGGTTTAAAACTGAAAGTATGTTTTTATTATCCGATAATCTTTTTTACAACGGCAATTAACTTTTCAGATGTGAAAGGTTTTACAATCCATCCTGTTGCACCTGCAGCTTTACCTTCGTCCATTTTTGAAGCCTGGTTTTCTGTTGTAAGGGCAATTATTGGAGTGAATTTGTATCCTTCTGTGGCACGGAGATTCTTTGTAAGTTCTATTCCGTCCATGTTAGGCATGTTAATATCTGTGATTACAAGGTTGAATTTATCAGCCTTTGCTTTTGCAAGACCATCAACACCGTCAACAGCCTCAACAATTTCATAGCCTTCCTGACCAAGAATGAACGAGATGCTCTTTCTGATTGAAACAGAATCATCTACTGCAAGAATTTTTTTCGACATAATATTTCCTCCGATACGTCTATTATTTTATCATATTTTTATTATTTATTTATCGTGCAGATAAATTTTTAATTCCAAGGGTCATTAATTTTGACTGACTTACAACAGCAGGTGCCAGATCCTGTAAAGGTAAAACTTTGTCTACGGCACCGGCTTTTACGGCTTCTCCAGGCATTCCCCAGACAATGCTGGTCTTTTCATCCTGTGCAAAATTGAATGCTCCTGAGTCGTGCATTTCCTTCATTCCGTGGGAACCATCATCTCCCATACCAGTCATGATTACACCGATAATGTTTTTGCCGCCGTATCTTGCTGCAGATCTGAAAAGAACATCTACAGAAGGGCGGTGACGGCTTACAAGAGGGCCGTCTTTAATTTCAACGAAATAGCCCTTGATATCTCTCTTAAGCAGCATGTGGTGATTTCCAGGGGCGATGAGGACTTTGCCTTTTTCTACCCGTTCATTATTTACAGCTTCTTTAACTGTAACTTTTGAAAGGCTGTTAAGGCGTTCAGCAAAAGCCTGGGTAAAGTGTTCAGGCATATGCTGTACAACAAGCATTCCTGGAGAATCTTCTGGAAGCTGAGAAAGAAAATCCCTCAGAGCTTCAGTTCCACCTGTACTTGCTCCGATTACAACAATTGGTTCTGTTATTCCGGCAGGAGCAAATTTTGGATCAGGTTTTTCGAGAATTACATCAGCAGAGAGTTTTGGTTCAACAGGTCTGGTTTTTATGTCATTTTGAACAGCAGAACTGTTTGCTGATGAAAAATTCTTTGCATGATTGCGAATTGCTGATGGAATGAGGCTTTTGATTTTTCCCGTACAGCTGTAGGCAGATTTTACGGCATCACAAATAAGAATTTTAGATTCTGTAAAGAAGTTTTTTGTTCCGATAGCAGGTTTTAAAATTACTTCACAGGCTCCAAGTTCGTAAGCTTTTAAGGCCTGAGGAGAATCTGGTGTTACAAGTGAAGAACAGATGACACATGGAATAGGATCTACAGTTTCGTTTAATTTTCGAAGAAATGTAAGTCCGTCCATTCTGGCCATTTCTATATCTGAAATAATTACATCCGGACGATTTTCTCTGATCATGCGGACAGCAACGATAGGATCTGGAGCTGTTCCTGAAACAATTAATTCAGGATCCGAATTGAGAACTTCTGTTAATGTCTTTCTGACGAGTGTTGAGTCGTCGATAATCAATACTTTAATCTGCATATATTATCTTTATCTAAATTTTCTGGAATGTGGTTGAACCTACTGTTTTAAGAGGCAGATTCATGCCAAAAATTGTTTCTGAATGACCAAGAAAAAGATAACCTCCAGGTACAAGATGATCTGTAAGTTTTCTTATTACTTCTTCCTGAGTTTTCTTATCAAAATAGATAAGAACATTCCGGCAGAAAATTATGTGTTTTGCCGTTGTAGAAGGATAAACAGGATCCATAAAATTCAATCTTTCAAAATGAACTTTTTCCCTTGTTGTCTTATTTACCCGTACCAGAGGATTGGAAGTATCTTTGCTTTTAAGGAAGTATCTCTTTTTTAAATCATAAGACAAATCGTCAACTTCTGAAATTGGATAAACTGCATCAATTGCCTTATCAAGAACTTTAGATGAAATGTCAGTTGCCCTGATGGAAAAATCCCTGATTTGACCGGGATTCTGCCTTATAAATTCCTGCATAACGATGGAAAGAGTATATGGTTCCTGACCGCTTGAACAGCCTGCAGACCAAAGTTCAACTTTTTCTATACCGCGTTTTGCAAGCTGAGGCAGGGCAGTAGAATTCATAAAATCAAAGTGAGAATTTTCACGGAAAAAATTTGTCAGGTTTGTTGTAATCTGGTTTATCATAAGCCCGATTTCTTCCTGACCTTCCGGTGTATTTGAAAATATCAGTTTGAGATAATCGTCATAGTTTGTCATATTAAGATTTTTCAGCCTGATTGAAAGACGGGACTGAACCATAATCATTTTTTCATCAGGCATTTTTATACCCACATTTGTCTGAATAAAATCGGCAAGCTTTTTAAACTGAGAATCTGAAAGTGAAGGAACATGGGCAATTTCTATATTCATTTTTTACCCTTTTCCCTGCTTGTTTCAATCATATCAGTAAGTTTATACACATCGAGGATAAGGGCTACAGATCCGTCACCAAGAATTGTTGAATTGCTGATACCAAGACAATTTTGATACAGTTTTCCGAGAGGCTTAATAACGGTCTGATGTGTTCCAAGAATTTTATCAACAACAATTCCGGCAACACCATCCTGAGTATTAATTGTTACAATTTCTGGTTTTGAAGGACGAGGATCCGGAATATTAAAATATGTACGCAGATCGATACATGTAACATCTTTTCCGTGAACTTCTGTGTGAGGGAAGAGAGAATCAGATGACTTGCGGCCGAGCTGAGAATAGAAAAGACATTCGGAAATTGCATTTACAGGAATGATGTATTTTGTATTTCCGATTTGAGTAAGCATACCGTCAATAATTGCCAGAGTCAGAGGGATTTTGAGAATAAAGCTTGTTCCCTGTCCTGGTTCCGATTCAATTGAAACTGATCCTCCAAGAGAAAGAATATCTTTTTTTACAACATCAAGACCAACTCCACGGCCTGAAATATTACTAACCTGTTTTGCAGTAGAGAATCCAGGCTGGAAAATTAAATGGAAAATTTCACTGTCAGAAAGATTATCGTCCATAGAGATAAGGCCTTTTTCAATGCCTTTCTGACGAATGCGTTCTTTGTTAAGTCCGGCTCCATCATCTTTGATTGTAATGATTACAACTCCTCCCTGATGACGGGCTGAAAGTGTTACTGTACCCTGAGCGTCTTTTCCTTTGGCAGCCCGTTCTACAGGCATTTCAATACCATGGTCTACAGAGTTTCGAACAAGGTGAAGGAGAGGATCGTTAAGTTTTTCAATTACAGTTTTATCCAGTTCAGTTTCTGCACCTTCAATCTGCAGGTCGATTTTTTTACCAAGCTGATCTGAAAGGTCACGGATTGTTCTTTTGAATCTTGTAAACAGAGTACCGATAGGCAGCATACGGATTTCCATTGAAGTATCGCGGAGAGAAACTGCCAGGCGTTCACATTGTTCACTAAGGTTTTTGAGGACCGGAATATTTTTTTCAATGGCAAGCTGTTCAAGCCGGGCGTTGAAAGTAACAAGTTCTCCAATTAAATCAACAAGCTGATCCAGTTTTTCTGAACTTACGCGGATAGACTGCTGCAGGACTCCTGAAGTCTGTGATCCCTGACCTGATGCACTTTCGTTATTAAGTGCCTTGAAGTGCTGCTGTTCGGCCAGGGCAGACTTAACTTGCTGTTCAGAAATCAGTTGTTTATCAACAAGAATCTGACCAAGCTGTTTGTGTTCCTGCATGATGGAATCGAGTTCTTTTTTCGATACATCATTACGGTCAACGAGGATTTCACCGATTCTGTGGCTTCCGTCTGGATCGAGTTGGATTTTATCTACGGTGAAGGTAGATTCAGAATCCAGGAAGATGAATACATCATCAATATCATTTTTTGACTTTGTTGTTGTAAGGATAATATCCCATGAAAAATAACAAAGTTCCGGATCCATTTTTGAAAGAGCCGGTAAATCTTCGTTGAATGCAACAACTGTGGCAGTTCCAAGTTCAGTAAGTTCTTTTACCAGAAGTTCAGGGCGTGTTCCGTTCTGCATGATTTGTTTGCATGGACGGAATTTAATGCGATAAGTATCTGCCGGTTTTTCCTGCTTAACTGTGTTTAATGATTCTGGAGGAGTGTTTCCTGCAGAGAGAATTAAATCTTCAGGCTGGGTTCCTCCATTCTGGGCAACAAAAGTTTTAAAAGCCAGAATAAGACTCTGGGAATTTGCTGTCTGCTCAGAAGAAACGTCCTGTCCGGCATCAAGCATGGAACGGATATGATCTCTGGCATTTAAGAGAAGGCCGATAAGTTCAGATGTAACCGGAACAATTCCGTTACGAACCTGATCCATGGCTGATTCAACTTCGTGGGTAAACTCGGAAATAGCTGTAAATCCGAACATTGCCGAGGAACCTTTGATTGTATGCATGGCACGGAAAACCGCACCAATTGTTTCCAGATCTGTAGGATTATTTTCCAGAGTAAGAAGCTGGTCTTCCAGATTTTCAAGAAGTTCTCCTGCTTCTTCGAGGAATACGGAGCTGATCTGATCAAGCATTTTCAGCCTCCTTTAAATCTTCTTCAGAGGCCAGAAGAGGGTCCAGATTAATGCTGCAGCTTGAAATAAACGAAGAAATACTTGCTGGAAGAGGACTTTTTACAAAGAAATTCTTTTTGGAAGCATCAGCTTCTTTTTTTGCGGCGAGAAGGAGCTGAATGCCTGTAATATCGATATCGTCAATATTGGAAATGTCAACAATGACTTTATTTGCGGCTTTTAAAGCTTTTACAAGTTCTTTCTGACGTGATTTTGCAGTTTCGATTCCGGCAGTTCCTGTCCATTGTAACGTAATTATTTCTTCAAGTTTTTTTTCAGACAAGACTTATGCTCCTTTTGTTTTTTCACCAGACCTATAGTATAATTTTATCTGTAATTAAACTTAATTTTACATTCAGTTTGGAGTGTCGTCAAATGATTGGAAGTCACATGTCTGATGAATCTTTCTTTACTTTTAATCTTGGAAAAGGACTTTTTTCACTTCCAGTAAAATATGTAAAAGAAGTATTTGATTTTGAATCTATTACTCCAATTCCAAATTCCCTGGATTATTTAAAAGGTGTAATGAATGTTCGCGGTTCCGTTGTTTCAATTGCAGATTTCCGCAAACTGTTTGGTTTTGAATGTTCAGACAAGCTGGAAGGAACACAGATAATCATTCTGGAAATTCCACAGCGTAATGAAAAACCAGTACTTCTTGGAATCATTGCAGATAAAGTTGATGTAGTAAGCCGTCTTACACTTATTCAGGCTGAATCTAAAGATTACGGAATTCAGGAAGGCCAGAGTCACTTTGTAAGTGCAGTTGCCCGTCGGGGGGAGGATTTTATTCTTATTCTTAACCCGGAAAAAATCCTGACTTTTATTGAATCAGATGTAGATAAAGCAGTTAATTTACTTGCCCTTGGCGGCTCTGTTTAAGTCGGCCAGATGTTTCAGGGTTTCAATGTAGCTGTCTTCTTTTGACTTTAAGAACTGATTGTCGTTTTCTGTGCGGCTGTCGATGTGTTTTAAAAACACTTTTGATGTAACAGGGTCAAAGAAAATTTTTCGTGGTGAATTTCCACCTGTATCTGAACTTTTTACTTCGATATTATTTTTTTTCAGATAGTCAAAGGCAAATTTGATGTTTGCTTCTCCAACAAGATCCCGGCCGTCAACACTGGCTGTGTTAAAAATATTTCCGCCGCCAAAGACTTTTGCAGTGCACCGGCTTAACTGGGCACCTTTTTTTTCCATATCTGAAATAAGCATTTCTACTGCGTATTCACCGAATCTGCCAAGCAGTTTGTCCTGACTGTTTGGAAAACCGCCGTCAATTTCCTGATTTGTGTCTTTTGCCAGCATAAAGTGATTCATGCCGCCAACGCCTGCAATGGGGTCAAAAAGTGCAATGCTGACGCATGATCCGAGAACGGTAGAAATCATTTCCGGACCTGTGGAAGACCAGAATTCTCCAGGATAAATTGTGACAATATTTCTGTTAAAGTGCAGGTCGAAGTAGCGGTTCATAATTAAAAGAAAGTAATTTCTCCTGAAGCTGCACCATGTTCAATTTCGAATCCGCCGATTTCTCCTGCGGCTTCTTTATGAGCAGTAATTGTAAACTTAGCAATTAAATCTTTGAATTTTGAATTCTTTATAGTCCATTCATCAATTTTTTTCTGTTCGAGAAGGGACTGTTTCTGAATCTTCAGTTCTTCAATCTGAGCAGACATTTCTGCCTTGAACTGACGCAGGTTTGTACTGATTTCTGAAATACCCGAAAGGTCTCTGGAAACTTTTTCACATTTTTTCTGGAAGCCCTGTGGGAATACTTCAAAGTGAGAAATAATTCTGGAAAGATTTTTCTGTGTGTCCTGAAGTTCATCAAAGAAAGCTGTTTTATTTTTACGGAGTGTCTGCATTTTAAGGTTGTCTTCTTCGAGATATGAAACAAATTCAGAAAGAAGATCTGTAGTTTCTTTAATGAAAGTTGAAAGAAGGCCTTCCATTGTGTCCAGAGATTTATTTGATGAGTTAATAAGATTATCCATGTCTGTTACTGAATCTGTTACAGACTTGATTGCTTCATTTTTGGAAACTTCAATCTGCTGGAGAATACGGACATGATGAAGGCGGCTCATAACTGGACGAAGATTGCTGAATACTGAGTGCATTGTACGGGCTTTTTCGTTGATACTCTGAGTTGTGTGAACCAGATCTTTCTGAACCATGTGGTAGTGACCGAATACATCCAGAATTTTGCGGTATTCTTTAATAATTGTGTTAAGACGTAAATTAATATTGTCGCTGCAGCCTGATTCTTCATCAATGAATCTTGTAACAAAAGAATCTTTTTCAGACTGAATTGATTGAAGGTTGTCAGTTACAAGGCACCAGTTTCTGTCAAAAGTAAGGAAACTGTCTGAAACATTGGAAGAAATATCATCCAGAACTTTTATTGCAAGTTCAAAAAGGGTAATGTTAAAACATACCGCATCAAGTTCTTCATCACTACCGGAAACAAGGAGAGATGGATCGTTCATTTCGATGAGGCAGTTTTTTACATGTTCCAGAGCCTGACGGATAATGTCCTGAAGCTGGAGGTCTTCCATTGCCTTCTGAATCGGCGGATAGACAATATCGATATTGTGCTGCAGGGATTCAAGAGGGCCCATAAGAGTTGAAATCATTTCGTTAATGCTTGATGTACCGTCTGAACCTTTTGTTGTAAGGTCTTTGCGTGCTTCAAGAATATTTGTAAAAATCGATTTTAAGTCGTTGATGTGGGTAATGAGTAATTTTTCTTCTTCCAGAAGCTTGTCTGAGAAAAGGAACATGTCTTTTGAAAGGCGCTGAAGGTTTTCTGTAATACGGCTGAAAGCCTGTCCTTTTTCGCCTGATTTGATGGAAATTACCATTGCGTTTAAGGCGATAAGTTCCATCTGTTCTGAATCTTCCTTTACACCGGCAATAAGCTTGTCCAGTTTTGAAAGAGTTTCTATTTTTGAATTAAGCTGCTTGAATAAAGGCTCATATTTGTCGTCACCGGCAACAAAAAGTGAAAGTTCTGCTCCAGAGGAATTTTTGTTTGATTCCTGAAGCTGAAGAAGAGTTTCTTTAAGAGTCTGAATTGAAGAACCTGTTTCTTTTGCAAGAAGAGAAGGAAACAGATTTCCCAGATCCATAAAATATCTTTCAGAAGATTCACTGATAAGGTTGAGTGAAAATAATGTGTTGCTTGTATCCATGTAAATGATTCCCAATACCTATTCTGATTTATTTTCGATAAATTCCTGATTCAAGACTTCAAGATCCTGATTCTCACTTATATCATCGGCTTCAAATCCATTAAGTTCATTGTATTCGTATGTATGCTGCATAATTCTTTCGGCAGAAGTTTCAACTCCACTGACAAAATGACAGCCTGGATTTGCAAGGGCAAGAGGTTTTCTTAAAGCTATTGAATAGCTGACCTGTTCATCTTTTGGAAGGAACCCTACAAAATCCATATTGATTCCCAGTTTGTTAAGAACGAGTGTACGAAGTCGCTTTGCCATTTCCAGATCACTGGAAGTCTGTCCCTGATTCATTACAACCTGAGGACGGTATTTTAAAAGTTCAGCTTTTGCGGCAGTTCCTGTTTCCGGGAATTTTTCTGCCATCTGATTTACAAGGTCAAAAAATCCAGCTTCTGTTCCTGTAGATGCGTTTTTGAGAAATTCGTTTATGAAAATTCTTTCTTCGCTTTTAGCTTTGAACTGACGCATGTAAAAACGGAAAACAGCAGCTTTTAAGAAGGAATATGCGTTAAGAACTGAAGTAAGTTCCGGTGTTGTTACTACAATTGAATTGTATGTAAGAAGGTAAAAATCCAGAGTGTTGTAAGTAGTTCCTGCACCAAGGTCCAGAATTACATAATCTGCATCCTGTGCATTTAATGCCTTAATGATGCGTCGTTTTGCTCCGGCTTCCATATTGGCAGTTCCAGGATAAAGACAGTCCCCGGCAATAAATTTTAAGCCTGGCTGTGCAGTTTCCTGCAGAAGTGAATTAAAATCGTCAGTCTGTTTATAAATATAATTACCAAGACCTGCATGATTATTTTTCAGACCCAGAAGCGTGTGAAGGTTGGCTCCTCCAAAATCCAGATCCGCAAGAATAACCTTTTTTCCTTTTTGAGCAAGTAAAACTGCAAGATTAACGGCGAAGGAACTTTTTCCGACTCCGCCTTTTCCGCTGGCAACAGGAAGTAAATTTACCATAATAAGATAAGTATAAAGTCAAAATATTTAATTTACAATAAAACAGGTTCAGAAATGAGGGCTGTCCAATAAGTAATGACTGTAGCACTAAATATGATGGTTTCGACAAGCTCAACCACCGCAGATTGTAGCTCAACCACCGCAGATTGTGGCTCAACCACCGCAAGTTGAACTTATTGGTCAGCCCCATTGAATTATTTTTTATTTCTGTTATGCTCATTTTTATGATCAGTTTAATAAAAAAAGCAGCTAATATTTCTCTGGCAGCAGCTGCCTGCTCTTTGTTTTTTTCCTGTTCAAAAGCAGGAGATATAAGTGTTCAGAATGGTGCAACAGCTTTCCGCGCAGGCCGTCTTGATGATGCCCTGGAGTTTTTTACAAAGGCTGTTAATGAAGAAAGAAGATATTCTGACGAACTGGTTTATAATTCAATTTCAAATATTTATGCGGCTAAAGAAGATATTGCAAATGCGGCTGTTTATCTTGAAAAAGCTGTAGAAGGAAAACCAGATTACCGCAGTTATGTAACACTTGGTTCTTATTATCAGAGTCTTAAAAATTACGAAAAAGCAGATTTTTATTACAATAAAGCAATAAAAATGAATCCGAAAAAAGGTGAGGCTTATGCAAGTCTTGGATCACTTTTTATTGAAACTAATAATCTTGAAAAAGCTGTTGAAAATCTGGAAAAAGGTGTGGAGCTGACACCAGAAATTGCTGTAATTCATGCTAATCTGGCCCTGGCTTATGCCATGCAGGGAAACATGGAAAAAAGCGATGATGAATTCAAAATTGCAGATAAAATGCACTGTGTAAATCTGGATCGTTTTGAAGAAAAAATTCAGGCTTTAAGAAAGAATTAACAGAAATTTAATTGACCAAGTTACCGGTTGTTCGATATATTTGTTACCGAACAGTCGGTAACTTTTATGCGAAAAAAAATCACCCCTGAGAAAAAAAATACCAAAGATCTCATCCTGGAAGCTGCTTTTTCTTTTTACAGCAAGCCTTGTTATCAGGACTTTTCTATGAGTCAGCTTGCAGCTAAAGTGGGTATTACAAAAACTGCAATTTATCGTCATTACGAAAGCAAAGAAGAAGTTATTTTAGCAATGCAGAATCGGTTTTATGATCTTTTTGCTGCCAGAATCCTTGATTTGCACAAAGCATTTACAGATGTAAAAACACTTTACAGCAATGAAAACATCGTTGATATTACCAATTTCTTTGTAGAAAACAGTCAGTACATTAATTATTTTATTTCCCAGTTTGCAGTTGATCCAAGATTTGAAAATACAATTCGTGATGAATTAATAAAACGTGGAGTTAACGAAAATTTCTTAAATTGCCAGGATGAAGAAAATGAAATGAGAAAGTATACTCATTCTGTTTTCCTTGCCGTTTCTTTCTTATTTTTTATAAAGGCAAGAGAACAGTATTATCTGTGTCAGGGTAAGAAAATTCCAGATTCAAAAAACTTTTCTGAAAAACTTATAAAGTTTACTAATTCTGGAATCTCAGGTATTTTTTCCGGCAACAAAGAGCTTAAGCTGCATGATATTTCAAAAGAAAGAATGGAAGAACTGGATAAATACTGCAAAGTTGATCCTTCAATTCTTCCTGAAGAAGATAAAGTTTTTACAGCTCTTGCAACTGTAATTGCAAAATACAATATATCCGGCGTTACAGTTGAAAAAATTGCTGATGAACTGAACATGGCAAAAAGCAGTCTTTATTTCTACTTTGACAATAAAAATCAGATGATTTTTAGTCTTGTAGAAAAAGAGCTGAATCTTCTTGCAATGCTTATTTCTGAAAATACAGCAGAAGCAGAAACTTATGCAGAGCATATTTATATTACAATGTGTACAGAAATGAACTTCTTTTTGCAGAGAAAATCAATTATTGCAATCTGCGGCTGGCTGCTCCAGACATCCACAGAAAACAATTTTTCTCAAAACAATTTTTCTCAAAAAAGAGATGATGAAGAACCGAATAACTTTTGGGAAGCAAAAATTTCCAATCCAATCAAAGAGATTGATCTTGGATTTTCCTTTGGTCCTAAAATGCTTACATACTGGTACGGAATACTTCCTGTAGCTCTGGTGGTATTAAGTATGAAACATAATTTTAGTGAGAAAAAAACAGAAGATGCAGTCAGGTATGTTTTCAATTATGTACTGAACGGTATCTCTAAAAAATAATAAAGGGTATTAATAAGGAGGAGGTTACCTCAATGAAAAAAATATATGGAATTGCCTTAATTCTTTCAGTAATTGCAGGAAGTGCATTTGCTCAGGAACAGGCCGTTAATTCTAAAAAGGAAAAAGTTGTCCTTTCAATCGAAGAAGCTGTGAACTATGCACTAGAACACAGCCTTACACTCAAGAGCAATGATATTGATCTTGAAATGCAGAAGCGTGCTAACAGTACAAGCTGGAATGTATTCCTGCCAACAGTACAGGCTAGTGGAACTATGAGCCGTTCTACAGAAATGCAGCCCTCGGCACTTGCAGCAATTATTCCTGGATATCCAACAGATTTTGAAAAAGAAGAAGACCGCTGGAAGGCCGTTGGTAACATTGGTGTAAGCTGGGCTTTTTCTCCTGCAATGATTGCCAATATTAAAATGGCAAAAATTAACTACGAAACAGGAAAAATCACTCTGGAACAAAGCCAGAAAGAAACAGTCCTTAATATTAAAAAACTTTATTACGGAATCGTACTTCAGCAGGAAGCACTCAAGATTCAGAAAACTTCTCTTGAAAGTGCCCGTCAGCGTATGAACCAGGCAGAAGCAAACTTCAAGAACGGTCTTGTTCCAGAAATCTCTCTTCTGCAGACTCAGGTAAATTACGAAAATACAAAGCCTTCTGTAGAAAGTGCAGAACAGGCTCTGATTCAGTCAATTGATACACTGGCATTTTTAATCGGTATGCCTGTTGGTACAAATATTGAATTATCAAGTCCAATTGAACCTGTTTATATTGATGTTGAAACAGAAGATCTGCTCAGCAAATATGCAGAAAACGACCTGAACATCCGTGCCCTTAAAGGTCAGATTGAAGCAGCAAAATTCGGTTTAAAAGCTCTCGGTCTTAAAACATGGGTTCCGGCTCTGGCATTAAATTACAGCTGGCAGCCTGTTTATGTTGGAGAAGAAGGTGCTTTCCATTTCTACAAGGGAATCGGAAAAGACAAAGACTGGTACGACAGCGGTTCTTTAAGCCTTACTCTGGCATGGAATCTTACAGATATGCTTCCATGGTCTTCAAACCAGCAGCAGATTAAGGATACAAGAGCTCAGGTTGCAAAAGCAAAGCTTGGTCTTGAAATCATGAAAGAAAATCAGAAGGTTCAGGTTCGTAAAGCCGTTGATACATTAGTACAGACTAAAAACCAGATTGAAAATATGAACCGTTCTGTTCAGCTTGCACAGAAAGCTTATGACATGCAGTACAAATCATACCGCAACGGTACTACAGAACTTCTGGATCTTCGTGATGCAGAAAACTCTCTTAATCAGGCTAAACTTGGTCAGCTTCAGCAGAAAATGTCTTACATCAATGCTGTAATGGATCTTGAAAATATACTTAACGTAACTTTAACAAAATAGAAACGGAGGAATAAAATGAAAATTACAAAAGTAATAATTACTGTAGCTGCAATTTTTTCTGCAGCAATTATGGTAACGAGTTGTGGAAAGAAAAATGCAAAAGACAGCTCAGCAGACCCGGAACAGACTTACGCTGTTAGTACTCTTACAACAACAGCTGGTAATCTGGATGATTACCTTGAATTTGGCGGAGATATCGCTTCTGTAAACTCAGTTGCAGTTCTTCCTGATCAGGGTGGTAAAGTTACAAATATTCTCGTAAGCGTTGGCGATATGGTTAAAAAAGGCCAGACAATTGCTTATGTAAACCCTCTTCGTGTTGGTGCCGTATTCAATGATAACCCTGTAAATTCACCAATTTCAGGACGCATTACATCACTTCCAACAACAGTTGGTTCAACAGTAGGACAGTCATCACCAATTGCAACAGTTGCTCAGACAGATGACCTTGAAGTAAAAATCAACATTGCAGAACGCTTTATAAGCCGCATTTCAAACAGACAGAAAGCAATAATTACTTTTGATGCATACCCAAGTGTTGAATTTTCAGCAACAGTTTTTGAAGTTTCTCCAGTTCTCGATACAGCAACTCGTACAATGGGTGCAAAACTTCGTTTTGACAGAGATGACAGCCGCATCAAAGTTGGTATGTATGGCCGTGTAAAACTTATTACTGATTCTAAAAAGAATGTAATTGTAATTCCTGCAACAGCAATTGTAGTTCGTGATTCAAAAAATTACCTTTTCGTAGTTGAACCACACGAAGGAAAGAAATCAACAGTTAAACTGGTTCCAGTAACTGTAGGTATTACTGTTGATGATAAAACTGAAATTACAGACGGACTTAAAGCCGGTGATGAAATCGTTGTAAAAGGTATGTCACTTCTTAACGACGGTTCAAGCGTAAATATTGTTTCAACAATTAAATAGGTTCAATTTCGAGTATTTGATTTACAAACTGTGGCAAGGATTGTAAGGGCTGGCGAAGCCAGTTCCGAAGCGGAGCGAAGGAATGAAGCGATAGCGTAACCCTGAAAAGCCTGATTTTTGCGAAGCAAAAAGCCACCCTAAAAATAAAAATTCAAAACTCGACATTTGTCCAAATAATCAGAAAACAGTTTTAATACTGTATTGGAGAAAATAAATGACATTTTCTGAAAAATGTGTAAATAAACCGGTAACAACCAAGCTTTTGTTCATTCTGGCAATTGTCCTTGGTATTTTCTGTACAACACAGCTTCCGGTTGATATGTTTCCTGAAATGGATCTTCCTTACATGCTGGTTTTTACTCAGTATGATGGTGCTGGTCCTGAAGAAGTAGAACAGTCTGTTACAACAACTCTGGAAAGTTCTCTTTCTGGTGTATCAGGTCTTAAGAACCTCCATTCCCAGTCAATGGGTGGTATTTCCCTTGTAATTCTTGAATTTAACTACGGTACAAATCTTGATGCTGCCGGTGGTGATGTTCGCGATAAGATTGACCTTGTCCGAAACTTCCTGCCGGATGATGCAAAATCACCAGTTACAATTAAGATGGACCCTTCAATGATGCCAATCATGATGCTGGCCCTTCGCGGAAGCCGTACACCAGAAGAGCTCCGCGCTTTTGCAGAAGACACAATTAAGCCTCGTCTTGAACAGATTGACGGTATTGCCTCTGCAAACGTTTCCGGTGGTCGTGAAAAATCAATTAACGTTGATATTCCTCGCGACCGTCTTGAAGCTTATGGACTTACAATTTCCAATGTTTCTCAAATGATTGGTATTCAGAACATTCAGTCTTCCGGTGGTACAATTACTTCCGGTGATACAAACTACACAATCAAAAACGATGGTAAATACAAATCTCTTGAAGACCTTAAAAACACAGTAATTTCTTACAAAGTTGGCAGCGACCATGCCCTTCGTACAGTCCGCCTCCGTGATATTGCTGATGTTTATGAAGGATACAAAGATGTTTCAACACTGGCTTACCTTGACGGTGAACCTTGTGTAATGATTATGCTTCAGAAACAGTCTGGTAAAAACTCTGTACAGGCTGCAAAAAATGTTCGTAAAGTTCTTGATAAACTCAAAGCTGAAATTCCAAGTGATATTGAAATCATAGAAACATCAAACACTGTAGACATCATTAAACAGACAATCAGCGAAGTAGTATGGTCAGTAATTCAGGGTGCACTCCTCGCCATTGCAATTCTGTTCATCTTCCTTCGTTCCTTAAAGTCTACACTTATCGTTGGTGCTTCAATTCCAATTTCAGTTTTGATCACGCTTCTTTGTATGTACCTGAAAGGAATTACCATTAACCAGATTTCCATGGTAGGTCTCCTCCTTGGTATCGGTATGCTTGTAGATAACTCAATCGTAGTTCTTGAAAACATTTATGCTTACATTGAACGGGATACAAAACCAAAAGTTGCCGCAGTTCTTGGTTCTCAGGAAATGGTAACTTCAATTACAGGTTCTACTCTTACATCTGTATGTATCTTCCTCCCAATGCTGGTATTCCAGAGCAAGCTTGGTGTAATGGGACAGCTCTTTAACAACGTTGCATGGACAATCATCTTCTCCCTTATGTCTTCTCTTATCGTTGCCATGGCACTTGTTCCAGTACTTTGTTCAACAATCAAGCGTAAGTCTGAAACTAAAAAGACAAAGCTTTCTGAACTTACTTATGGCATTAACCGCATGTTCAACAACTTCTTCGACAAGCTGGATGAAAAATATGCTGTTGGTGTTACATTTGTTCTTCATCACAAATTAATTTCAATTCTTACAGTTCTCGGATTAGGACTTGTTTCGATTGTTGCAGTATGGTTTGTAGGTTTCGTATTCATGCCTGAATCTGCATCAAACTCTGTTGCAGTTAAGTTTGAACTTCCAGTAGGTACAAAAGTAGAAGTAACAGAAGATACACTCCGTGAATTCGAAGCAATGGCTCTTCAGGATCTTAAGGGTATAAAATATACAACTGTTTCTGTCGGTGGTTCTTCTATAACTTCATCATCATCAGAAACAAACACAGGTACAGTTACATTTACTCTTTACGAACCTAAAAAGCGTAAGGCCGGATACGAAAGCGAAAAGACAGCAAAAGCAAAACTTCGTAAGTACTTTACAATGTTCCCGGGTGCAGCCTTAAGCTTCTCGGCAAATGCAAACAGTGCTTCAAGTTCAGCTGGTGTAAAAATCAATATTCGTTCAGATGACCTTGAACTTGTTAAAGTAACAGCCCGTCAGATTAAAGAGCTTCTTGAAACACGGGCAACAGACCTTGTTTCCGAAGTAGAATCAGATCTTAAAGACGGTCTTCCACAGGCAAACGTAATATTTGACCGTGACCGTATGCAGGAATTCGGACTTAACATCTATCAGGTTGGTTCAGAAATTTCTGGTGTAATCAGTGGTCAGACAGCAAGCCGCTTTACTAAAAACGGTGAAGATATCAACGTTATCGTTCGTGTTGCAGAAAAAGACCGTACCCGTCTTTCCGACCTTGATTCAATTTCAATGGTAACTTCAAGCGGAACAAGAATTCCACTTTCAAGCTTTGCACACATTGAAGAATCTCAGGCTCCTGTAACAATCTTCCGTGAAAACCAGGCTCGTATTCTTCACATTACAGCAAAACCTCTTCCTGGACTTTCAATCGGTGATGTACAGTCAAAAGTTGTAAAACTCATCGACGAAAACATCCTTAAAGAAGAAGGTGTTACAATCAGCTACTCAGGTGATATGGAAGATATGCTTGAAGCAATCAAGAGTTTCGGTCTTATTATCATCCTTGCGGCATTCCTGGTATTCGTAGTTATGGCTTCACAGTTTGAAAGCTTAATCGATCCGTTCATCGTTATCTTTACAATTCCACTTTCCTTCATCGGTGTAATCGCAATTTATGCAATTACAGGAAACCAGCTCAACGTAGTAACAATCATCGGTATGCTGGTACTTGTAGGTACAATCGTAAACAACGGTATCGTACTTGTAGACTATACAAACCTTCTCCGCAAACGTGGTTATGAACTGGAAGAAGCTTGTATTCAGGCTGCAAAAAACCGTCTTCGTCCAATCCTTATGTCAACTTTGACAACAGTAATTTCTCTTGCTCCAATGGCATTCTTCCCGGGTGAAGGTTCTGCTTCAATGCAGCCAATTTCCCTCACAGTATTTGGTGGTATGACATTTGGTTCTGTTATGACATTGTTCCTTATGCCGGCAATTTACTTCATCTTCAACAGCATCCGTCTTAAGAGAGCAGAAAAGAAAGCAGCAGAAGCAAAGGCAGTTGAACAGGCAAAACTCGAAGATAACTCAACTCAGGCTGAAGCTGCAGTAACAGAAGAAAAACCTGCAGATGGAGAAAAAGCAGCTGAAACAGAAAAACCTGCAAAGCCAAAGCGCACAAGAAAAGCAAAGGCTGAACCAAAGGAGGCTGAATAATGGGTTACATTGAAAATATCCGTAAACATGCCGGAAAATTAACACGCATCGAAATTATTTTTTCCCAGGCTCTTGAAGAAGACTTCATGCAGGAGTTTAAGGAAAAGAAAGTTGCAGCCCGTTACACAAAACTTGCCAATGTAATGGGTGCCGGTTATTCAAATCCTCGCCTTGGGGATGCAATCTGGCCGCAGCTTAACATGATGTACATTATTTATTGTGAAGAAGCAGAAGCAAAGAAAATCATTGATATCTGTCAGTTTCTCCGCGAAAAATACATGGCAGAAGGAATTGCCTGTTTTAAAAGCAGTGCAGAAGAAGTATAAAGGGAAGGGAAAAGCCTTTCCCTACGCGGCCACTCTGTTGGCCGCTACCCATTCTCCTGGGGGCTTTGCCCCCAAACCCCCTCTAATCTTATAACAATTTTTTTACAAATCACGAATTTCAATTTATAATTTATGTATGGAAATAAATCAGAACATAGCAGAATACTATGATGAGTTATATCCGGTTACTGAAGAACAAAAAGTGTTTTATTCAAAAAAAATGGAAATGTTCAAAAAGCCGGTTCGTTTTCTCAGGATTGGCTGTGGAACAGGATCTTTTGAACACAATCTTGCAAAAGACGGTTCGGATGTTACTGGATTAGAAACATCACCTGAACTTCTGGAGTCTGCAAACAGAAAAAGACGAACACAGTTAATGGCAGTCAGGTATTTTCAGATGCAGGTAATCGAGATGAGCCGGTTTCTTGGAAAAAAGTTTTACAACATCATTTCAATTTTAGACAACCGCCTGCTGTTTTCTCACGACAAAACTTTAATGGCAAAGTTTTTTTATGACTGTAAACAGCTTCTTTCAGAAAACGGAATCCTTGTTGTAAAAATTCCAAACTTTGAGTTATACAATTCTTCAAAATTTGATCTTCCTGTACGGGAGAGTATTCGTGCATCTCTTTTTACATCAATTGAACAGAAAGGGGATGAATGGATAATGAATCAGCATCTTATAAACAGCAGCAACAAAAAAATTAAAGTAACGGAAGATGCCCCTGTTTATCTTATAAAAAAGCAGGAACTGGAAGAATTAGCCAGAGCTGCAGGTTTTACAGACATAAAGTTTTATTCAGGATTTAATCTTGAAAGCTTAAAATCAGACAGCCAGGAAATACTGGCAGTTCTAAGTTAAAAAGAAAGACCCTGCGTTTGAAATGTACTTCAATTGTCGGACTGTTTTTATTCTAGAGGCAAATTGATGTGTAATGATAAAATATCCTGGCTGATAGTTCCATACTTTACGCAACATCTCCCAGCCAGCCGTAATGCTGCACAGACATATCTACAAAGTGATTAAGCAACAAATTGATTTTGGAATCAAAAGCCTCTTTATCAAAGCTTTGTGGTAAATCGGCATCAAGAGAAGAAATTATTGCATCTTTTACTGTTGTTGAGGCCTGTTCATCTTTGTACCAGT
>JAEDGQ010000047.1 GCA_016297415.1 Treponema sp.
TGGTTAAGTTGTAAATTTGTTCATACATAAGCGTAACTCTTTTTGATTTTTTTGTAGTGATTAAAATTTTAAAGATTTACGCTTTTTTTGTAAATTCTCAACTAAACTCGAAATTCGGACTATATATTATAATATTCTTATGCCTCGTCCAAGTAAAGAAAAACTTCCAGAACTTAACCTTTCTCATTCCATCGGTCAGAACATTGCATGTATCCGAAAATCACGTGGCCTTACTCAAATTGAGCTTGGCAATATCATTGAAATTAATCAGTATCAGATCTCGGACTATGAAATTGGCAGACTTCATCTTTCTGATGAGATGATTATCCGTTTTGCTAAGGCTTTGAAAACTACTTCTGATGATATTCTTGGATTAAAAGAAAGTGATACCGATATTGAAAAGCCTTCCCTGAAAATCATCAGGCGTCTTATTAAAATTGAAAAGCTCCCAGAGGCTGATCAGAAGTCACTTCTTAAAACTATAGATATGTTTCTTAAAGCTGCAGAAAAATAACAGGATTCCTTTTCCCGCCGATTTCCGCGACCAGTTTTTTCTGCTGTCACAGAAAACTTTACGCAGGAATCAAAACTTTACACGACTTTTCCGGCGGGATTGAAGTTTAGCCATGTCGCTTTACACTCTTATCTTGTGGGCAACTCAGGATAACGATATTTCGGATTTTTCATTGAAAGTTCTGCAATTATGGAGTCTGAATCCTTTTCAGATGTGCAGCCTTGCACATTTGAAGCTCATCTTTTCCCTGCGGACTTTCTGACCAGTTTGTTAAACCCTTGTATTTACTGTGTTTAAAACAAAAAACTGGGCGTGACCAGTTTTGACCAGTTAGCCCAGTTTCTACAAAATTAAAAAAATCAGCGTGTCATATAAGGACAATGGTTATCTAATGCCCATCTTAAAGCCTGATTAAGACGCTGCTGATATCCTTTGCCGCCTTTCTTCAACGCATCCAGAATATCAAGATCAATTTTTGTATGAACGTCTCCTTTTTTCATCTTAACCCATTCCGGATGAATTTCATACCATGGTCGGAATTCCTTAAGCTCTTCTTTTGTCATTTTAGGACAGTCAGAAAAATCTGTGTTCTTAAAGCTTATTGCGGCATTTATTTCTGCTTCTGTCAACGGCGGCAGCTTCTTTACTTCATCTAGCGTCATAGTTTTCATAATACTCTTCCTCCTCATCTTCTTCAGCTTTTCGTGCTGATATGATTCTTGTATTTCCGTTTCTGTCTGTTGCTACAACGAACAGAACCAGCATGTCAGAAACTCGTCCAATTATATTGAACCGTTCTTCTTCAAGCGTTGAATGCTCAACATCAAGTTTTTCAACACGCTTTTCATCAAGAAAAACACGGACTGCCATTTCAAATGAAATGCCGTGTTTCTTCTTGTTTATGTCATTTTTCTTTTCATCCCACTCAAATGTCATTTTTAGTTTCCATGTACATAATAATATGTACATTATCTATCGTCAAGTTTTTCCTAAACTTTTGTATTTTCTGAAAGAAAATGCAAAACTCGAAAATAATAAGTTTTTGCAGATTCCTCTCTTAAAGTTGGATGCTGTACTTGGTTTAATTTTGTTACAATTCTTGTTTCGCCAAGATATATATTCTTGCTTGTTTGACCTCCAAGTGAATAGTTTCCACTATCAATGTGAACTGTCCACATTGTAGTTCTTAAGCCTCGTTTTTACCTCACTTTGATTAAATTTTAGCAGTTTTTCGCCTGATATTCATCTGAATGGAAGCTGTTTCTGGAGTTTTTCTGAGAATTCAGGCCGTTTTCACTGGAATTTTGGTCGAATTCCGGCAGAAAACTGCTCTATTCCTACAAATGCCAATTTGTGGGAATTGCAAAACACTTTAGGAGACACTGCAAAAAACACTACATATAGCGTTTTTCAAGTTTGTTAAAAGTTTTTTATTTTCTATTCGTTTTAATTTTTCTGTATATTCAACATTTTCTATTTTATATTTCAAAATTAAAAAATTATTCTCTAACTCATGATACTCCTCACAAGAAAAAATTGAAGTCTGTAATACATATGATTTTTTATAAAGCTTCATATTTTTAACATATTTAGGCTGGAAATCTGAATTTTCAATTACAAAACTACTTTCAACACCCTCTGGTAACGGAGGGTGTTTTTTTTAATTAAACTGCTGAGATAACGGATGCATCTCAAAAAAAAAAAAAAATAAAAATACTTTTATACCTATTGACATAGTAGGTAACTAGTATTATAACTAAAGCATAATTAAACCTGGTAAACAACTGGGGATTTATTTATTCATAAGGAGGCACAGAAATGACACTTTACTTTGAAAAACTTGTCCGCGAAAATTTTCGAAATGGAGTCATGTGCCTTTGTATCTCTTACGGCTGTTAAGCCTTTGTCTGCCGGAACCGGCTAAAAAAATCAATACACAATATTTTTAATGAATTCCCGGGTTTGGGGCGGAGCTCCAGGCGAGAGGGGGACAGCGCAACAAAGTGCGCTGGGGGGGAGAGACTTCTCCCCCGTAAAAAAAATCAGGAACCTTTACAGGAGATACAATTATGGCAAATACAAACAAACTTCATTTTGAAACACTTCAGCTTCACGTAGGACAGGAACAGGCAGATCCGGCTTCAGACAGCCGCGGAGTGCCTATTTATCAGACAACTTCTTATGTTTTTCACAATGCACAGCATGCAGCTGACCGTTTTGGTCTGGCAGATGCAGGTAATATTTACGGACGCCTGACAAACTCTACCCAGGATGTTCTTGAAAAAAGAATTGCGGCTCTTGAAGGCGGTGTTGCGGCTCTTGCTGTAGCATCTGGTGCTGCGGCCATTACTTATACAATTCAGGCACTGGCTCAGGCTGGCGGCCACATTGTTGCACAGAAAACTATTTACGGCGGTTCTTACAATCTCTTGAAGCATACTTTAAGCAAGTTTGGCGTTGAGACTACTTTTGTTGATGTCCACAATCTTAAAGAAGTTGAAAACTCAATTAAAGAAAATACTAAAGCCCTTTACATTGAAACTTTAGGAAACCCAAACTCAGACATTCCTGACATTGATGCTCTGGCAGAAATTGCCCACAAACATGATATTCCTCTTGTTATCGACAACACTTTTGGAACTCCATATTTTATCCGTCCTCTGGAACACGGAGCTGATATTGTTGTTCACTCTGCAACTAAGTTTATTGGCGGTCATGGAGCTTCTCTTGGGGGTATTATTGTTGACGGCGGAAAGTTTAACTGGAAAAACGGAAAGTTCCCTGCTGTAGCAGATCCAAATCCTTCATACCACGGTGTTTCTTTCCCTGATGCTGCGGGACCTGCTGCTTTTGTAACTTACATCCGTGCGATTCTTTTGAGAGACGAAGGAGCTGCAATTTCTCCGTTTAACGCATGGACTTTAATTCAGGGAACAGAAACCCTTTCTCTCCGTCTTGAACGCCACGCATTTAACACTAAAAAGGTTGTTGAATTCCTTTCAAAACACCCGAAGGTTGAAAAGGTAAATCACCCTTCTTTAAGTGATCATCCGGATCATGCTTTGTACCAGAAATACTTTCCTGAAGGCGGAGCTTCTATTTTTACCTTTAACATTAAGGGTGGAAAGGAAGAAGCCTGGAAATTTATTGATAACCTGAAAATTTTCAGCCTGCTGGCAAACGTTGCTGATGTTAAGTCCCTTGTAATTCATCCTGCATCTACAACTCATTCTGAGTTAAACCAGCAGGAACTTATTGATCAGAACATTTTCCAGAATACAATCCGTCTTTCCATTGGAACAGAACACTACGAAGACATTATTGCAGACCTTTCACAAGCCTTTGATGCAATTTAGTCTTCAGCAGTAAAAATAGGTCGTCAGTCAGATAATTGCGTTAGGGATCGGAAGGGCGGCTTTGCCGTTGCGTAGCAATGAAGCGCTTTGCGCGGAACCCTGCAGAGCCCGACGGCGGGCTGCCGCCGGAACGCCCTTTCTTGAAGATTTACGGATTTTACTATATTCTTCTATTTATTGGAGTTAAAAAATGAATAAACAGGTTAAACAGATTATTTTCTGGGTTGGTGCACTGATTATTGGTGCTGTACTTGGCTCATTACATGTTGCAGCTGTTGACAGCATCTGCGACTTTACAGCCACAGTCTTTACAAGACTTTTCAAGTTTACTGCAGTTCCTGCAATTGCAGTTTCAATTCTTACCACTCTTGCCATGCTGGGCGGTAACAAACAAACTGGAAAGATTTTCAGAAAAACAATTACTTACACTCTTCTGACAACTCTGGCAGCTTCTACTATTGCTGCTATTCTTTTCTTTATAATTAAACCGGAAGTTCTTTCTGCTGCAGTTTACGAAGGTATTGAAACTTCAAAAATTGAAAGCATGGGTTCTTCTTCATTCCTCAGCTACTTTACAAATGCAATTCCGGACAACATTCTTTCACCATTTGTTTCTGGAAACGTTCTTTCAATTCTTATGGTTTCTGCTGTTTTTGGTCTTGCAATTTCGAGAATGAAAGAGTCTGACAAAAAAACAGCTGTTCTTAATGTTATTAACGGATTCCAGGAAATGGTTTTTACAGTAATCGGCTGGCTCGTTGCAATTCTTCCAATCGGTGTAATTGCTTTTACTGCCCAGCTTGTAAAAGATATGTCTGCAGGTATTGTTGCTGATTCAATCGGAAGATACGTTGCAGTTGTATTAAGCGGAAACCTTATCCAGTTCTTCATCGTTCTTTCAATCTTCCTCTTGATTCGTGGAATTAATCCTGCAAAACACTTTAAGAACATGATTCCTGCAATCCTTACTGCCCTCTTTACTAAGAGTTCTGCAGCAACTCTTCCAGTTACAATGGACTGTGTTGAAAACCGCGTAAAGTGTGACAAAAAGTTCTCTCGCTTTATTCTTCCAATGTGTACAACTATTAACATGAATGGTTGTGCAGCTTTCATTCTTGTTACATCTCTTTTCGTAATGCAGAATGCAGGTATTCAGCTTGACCTTATTACTGTAATCTCATGGATTTTAATTTCAGTTGTCAGTGCTGTTGGAAACGCCGGCGTTCCAATGGGATGTTTCTTCCTTACTCTTTCACTTATGGCTGGTAAGGGTATTGATTTTAAGGTAATGGGTGTACTTCTTCCAATTTACGCTTTAATCGATATGATTGAAACTGCAGTAAACATTTACTCAGATTCTTGTGTATGTGCAATGACAAATAAAGACCTTAAGGATTTAGTTACAGAAGAACCTTCTGCATAAATAAAGAAAATCCTTAAAAAAGTTAACGACTAAAATGTTAATTTTGAAACAGGTTTATAGATTAAAATAGGCTGTCCTTAAAGTTCAACTTGCGGTGGTTGAGCCCTTCGACAGGCTCAGGAACCACTTGTCGAAACCACCATATTTAGTGCAATGGTCATTACTTATTGGACAGCCTTTTTTTTTTTGCGTTAGCGATGGAAACGGCGCGAAGCGGCCACCGCAGGGAGCAAAGCGGACGAGGAGGCTGGAGCGTCAGCGGAACCGTGGACGCAGCGGCAGCAGTTTACTGCTGCAACGCCCTGTTTACTAGATTTAAGTCTTTTTTCAGCATCTGGCTGTTTGGATTGTATTCAAGAGCTTCCGTTAAAAGCTTGCGGGCTTCTTCAAGGCGGCCATTATTAAAAAGAGGAACAATACTGTTATGAACTTCAATTTCGTGACGGCCCATAATTGATTTTTCTATCATTCTGGCAATTCTGGTCTGCATCTGGCTGCTGGCATTTTCTTTATTCTGAACAAAATATGCATCAGCTTCCTGTTCCTGGCCGGCATTCAGATAATCCACACAGGCATTGTAAAGACAATTGTCAAAAGTTTTGCGAATCATAATGGAGGGACCATACTTGTCTATGTAGCGGTTCAAATAATCAACAGCATTCAAGGTTTCGTGACGGCGGCATAGAATTGTTGTGTAATTTGTAATCAGAGTATCTGCATCTTTGCGGGCAGAAGGCTGATCACCGTCATATTCCAGAAAAACAAGACGGCTTAAATCAAGAGGAATTGCAGTATCGTATGCTTCTTCATCATTTAAGTCTGCTGCAAGATTTTTTCCAGTAAGAGTTGCAAAGGCTTTTTCTGAAACTTCCCTTCTTCCTGCATAATACTTTTTTGTTACATAAGTATAACGGCGGGTATCTTCAGTCTGCATTACTGTTTTTCTGGAACCAGGATTAAAACCATAAGGATTTGTTGTTTCTACATCTATTTTCTGACCGTCAATATAAACTGTACAGAAAGCGTGGATTGTACATTCCTGACCACGGCAGTCAATTCCCAGGCTTCGGCTTAAAGCAAGGTAAAGAAGGCTGGCTGTAACACAGTTATATTTGCCTGTTGTAAGGGTTACATCCAGACAGGTAGTTTTTTCTACATATTGTGAAAGAATTTTTTTATACAAAAACCCGAGGACAGCTTCTGCAGCTTCTATCTGGCTCAAAGCTCCATATTCCTGAGAAACTTCCTTTTCCAGCTGATTGTATTTTTCCATACATTCTGTCCAGAGCTGGCTTTCTGGTGCACAGAGGGAATATTCCAGGGCTGTTTCAATTATTTCTCTGGAAGTCAGTTCCCGGGATTCTTCAAACTGTGTATTGATTAGTGGATCAAGAGAAGGTTCTGCAAAACAAAAAAATGAGAATACAAGAATTAATATTGTTTTTGTAAGTGATGATTTTATCATTTTTTCAGTTCAAGGAAACGCTTAATCCGTAATGTAAGGAAACGGCCTGTTTCAATGTGGTTTTCTTCAGCCGGAACATCAACTGTAACTACAGCACTTGAACCGTCATTAAGCCTTATTCTGTATCTTGTATTCTGACCAAGAAAAGAAGAAGAAAGAACTGTTCCGGAAACTGTCAGAGCCTTTCCTGTCAGTGCTTCATTCTGCAAAACCGGTTCAAACCATTCCGGACGAACAGCTAGTCTTTTGCCATCTGCTGTTGTAACAAAATTGGCACGGCCTACAAAATCTGCAACAAATTCATTGTCTGGATTAAAGTAAATCTGTCTTGGAGTTCCCATCTGCAGGAGTTTTCCATGGTTTAATACAGCAATATTATCTGAAAGAGAAAGAGCTTCTTCCTGATCATGAGTTACATAAAGTGTTGTAATTCCAACCTGACTTTGAATCTCTTTTAATTCTTCCCTGACCTGTGTACGGAGTTTTGCATCAAGAGATGAAAGTGGTTCGTCCATTAAGAGAATTTTTGGCTCAAGAACAAGAGCGCGGCCTAAGGCAACCCGCTGCTGCTGCCCTCCTGAAAGAGCATGAGGAAACCGGTCAAGAAGGTTTGCTATACCAAGAATTCGGGCAGTTTTATGAATACGGGCAATATTTTCTTCGCTGTTACCTTTTTGAATTTTAAGTCCGTACAGAAGATTCTGCTGAACTGTAAGATGTGGAAAAAGGGCGTAATCCTGAAATACCATTCCAATCTGTCGTTTTTCTGCCGGAATTGATTTCTGATCCTGTCCTTCGATTATAATTGAACCTGAATCAGGTGTTAAAAAACCTGAAACAAGTCTGAGTAAAGTTGTCTTACCACAGCCGCTTGGTCCTAAAAGTGTTGTAAAGCTACCCTTTTTAACTTCGAGAGAAAAATCTGAAACTGCCGGTGTATTACCAAACTTATATGAGACGTTTCTGAATGTAAGGCTTGCAGAATTATTTTCCATACTAATCACTGTTCCAGATGTTATATTCAAAACGGCGGATTAAAACTCTTCCGACTCCAAGTATTATAAATGTTATTAAAGTTAGCACAAGAGCAAGGGCTGCAGATTTTCCCCAGTCTCCCTGCTCTGCCAGATTAAGGATTTTTACACTGGCAAGACTTGTTTTAAAAGAAACAAGAAAGATTACAGAACTTAAAGTGCCTACACCACGAACAAAATCATAAGTAAATGAACTGAAAATTCCACCTGCACTTAGAGGAAGAATTATTGAAGTAAAAACCTTAAACCGGTCAGCACCAAGAGAACGGCCGGCTTCATCAAGTGTAAGTTTTAACCTGGAAAAAGTTGATGAGCAGATTCTGTAGCTGAAGGGAAGATAACTTACTGTCATTGCAATTACAATAAGCAGGGCACTACCCCTGAACTTAACGGCATGGGCTCCATAGGCAAGGGCAATTCCAAAAAGTGTACCAGGTATTGCAGAGGGAAGCTGACTTACAGTATCAAGAGCGCTGCCTGAAGAAATATGTGTACGCTGCGAAAAATAAGCTGTTACTGCTGCAATTGAGGTTGCGGCTACTGCGGAAATAAATGCAAGGACAATAGAATTAAACAGATGAGTTTTATACCCCCATACTGCTTTTATATGATCAATAGTAAAACTTGTGTTGATTCCCCACAATTTCTGGAATGCACCTGCAAAAAGAGAAAAGAGCTGGGCAAGGATAAGGAATGATAAGAAAGAACAAAATATGGTAAGCATTATATTTGCAGCTTTTGAAACGCTGTTATTTGAAGCTGCAGAACCTTTTCCGCCTATTGTTGCAAGTTTAAGTGCATTTTTCTTCATCATTTTATTCTGAGCAATAAAAAGAATTACAGAGGGCACCAGAAGAATAAGACCAAGAACAGCGCTGGTACCTGTATTAAGCCATCCTGTAAGCTGAGTATAAACTTCTACTGCCAGTACCTTAAAACGGCCTCCCACAATGAGAGGATTTCCAAAATCACTAAGTACACTGACAGCTATAAAAAGAAGTGCAGAAGCAATTCCACTGAGGCTTAAAGGAAGCGTTACAGTAAAAAATATTTTGCTGCGTCCTGCTCCCATACTTCTTGCAGCCTGTTCAATTGCAGGATTTATGCCAGTAAGAGTCTGTACACAGATCAAATAGGCAAGAGGAAAAAAACAGAGTACCTGACTTAAAAGAAGTCCCCAAAAACCGTAAAGTGAAATATCAAGGCCTAAAAGAGTTTTTGTTATAAAGCCCTGTCGTCCAAAAAGCAGAATAAATGAAAGACCGCCTACAAAAGGTGGTGTTACCATGTGAATTACAGGAACTGCCGCAAAAAACTTACGGAAAGGAAGATTTCCCCTGACTACGGCATAGGCATAAATATATCCGAACACAACAGAAACAAGTGTTGAACTTATACACTCAATTACTGTGTTTTTTATAGAAGATAGAAAACGTGTTGTGCAGAACACGGCTTCAAAGTCCTGTCTGCCTGCTGAAAGAAGAACAAAAAAAACGGGAACAATTACAAATAAAGAATAAAACAGCCAGAGGAAAGCAATAGTAAAAATTGTGCTCCAGCTTTTATTTGTTTTTATTGTTCCCGATTTCAATTTTTTAGTCCGATTATTTTACAATATTTGACCACTTAGCAAGAACTTCTGTTTTCTGAGAAGCAGCCTTAACACTATCATAATCGATTAAATCAACATCTTCAATTCTAGTACAACCTTCAATTACATTTGCTGCAGGGTTTACCGGAACTGTAAAATCGATTGAAGTCATAAGTTCCTGAGCTTCTTTATCAAGAATAAAGTCTACAAACTTTTTTGCCGCTGCAGGATTTCTGGCATTTTTAATAACTGAGATACAGTCAACATCTCCTGCAGTCTGGGCTGGAGAGCATGTTACAATATCAAAGCCCTGTGCCTTGTATTTTGTAAGTGCATGGATATAAGCAACACCGATTGCATATTCACCTGTACCAACAAGTTTTGGTGGAGCACTTCCGGAATCAGGGAACTGGCCAACAAGCTGGCTGAGTTTTGTAAGATAAATCCAGCCTTCATCAGTTCCAAGACGCTGAAGCTGATTCTGAACAAAAAGATAGGCTGTAGACGAACTTGCAGGATTTGTCATAACAATTTCGCCTTTGTATGCCGGATTGAGAAGATCTTCCCAGCTTTTTGGATAAGGAACATCCGGGAATTTCTGATCATAACGCTGTTTGTTAATGCCAATGCCAAGAGAAAGAACACAGAAACCTGTCCATGTTCCGTCCGAAGATTTTGCAAATGAAGGAAAATTTTCTGCAACAGCAGGTGTATATGCTTCAAGAGCTCCTGCATTTGCAGCCTGAATATGATAGCTTGAACCACCACCAAGCAGTACATCTGCCTGAGGATCATTTTTTTCTGAAATAACTCTGTTTACAAGTTCGCCAGTGGTAGCTCGAAGGTAATTAACTTTTATTCCTGTCTGTTCTGTAAAAAGCTTACAGAGAGCTTCTGTTTCTTCTTCATGAATAATTGAATAAACATTAAGTTCTTCAGTTTTTTTTGAGCATCCTGAAAAAACTACCGCAGCAAAAAATGATGCAGTTAAAAGTGATAAAATTGTACTTTTTTTCATTAAAGTACCTCCCTTTTTATTATTACCTAGTAATATAGTATGTTGTAAAAAAATATACAACCTTTTTATGGCAAATTGTTACTAAAAAAAAGCATGGTTACGTTTCTTGCTCCATAACCATGCTTATAATAAATCCGGACATGGCTGACGTAAAGGGAGGAGAACGCCAGCACTGAAGGCATACTTTTTTGCGCTTAAAGTAACCTCAGTTCCATAAATGATTATGAAGCATATAGTTATAAAAAACTTGTCAAATTCCGTCTTATATTTGATTAAAAAAGAATTATTTAGCATATTTTGTAAATAATCTTAATTTTTATCTAAAATAAACAACATTTTATAATCAACTTACTAATTCACAAAGCAATATTTTATAACTATTTTCTATATTTTTCTGTTTTTCAGGCTATTTTAAAATTTTTTTTTATCTGTTATATTTTTTTTATGGAAAATAAGTCTTCAAAGAACAAAACTATTGATTTTTCAGAAGAAGAAGGTGCTTTATATCTTAATGACTGTATTTTTGAAAAAGACCTTCCCTCCAAATCTATCAGACTTGAAGATTCTATAATTTGCGGAGACACGTTTTCCCTTCTCGTCAGATTTGAAAAAGAACAGTTTCCTTTAATTATTGCCGACCCGCCATACAATATTTCCAAGCAGTATAACTCTTCCAGATTTACTGCAACATCTAATTCTAAATACAAAGAATACACCAAATCCTGGCTGGACCTTACACTCCCTCTCTTAAAAAAAGATGGAACCATGTACATCTGTGTTGACTGGAAAAGTTCAATTATTTTAGGAGAAGTATTAAGCGAATACGAAGAACAGGGAATAATTACTATAAGAAACAGAATCACCTGGGAACGGGAAAAAGGACGGGGTGCCAAAGCAAACTGGAAAAACTGTCACGAAGATATCTGGTACATTACTAAAGGTGAAAATTACATTTTTAACATCGACGCCGTTAAAATGCGTCGTAAAGTAATCGCTCCTTACAAAGAGAACGGACAGCCAAAAGACTGGACTGATGGAAAAGAAGGCAAATACAGAGATACATGCCCGTCAAACTTCTGGAACGATATAACTGTCCCATTCTGGTCAATGGCAGAAAACACTGCCCATCCAACTCAAAAGCCTGAAAAACTTCTGGCAAAACTTATTCTCTGTTCCAGTAACGAAGGAGATCTTATTTTTGACCCCTTTGGTGGTTCCGGCTCCACAGCTGTAACAGCATGCAAACTGGGACGTCACTGGTGTACAATCGAAAAAGAAAAAAGATTCTGTGCCTGGGCTTTATACCGACTTCAAAAGGCAAAAGAAGATAAAACAATTCAGGGATATGAAGACGGCGTTTTCCATCAGAGAAACCAGTAACTACCACACCACAGTACAACTTATTGGAAAATGATCAGACCAGCCCTTTCCGTATTTTACAGAATACCGTAAAGGAAACCCCTCCGGGGAAGCCCACTCTCCGTTTTTTTCAACCTTAAAATCCTGAATCGTTACACTACGACCTGCAAAGAAGTGGTCAATTCTTTCCCAGCTGCCGTTAAAATAATAACTGCCAGGTACATAAAGTTCTCCGTTTTCTTTATACCAGGGAGAATACACATTAACTTCTTCATTTCCCCTTAGAGCAACGTTAAAGATGCTTGTTTTTCCGCTGATTCTCTTAAACTCCACAATATCTCTGTTAAAATCACCTGCGGCAAGGACACACTGACCCTTTGCATAACATTCCTGCGCTATTTCTGCCAGAAGTTTTTCCTGATAATTTCTCCACAGTTCAGTTTCTTCCTGCCCGCCGCTTTTACTTTTCCAGTGATTTACAGCCAGAGTAAGGGCCTTTTCTTTAACTGTTACCTCTGCAGTCATTATAGGCCTCATTTCCGGCTGCAGCTTTCCTTCGGTGCGTATATCAAGACTAAAAGTTTTAACATTTTTCAGGGGAAATCTGCTGATAATTCCTATACCAATAGAACTGTCTTCGCTTTTTGTAAAACAGCCGTAGCTGTAATTTCTGGAAAGATTAAAATTTGAACAGAGCCTGTTATAAATATCATAAAGCTGTTCTTCCTTTTCCAGTTCTTCCATAATCACAATATCTGCATCTACAGTTTTTATCAGGGTGGAAAGCCGCTCTAGCCGTTCATCATATTTGGATGATGACCAGCCAGCAGAGGAATTCTTAAACTCATCATATTCATTTCCATCAAAGTTTCCGTCAAAAAAAGTCTCAAGATTCCAGTTCAAGACTTTTACGCTTACCTGTCCGCTTTTATTCTTTTCTGCCAGAGAACAGGACTGACTGCAGGAACAAAAAACAAAAAAACATAAAATTGCAAAACAAAAGGTTAAAAAAGATTTTTTTATCATAAATACCTCACTCTTAATATTTACAAAGAATGATTAAAAATGACAAAAAAAGCATAAAAAAAGGGCTGTCCCAAAAGTAATGAGTGTAGCGCTCATTGAGCCCTTCGGCAGGCTCAGGAACCACCCTTCGACAGGCTCAGGAACCACTCGTCGAAATGACTGCTACACTAAATATGGTGGTTTCGATAAACTCAACCACCGTAATGCAAACTTTTTGGACAGCCCCTTTTCAGTTTTATAAAAACTTATACATTGAACTTGAAGAACATACAGTCTCCATCCTGAACAACGTAATCTTTTCCTTCCTGCCGGTATTTTCCGTGGGCCTTGATTTCAGCTTCAGAACCGTACTGTTTAAGGTCATCAATTGAATATACTTCAGCTTTAATGAATCCCTTTTCAAAATCTGTGTGGATTACACCGGCAGCCTGAGGAGCTTTGTCGCCATTATGAATTGTCCAGGCACGGCATTCATCAGCGCCACCAGTAAAGAAAGTACGGAGTCCCATAAGGTTATATGCTGCTCTGGCAAGAACTGTAAGTCCAGATTCTTTAAGACCAACACTATCCATAAATTCCTTACGGTCTTCTGGTGTTTCAATATCAACCAGATCACTTTCGAATTTACCACAAATTACGATTACATTTGATTTTTCTTCAACGGCAAGTTTCTTAACACGTTCAACATAATCATTTGTACCAGATGCAATTGTATCTTCATCAATATTACATACAAAAAGCTGAGGCTTGATTGTAAGAAGGTGAAGGTCATAAATTCCTTCCATTTCTTCGTCTGTAAGTTCAGCCTGACGGGCACATTTACCTTCCTGAAGAAGAGGAAGAATTTTATCTACAGCACTACGATAGCCTGCAAATTTCTTTTCTTCTGCTTTTCCCATTGCACGAATCTGACGAACAACTTTATCTTCCCGTTTTGTAATTGTATCAATATCTGCCTGACAAAGTTCATAGTTGATTGTAAGAATATCACTTTCAGGATCAATTGGAGCCTCTGTTTTTGCATCATCACGTACATGCTGAATATCAGGATTATCAAAACAGCGGACAACGTGTGCAATTACTGATGTTTCGCGGATATTTGCAAGGAACTGGTTTCCCAGACCTTCACCATTTGAAGCACCTTTAATAAGTCCGGCAATATCAACAAAATCTACTGTTGCCGGAATCTTCTTTTTTGGCTGAAAAACACCAGCCATAAAATCAAGGCGTTCATCCGGCAGTTCTACTACGCCGTGATTTGGTTCAATTGTACAGAATGGATAGTTTGCAGCTTCTGCTGGAGCGCGTGTAAGCGCAGAAAAAATAGTTGATTTTCCTACATTTGGAAGACCAACAATACCACAAGTTAATTTCATTTATTTGTCCTTTTATAAAAGTAAGATTATTTTAGTGAATTAAATGATTTTTTACAATGTAAGAAACCTGTCTGAGTAGGGCAAACGCATTATAAAATATTCCCTGCTAAAAATGGCTTCCAGTCGTTAAAACGTCTTGTCGAAACCGCAT
>JAEDGQ010000048.1 GCA_016297415.1 Treponema sp.
CACGACTGGAAGCCATTTTTAGCAGGGAATATATTATAATGCGTTTGCCCTACTAAGATTGACACAATCCCATTATTTCTATAATATATTAATACAATTTTTTATCTGCCCGGGTGGCGGAATTGGCAGACGCGCTAGGTTCAGGTCCTAGTGTTCGCAAGGACATAGGGGTTCAAGTCCCCTCCCGGGCATATCTTTCTTCAAAGCAAATCTTTTCCTTTACAAAATCCAGTAAAAATCAGCCTTTCATTTTTGATTTTTCAGACTATAAATCACTGCATTCAAAAACACAGTTTTTCTTATTCTGAGGATTAGTAAATTTTATTCTGTATGCCTTAAAGCAAAGTTTCTGACCTTCTTTGTAATGAGGATTGTAGAGCTTATCTCCTTTTATTGGAAAGCCGGCACTTGCCAGATGAGCCCTTACCTGATGTCTGTAACCTTCAGTAATTGAACAGTCAGCCTTTCGTCCCTGAATCGTAATTTTGGTAGAATAAAGTTTTGTTCCCGCTTTTTTTAAGTCTGCAGTTGAACCCTTTTCAAAAACAGGTTTAACCATAGCTCCTTTTTCTCCAAAGGGCCTGAACTTTGACACTATGGTAAAGCTTTTTTTTACGTCTGGACCTTTGTATTCGACTTCGGCTAAATAGCTTTTTTCAAATAAACCGTTTTTCTGCTGAAGACTAAGGTCATCAAAAGAAGTTTGAGTCGAAGCAATTAAAAGAATGCCTTCTGTAGCTGTATCAATTCTATGAAGAAGTCCGTATTCAACTTCTTTTTTTCCTTTTACTTCTTTTAATTCTGGAAATAATGCAATTGCCTGTGTAAGGGCTGATTCATCACCTTCTTTTAAAGGAGCACTTGGAAGTCCAGCAGGTTTATATAAAACAAGAAAAGGCTCTGATTCTGTATGTTTGTGGAGAATTTTTATTTCTGCCATTGACCGTATCCTTTTCTGGCTTTCAGAACAAGGATTTTTCCTTGTTCCTTTTTATTTTCCGGCAAAGATTTCTGGAAGTTCTGGTGAAGCTTTTTGAGGGCTATTTTAAATCTTACTGGAACTTTTGAAATAAATACTGCCCTTCCTTTTTCGTCTTTTTTAATGTTTTCAGCTTTGCCCGGAATTCTGATTTTTAACTTGAAGGCATGAAGCATTAAAGGAGCTCCTTCAAGAAGAGAACCTTTAACAGGCTTTGAGTAAATTGGATCTCCTACGATTGGACATCCAAGCCATTTTAAATGAACGCGGATCTGATGTGTTCTTCCTGTATAGATTTTAATTTTTATAAGTGAATAAGGACCATAACAACCGATGCACTTGAATTTTGATACGGCAAGTTTTCCATCACCTTCTTCATCAAGGGCGCGGAACTTTTTTCTGTCTCTTACATCTCTGGCAATATTTGTACGGATAATGCCTTCCTGTACCGGAGGGTGTCCCTGACAGATTGCAATATAAATTTTCGAGAGAGAATTATGATTTTTGAACTGGCGGGCAAGAAATGTTTCTGTATCTCTGTTTCTGGCAGTTATAATAATTCCAGAAGTATCTTTGTCCAGTCTGTGAACAATTCCCGGTCTTCTGGCTTGAAGAACTGAAGGATTTTCTTTTTCGTCCTCATTGTGAATTGCATTTCTGCCCCAATGAAAAAGAAGTGCATTTACAAGAGTGCCTTCCCAGTTACCTGCTGCAGGATGAGTTACCATACCCTGTTTTTTGTTTATTACAGTTACGTTTTCATCTTCGTAAATAATATCAAGAGGAATGTTTTGCGGCTCAATATCTTCAGGAACTGATTCTTCCCATTCAATCTGAATGAAGTCTTTTGGAGAAACTTTTGTGCTTAATTTGGATTTTTTTCCGTTAACAAGAATTGATGTAACACCGCTTTTGAGTCTGGAACGATTAATTCCCTCTGGTAAGGATGCTATATATTTATCAAGTCTTTCTGCTTTTAGAAAATCTTCTGGAACTGTATGGCTAAAAGATGGCATTTTCTAATCCTTTTATGAAATATTCCTGAGGAATTTCCTGCTTTTCAATAAGCTGTTCTTCGTCACTCTGCTGTTCAAATTCAAGTGACTGCTGGCTGAAAGGAATTACTGTAATGGATTTTTGAACTTTGCTGGCTTTATCATCCTTTATTTTTCTGTTAATAACATTAAGTAAAAGATCGGTAAGTCCAAGACAAAGACTTGTACCTGCAGCAATCATAATGATGTTTTTCTGATCTTTTTCGCTGTATCCTGATGTTGATTTATCAAGAGGATTATGAAAGGTTCCTTTTACAGCAAGTCCGTATCCTAAGGATGTCCATAAAGTAACAAAAGGAAGAGAACCAAATGTGATTACTTCTGTTCTTCTAAGATCTTTAGTCCACTGAGGAAAACTTATGTCATCATAATTTGTAGAGTTGTCTGCCCACAAAAAAGATGAAGAGAAAACTAAAAATGTAAGAATCCAGAGAAGCCTTAAAAACTTTTTCATTTTGAATAATCTCTTGCACCGAAAATTGCTGTTCCAATTCGTACCATTGTGGAACCTTCTTCAATAGCTGTTTTATAGTCCCCGGACATGCCCATTGAAAGTTCTGTAAGTGAAAGTGAAGGAAAAAGCTGATTTGCCTTGTTTTTAATATGTTTAAGCTGTCTGAAGGAATTTCTTACCAGTTCAACATCATCTGTAAAAGGAGCCATTGTCATAAAACCTTTTGGTTCAATATGAGGAAAAGCTCCCGCTTCAAACATTTTAAGAATATTGAAAACTTCTTCAATTGAAGTAAAGCCTGATTTACTTTCTTCTCCAGTATGCATTTCAAATAAAATCTGAATTTTTTTATTTATTTTTGAGCATTGTTTTTCAATTTCTTCTATAAGTTCAAGTCTGTCTGCAGATTGAATCATTGTTGCAATTCTTACAGCTTCTTTTACTTTGTTTCGCTGAAGGCTTCCGATTATGTGAAGTTCTGCTTCGTATCCCTGACTTCTGATTAAATCAAATTTAGGTGCAGCTTCCTGAATTCTGTTTTCACCAAAGACAGTCTGTCCTGCTTTAATTGCTTCAATTACTTTTTCTGCCGGATTGAATTTGCTTACAGCAATAAGTTTAACTGAATCTGGAAGTGAATTATTTATAGAATTTAAATTTTCTGCGATGCCCATTTTATAACCTTATTTAATTATAACTGAATTAATGGCATCGGACAATTGAAGCAGTTTTTCAACACTAAGGTTTTCTGCCCGTTCTGATGGTGAAATTCCTGCAATTTCGAGAGCTTTGTCACACTGTTCTGCAGATAGGAATTTTGTAAGGTTATTACGGATTGTTTTTCTGCGGAGAAGGAAAATCTGGCGGAGCATTTTCATAAAAAGCTCAGGATTTTCACAGCATGGAAAATTTTCTTTCTTTGTCATTAAAACTGCCCGGCTGGCAACATTTGGTTTTGGCCAGAAGTTGCCACCGGCAAGATCAATAACAGGCTTTACATCATAAGCCCACTGACACAAAACTGAAAAAGATGAGTAGTCTTCTGTGCCCGGCTTTGCTGTCATTCTAAGCCCTACTTCTTTCTGAATTGTAAAAACAGCTTTATCAAAACGGAAACCTTTATTAATTGTATCTGCAATAATTGTAGCGGCTACATTGTAAGGGAGATTTCCAAAAAAGCGCTGAGGTGGATTGTTGTCTTTTGCATAGGCTGGCCAGGTTTTCAGAACGTCACCTTCAACAAGCGTAAAATGACCCTTATTTGCATATTCTTCAAAAAACTGTGGCAAAAGTCTGGCAAATCCGTGGTCAATTTCAAAAACAGTAAGATTTACACCGCGGCGAAGAAGTTCATCTGTCATTGAACCAAGTCCGGGACCTACTTCCCAAACTGTTGTGCCTTCAGTAACGTCCAGAGTATCAATGAGTTTTTTTCTGGCATCTTCATTTATAAGAAAATTCTGGCCGAATTTTTTCTGCATGGCCATGTTGTTTGATTCCATAAACTCTTTAAGTGCTGCTGGTGAATTATAGTCTGGATGATTAAGCATAAATTTAATCTAACTCCCGATTGAAGGAAAATGTGAAAAAAATATAACTGTGTTCTTTATGATAAAATAAAGACAGTTCATAATAACATTAAAAACGGTGCTGAGAAAAGGCATTAAAAGGCATAAAAAAGTTCCGGCAAGACCAAGATACAAAAACAGTATGACCAGTGGACTTACTGCTACAGAAGCAGCAATTCCTACAGGTGTAAGTTTTCCGAACATTGACCAGGTTACAGGACTTGTCATCAGCTGGGCTCCTGCACTTTCGCTGAGGGCACTACTGAGTTTTGGTATAAAACGGCGGCTTAAAAGCAATTTAAACAGAGAACCGAAGGTCATAATGCCTGTCAGAGCGCCGTAGGACAGCATAAAAGCAGCCGTTTTAAGGTGATGGGGATAAATCATCAGATGAATTAAAAAAGTGGCTGAGAGTACGGTTATGCCCTTAAAACGCTTCATTCTTAAGCTAGAATTAATAAAAAGGATAACTGCCGATATTAATGCCCGGATAAGAGACGGACCTGCTCCTGCAAACCATACAAAGAAAACAATGGCAGCCAGCTCAAAAAAATCAGCCATATTCCTTCTTGCAATTCTGCTGGAAATAAAGAAAGCAAGTCCTCCAAATAAGCTTAAATGCATTCCTGAAAGTGCCAGAATGTGTGAAAGACCTGCATTCCGGAAGGCTTCTGATAGAACAGGATCTGTATATTCTCTTGATGCTGTTAAAAGTGCAAGCAGAAGACCTCCTGCATCCCCCCATCCATACATAAGTCTTTTAAATTGAAGACGGCACAGAGCTCTGATTCTGATAAAAAATGAATCCTTCATGTTTTCAGAAGTCTTAAAAACTCTTTTTACTTTGAAAAAACTGTCCCCTCCTGATTCAACTTCGGCACAAATGCATATTCCGCTTTCGATTAAACAGTTTTCAGAGGAGGTTTCTTTTATTCTGGTGTATATTTTTCCAGGGTAAAGGGCTTCAACTATAGAAGCTGGAATCAGTAAACTGACTGTTCCTTTACATGAAGCAGTTTGATTCTTTTTTGTAACAGCCTTTGTGACAAGAAAATCTGCAGAATATAAATCCTGATTTTTTGAAAGACGAACTGGATTTGAACTGACAGATCCTTCAAGAAACTGAATCTGGTCCGATGAAAAAAGACAGACGAAAGACTGTCTGTCTTTTACCTGAACAAATCCAGAATAAAACAGTAAGGCACATAAAAATGCAGAAACAGGAACAGGATTTGTTAATAGTATTTTTAGAAAAAGTTTAGGAAACTTTCCTGCTACCATTTAAGTTTTGCCAGGGAATCCCGGGCAGCACTTTTAACTTCTTCCGGATAATTAAGGTATGTAACGTACAGAAGATTGTCAAAGGCTGACTTATCCCCAAGCGCTCCAAGTGACTTAATTACGGTCAGAACAACGTTCTGAGCAGGAATGTTATTGTTTTCGGCCTGTTTATTCATTTCTGCAAGATAACCGGAAAGAGTTTTTGAAGTATCTGTAGAAGACAGCTTTGTAATGCATTCAATTACATTAATAAACTGAGCTTCCTGCATTTTTCCTTCCTGATACTCTGTTTTAGCAACGTTAAAATATTTGATGGCCAGATTGTTTGCTCTGGTCCAGTTTGCTTCTGAAATAACAGAAAGACAGGCCTGCTGAAGTTTTGTTTTGTCGGAACTGTTTCCGGAATTATCATCCATATTAATTATTGTCACCGACAGTGTATTTTCTGCAATTTCTGCCTTAAAATTCTTCGAAATTTCAGGACTTTTTTGAATCAGATTAAAATATGAAGTTAATTCTGTAATATTCGAAGAAATTATTACTTTTAAAGCTTCTTCACTGTGAACCTGTGAAAGAGAAATAAGTGATTTTTCAGTCTGCTTTTGATACAAAGGGAATGTGTTCTTTTTCCAGGCGTTGTAAATGATTTTGAAGGATTCTCTGTTTCCAGTATTTCCAAGACAGCTGATTGTTTTTTCAACTACCGGGGAATTCTTAGAAGTAACACCAGAAAGGTAATTGTTCATAAGCTGAACAGATTCTTCTTTTTTTTCAGATGAAAGTGCAGGACTCATAGATTCAAGTTTATCAAGAACTGCAATTCTTACTGTATCATCTTCAAAAAGATTGAAAATTGAAACAAGCTGGCTGTGAAGCTGTGGAAACTGGCTGCTGATAATTTCGTTGTCTTTTGGAAGGGAAAGAATTGATGCTACAGCCAGAGTGATTAAATCTCTGTCTTTGCCAAGAACAGGCTGATTTTCAAGAACAAAGTTAATTCCTTTGTCTGAAAGAATGAGAGCTTCAGAATAAGAGGCATCTTTTACAGCAGCTGTTTTATCAGCAATATTGCCTTTAATGAATTTTTTCTGACCTTCTGTTACAGGATTTGCAAAAAGAGCCAGTCCTAAAAAAGAATATGTAAGTACTAACGGAAATCTTTTCATATGTGCCGCCTTATAAAACATCCATTTTGGCAAGTTCGTCCAGAACAGGTTTACCTTCAGTTCCACCGGCGGAAGTCGGGGAAGTTTCCATTGAATCTGAATTCTGATTTACTGGAATGCCTTCTTCTGGAATATTAATTGTTTCATCATCAGAAATCAAAGTGGGTCTGATTTCTTCTGGTTTTACCTCTGTAACAGGGATAACATTTTCTTTTACTTCTGAAGATTCCGGCTTTTCTTTTGAGACAGTTTCGTCTGCAGCCATATCTTCTTCTGTACCGCTAAGGGCGTCAAAAATATCTTTCTGTTCCTGAGGAAGAACATTATAAACATAGCTTAAAATAGCATTTTTCATTTTTTCTTCAAGATGAATACATTCAAAATGAAGACGAGACTGATTGATTTCTTTGTTGTATTCAACTGCCCTTACAATTCCGTACATAAGGACGATTGTTTCTCCCAGACTGAACTGAAGTTTAATCTGAGCATTTACAATTCCCTGGCCTCCAACACGAATCATGGCACCGTCTTCTGAAATGTCTTCAAGAACAACTTTATAGCCAGGTTCTGTTTCAACCATGTTAAAGTCAATTACCTCTTCCTTAATAAAATACATTGCTGCATTAAGGTTACATTCACATCTTACTGAACGGCGTTTCTGGGCGCGCAAAAGCTGGTTTGTCTGGGCAAGATAAATAACAGTCTGACCGTTGAAAACACCTGCATTTGTTACTCTTGTGTCAAAAACATAGGAAGCATCACCTTTTCTCCACAGATATACGCTGATTTCCTGATTGATCCAGTCATCACTTTTTACCTTTATTGTGTTGTTCTGAAGAGGAAGCTTGATGACGATTTCGTAGCCGTTATTTACGATTTCTGATGTAAATACGCCTTTCCCGTGTAAAATGATTCGAAGTCTCTGGCCTTTATCAAGATATTTTGTTGATTCAAGACCTTTTTTATTTTCTTTTTCGATATTAAGTTTTGTTCGGAATTTATAAAGCTTAGAAAGAAAACCCTGAATTTCAGGAGTGTCCTGAATGCCTTTATTTGTGGCATCTGTAATTATGTGGGAAATTGCCTGATTAAGGGTTGGTACTGAAATATAAAGAGCCTGAGGGTCTTCAAGTTCAGTTATTTTTGCAAGGCGCCACAGCATTCTGATTTCTTTAAAACGAAATCCATTATCAGAACCTGTTGAGAAAAATTTAACTTTATCGTTGTATACAACAAGAAGCCTGATGGCAATCATAACAACAACGATTGTAATAATAAATGTCCAGATCACTATTTTAAAACACTCTCTAATTTATTATAATTTAATCATATATGAAAAAAACGCTTTTTACCATAGAATTTATTTTTGTCCTTGTTCTTTTTGTTTTTCCATATTTTCTCCCCGCATTTTCTTCTGCAGAAGTACAGCTCATAGAAATGAAAGTGACACTTTCCGGTTTCATGATGTTTTTCTGGGCAGTGCTTCTTTTTATTTTCAATTTTTCATTATACAGAGAAAAACAAATTAGACTTTGTGAAGAAAAAAATATGGTTTCCGGTTTTCTGGCATTAAAAGATTTTCGCCTTCACTGTTATGTGCTTGTTGCAGCAGGACTGATTTTTATAATTTCTGCAGTCTGTACAGGACTGGAGTTCTGGCTGGCTTCAAAAGGTTTCAGCTTTCCTCAGCTTGTTTCTGTAATGCCGGAAGGATTGACCCTCTGGGCATCATTTGCTTGTGCTGTTTTAATGTCATCTTTTTTTGAAGAAACTGTTTACAGGTTTTTTATACCGGATGGACTTCAGGTACTTTTTAACGGAAAGTTTATTCCCCTGACCGAAATCTGTGCCCTGCTGTTTTTTTCTCTCGGACACCGTTATCTTGGCATTCCAGGTGTGTTAAATGCAGTTTTAAGCGGTGCTGTTCTCCGTCTTCTTTTTGTCAAAACAAGATCAATCTGGATTAATACTCTGGTTCACGCATTTTATAACAGTGCAGTTTATCTTATGGCAGCAATGCTGTAAGTCTGTTGTAAGTCCAGCCGCTTAATTCATAAATTGCATTGTTCATGAATTCTTCATCATTAATGTGCTGGATATAAAAATAATCTTTTCTTTCAGGAGTATTCAGGGAATAGAATTCAACAATCTGCTTTGTGTTTAGAGGTCCTTTTAATTCAAAAGTTCTTTCTTTTTGAACGCCAGGTGGAAGCTGTGTTGAAGGATATATTTTACCGTGACGCAGGCTTAAAAGTGTATGAAGGTTTGCATCACTGATTTTTAAGTTAACAGGTTCCTTTATTGCAAAAAAGATTTCAGGTATAGTCCAGAAATCAAGGTCAGTTTTAAGATATGGTGAAAAATCGTCAGCTGTTTCCCAGCAGATCCGGCTTTTTTCAGAGCGGAGATTTATTCTGGCAGTAAGAGTATCAGAATCACCAAAATAGATTTTAGTAGCAGGTTTTCCGGAATCATCAATAACTGTAATGATAGAAGCGCTGTCTTCTGTAAGGTTTAAATCAATTTTTGCTTCAATTGTGTCTGAAATTTTATACATGCTGCGAATTTTTGTTAAGTTTGCAATCAGGTTGTTTACTGTTTTTTTATCTGCAAAAGTAAAAATCCCCTGTTTTTCGCAGAGCCATACATCATTTTCATTACGCATTGTAAGCAGACTTTCTGGTGTCTGGATAATAATAGTCTGTATGCTGTTTTTATAAGATGGATTTAAAAGAGCAGACTGTACTGGTTTTGGTGCATTGTCTTTTTGTGAACAGAAACTCAGAAGAAAAAGAACCGAAGAAAACACAGTAAAAATTATTAAAGAGATGCGGAGTTTATTCATTTTCATGTTTTTCTTCCTTAAATTTTTTTCGCAGAATAATGACTGTTATCCAGATAATAAGAATTACAGAAGGTAAAACAGCCATAGTTACAATTATGCAGATTTTCCTCATTTCCTGAAGTTTAAGACTGTCTGTAATTTTGTAGAGGCTTCTGTTTGGACGGCCTGTCATCATTATACCATTCAGTTCTGACTCACCCCGGAGTTCCAGCAGCACTGAAGTAATAAAGTCGTAATTTCTGAAATCGCCCTGATCTTCTCCCGAAGTAAAACCTGTCATTAAAGAACTTACAAAATACTGGTCACTGATTAAAGCGGCTTTTATCTTTTCATCAGAGAGGAAAGCTCCCAGAACAAGCTGCTGATTCTGGGCATCAGAAGCCTGGGCGGTTTTGGGAATGAGGAAAGGATTTACAAGGAAAGGTTCTTTTTCACTTGCTGCAGGTTTTTGTATCCATGCCTGAGGCGAAGAAAGAAGAAGGGGTTTTGTATTTCCATAAAGATTAATAGGACTTGCCCAGGAAACAATGACACCCTCATAAGCAATTCCCTGAGGAAGAACACTTATCCAGAGGGGGTAATTAATTGTCTGGTATTGAGTCTGGTTTCCCTCACCTGTCTGCATTGTAAGAGCATAATTTGAAAGGTCACAGGCAAGGCTGTAATCAAAAGCAAATCCCCAGCTGTTTAATACAGGAATAAGGCTGTCGTTAATATTTTTAGTAACATTCCAGTCATTTTTAATTGCTGCAGTATAAGGACTTGTTAAGAAAAGAGAACTCATTCCTTTTTCAACAACATTTTTTATAGACTGACTCTGTTCATAACTTAACTGAGATGATCCGAGAACAAGAAGCTGACTTGAAGCAATGGTTTGTGGAGAAAGAAGATCCAGAGAAGAAGTTTTTTCTAAAGGCAGCTGCACAGGATTAAAGCCTCTTGAGGCAAGCCATGGAACAACATATGAATAATCTTCTTCAATATCCAGACCGTTGCCACATACTATAAATACAGTTCTGTCCTGCTCAGTAAGAAGCTGCTGAATTCTCTGGGCTAAATCATATTCCAGAGTCTGAGGAGAAAGTACAAAAGGAATGATTGTAGATTTATCAAGATACTGCAGGAGAATTGCAGAATAAACCATTGTATATTCAAGTTTTGTAGTATTTTCGGTTTTTAACTGCTGCCCCTGAATTCCAAGCCGGGAAAGCCGTTCAGGATCAGCTTTTTCAATAGAAAGAGAAATTGAAGGCGAAGTCTGAGCAAAGGATTTTAAGAACTCAGTTACATCCTGAGTCTGGGGATAGTATTGTTTCAGTTCTTTTGACTGCCAGTAAGTAATACGGAGAGGATTTTCAAGTTGTTTACAGAGTTTTTCAGTAGTTTTAGAAATTGAATACTGTCTTGAAAAAGACATATCGAACCGGGAATAAATAGAAGAAAAAGCCTTAAAACAGAAAATAAGGGACAATGTTAAAAGAATTGCATTTACTTTGTCGGTTTTTCTTCCTGTTCTTTTGTGTTCATATAAAACAGCAATAAACAAAAACAAAACGGAAGAAAGAACATAAAATAAAATATTCCGGGTATCAATGATTCCTTTTGAAAAAGAATCAAATCTCCAGGCAAAACTTACTTTCTGAAGAAGGGAAGAAAAAATGTCACCTGTTCTTAAATAAAGAGGAATTAAATGACAGAAGTTAAAGCAGAAAAGACATACAACAGCCAGAAAAAGTGGAAGTGCTCCGTTTTCTTTTCTTAATACAGCAAACAGCATTAAAACAAAAAATACTGAACAAAGAAAGTAAAAAAGTGTCCCTGTAAAACCTGCAGCAACCTGCCCTGCATCTACATTTCCATAAAAGCTTACAAGAACAGGAATTGCAATCAGAAGAAAAACAGGAATAAGTAAAGCAGAGAGGACTGCTGCCCCTAGAGAAATAAAACGGGAAGCAGGACTTAAAGGAAATGAATCATCAGTAATAAACCGTCTTAATCTGAAAACCAGAAGTGGTACAGTAAGAATTGTTATCTGAGAAATGCCATAAAAAAATACCCTCAGATCAGATGTGGCCTGAGCTGTAACAAAAAAATGATTTACGAAGAAAAAATTAAAGGATGTATAAAGAATTGTAATAAGGGCACAGACATAAAAAAGAGGATCGATTAAAAATGAAAAAAGAGAAAACTTATAAAGTGATTTATTCATTATATTTCCTCCTCCTCCTTTCCAGAGCTGGAGGTAAGTTTAAAGAAAGCTTCTTCCAGATTTTTTGTGACCGTATTTTTTACAATTTCATCTTTTGTTCCCTGGGCAAGAAGTTTTCCGTGATTTATGATAAGCACCTTTTCACAAAGAGCTTCAACTTCCTGCATAAGATGTGTTGAAAGAATTATTGTATGGTCTTTTGAAAGATCTTTGACAAGAGCCCTCATATTTACAATCTGCTGCGGATCAAGACCAGATGCCGGTTCGTCAAGAATAAGAATTTCCGGATTATAAACAAGAGCCTGGGCAAAATTTACTCTTTCTTTATAACCTTTTGACAAAGAATTGATTTTCTTGTTTTTGTATTCTTCCAGAGAACATTTTTTTATTACATTTTCAACAGCTGCCTGATTACATCCATGAAGTTTCGCAACAAATGTAATGTATTCTTTTACTGTATATTCACCGGGAAGAGAGGCAGTTTCTTCTACAAAGCCTGTAAGGTTTCTGATTTTTTCAGGAGCTTGGGCTGCATCAATTGTTTCAGAAAAAATTACTTTACCTTCAGATGCAAAATGACGGCCTGTTAAGGCTTTTAAGATTGTGGTTTTTCCTGCCCCGTTTGGTCCTAAAATGCCTGTAATAGTACCTTTTTCAAAAGTATAGCTGAGGTTTGAAACAGCTTTAATAGAGTCATATTCCTTTGAAAAATTCTTTAATTCAATCATAATCAGTCTTCGTAAGGAAGTTCAAAAATCATTCTGTCCTTAGAAAGGATTGCTTCAGGATATACTTCCTGAGCCTGTTTCAGAAGTACTTCAAGTTCACGGTCGGTGTATCTTGGACTGTAGTGAATCATAGCCATCTTTTTTGCTGCTGCATCACGGGCAATAGTTGCAGCCTGACGGGCTGTCATGTGTTTCTTTTCTTTTGCCTGATCTGCACAATCATCTGCAAACATACCTTCACAGATTAAAAGATCACTGCCCTTTACTTCTCCTGCAATGGATGGAAGATACATTGTATCAGTAACAAAACTGAATTTGCGGCCTGAACGAGGTTTACCCATTACTTCCTCGCTTTTTACTACAGTTCCATTTTCAAGAGTTATATCTTCTCCTTTCTGAAGTTTTCCAAAAAGAGGTCCCATGGGTACACCAAGTTCCTTTGCTTTTTCCAGATTAAATTCACCCGGACGGTCCAGTTCTTCCAGAGTGTAACCAACACAGGTTTTAGTGTGCTGCAAAGGAAATGCACGGATATAAAAATCTTTTCCCTGATGAACCACACATGGAGCTGTAATTTCTTTTACAACAATGGGATAATTAATATACATATCAAGAACCTGACGGCTTGTTTCAACGTATTCCCTGATTTTTGGAGGTCCGTAAATATAAAGTGGTTCTGTACGGTCAACCTGACTGTTAAGCATCAGGATGCCGGGAAGTCCTGTAACATGATCTGCATGAGTATGAGAAATAAAAATTCCATCAATTTTTTTCCATTTAAGGTTAAGGCGTTTAAGAGAAACCTGAGTACCTTCTCCACAGTCAAACAGAAAAAGGTCTCCGTCACGGCGAAGAAGAACTGAAGTTAAATGGCGGTAAGGAAGCGGCATCATACCACCGCAGCCAAGAACAAAAGCTTCAAGATTCATTTATCGTCTCCTTATTTTCTTCATTACTTTTTTGTGCCAGAAAGCACGGAGTTTTTCAGCCATAGAGTAAAGCTTATACATTCCAGTTAAAGGAACATCAAAACTTCCACCTCTGTGTACTTCAGGTCCACCAAAACCGGTTTTAAAAAGGTAAAGCCCATGCATAGGGTGTCCTTCTTCACCTGTTGGAGGAATACCATAAAAATCATAAATCTTAGAACCAAACTGTTTAGCGTCACATATAGCAGTCCACTGAACAAGATAAGCCGGCATTAAGTTGCGCTTTAAGTTGCCTGAACAGCCGTAAAGATAGATAGCTTCATCATTCTGAAAAAGAGTAATTATAGCTGCAAGATCATCACCTTCGTGGGAGCCTATGTACAGAGTGATTTTTGTATTATTTTCTGCAGCAGCTGAGCCTGTGGATACCACCCCTCTTTTTAATAAATCTTCATAATAGGTTTTAGGATGAAGACCGATTCCATCACGGGCAGCAGTTGTTTTGTAGAGCTGGTAAAAACTTTCCATGTCTTTTTCAAAATCAGGACTATCACAAGTCACAGCACGAACAGTAACACCTTTTCTTTTAGCCAGATTCAGGTTGTATCTCCACTTGCTTTTCATTGCTGCCAGAAGTTCTTCTTCTGATTTTGTAAGGTCCAGAAAAGTACTGTCAGGAGGCTGAACATCAACAGATGCTTTTTTAATGTTAAAGTCTGCAGCTTTTGCAAGAGAATTAAAAGATTTTAAGTAACGGTCCCTTTCTTCAGCAGTAGAAAAACCGAAAGGAAAATCCCACCTGATGCACATAGTGTCTGAAGGAAGTTTTTCTTTTAACTGAGAAGAAAGATTTTTTACATTTTTAAGATATTCACATCCAATAGAAGCAGAATCTGCAGAAAGTTCACAGTCCTTTTCTGTAGATTCAGGAGCAAGCGGAACGTAAGCCAGACTAAAAGAAACAGGGCCTTTTTTAAAACCTCTTACGAGTACATTTATGTTGTTATGATTTATTTTTTTCCAGCCGTGAGCGCACTTAAAATCGCACCAGAAATCAGACTGTTGAAACCGTTTAGACATTTTTATATTTCCCACTTA
>JAEDGQ010000049.1 GCA_016297415.1 Treponema sp.
CAGAAAGTAAATCCTATCGGTTTGCGTCTTGGAATTAACAAGACATGGCAGTCTCGCTGGTACGCAGGTTCAAACAAATATGCAGACCTGGTTCTTGAAGATATTAAAATCCGCAAGATGGTAACAGCTTTACCAGAATGCCAGAATGCAGACATTGCAGAAATCGAAATCGTTCGTCACCCTCAGCGTGTTACTATTGTTATTCATACAGCACGCCCAGGTGTTATTATTGGTGTAAAAGGTGCTAATATCGAAAAGATTAGCGCTGAAATCCAGGCACAGTTCACAACTACTAAGGTTCAGATTAAGATCAAAGAAGTTAAACGTGCTGATATCAACGCATCACTTATTGCACAGAATGTTGGACGCCAGCTTGCAGGCCGCGGTTCATTCCGTAAGGCTCTCAAACAGGCTTCTTCAAACGCTATGAAAGGCGGAGCACAGGGAATCAAGATTCGTCTGTCAGGTCGTCTCGGTGGCGCAGAAATGAAACGCTCAGAAGAACATAAGGAAGGTCGTGTACCACTCCATACTCTTCGTGCAGACATTGACTACGGCACATACGAAGCTCATACATCATACGGTAAAATCGGTGTTAAAGTATGGGTTTACAACGGCATGAACTACGGTCATGAAAAGAATGAAGATGCTGGTCAGATTGTTCGCAAATCTAACCGCGATCGTTCACAGGCTTCTGATAAGTCTAGAGCTAAACGCCCTGCTCGCGCAGCAGATTCTTCAAAGGAGTAACGTAAATGCTTAGTCCTAAAAGAGTTATTCACCGTAAGGTACAGCGCGGTAAAGTAAAAGGATGCGCAACACGTGCAAACAACATTGACTTTGGTCAGATTGCTCTCGTAGCACTTGAACCAGTTTGGTTGACAGCTCGTCATATCGAAGCTGCCCGTGTTGCAATCAACCGTAAGCTTGAACGTAAAGGTAATGTATGGTTACGTGTGTTCCCAGATAAACCAATTACTAAGAAACCAAACGAAGTTCGTATGGGTAAGGGTAAAGGTTCACCAGAATTCTGGGCAGCAAACATTAAACCAGGTGTAATTTTGTTTGAAGTTGGTGATATTGATCTTAAGCTTGCCGAAGAAGCTCTTCGTCTTGCAGCAGACAAACTTCCAATTAAGACAAAGATTGCTTTCAAACCTACTAAAGACTAAGGAGTAAGATATGGCTAATGCAAAGAAAAAGAATGTAAAAGAAATGTCTTATGCTGAATTAGTAGCTGAACGCAATGACATGAAACAGAAATACATGGATCTTCGTTTCCAGATGGTAATCGGCCATGTAGACAATCCAATGCAGAAGCGTACAATGCGTCGTGAAATTGCGACACTTAATACGCTCATCCGTGCAAAAGAAATTGCCGGACAGACTAAGTAGGAGCTGACCCGTGGAAAACCAGGAAGTTCAGACTAAAAAGGGAGCTAAACGTTCATTTGTTGGTATCGTAACTAGCGACAAGATGGATAAAACTATCACAGTTTCTATCGATACAAAGAGAATGAACCCTCTCTATAAGAAATATGTTACACAGACTAAAAAGTGTAAGGCACATGATGAAAAGAACGAAGCTCACATTGGTGACACAGTTCGCATCATTGAATGCAGTCCAATCAGCAAAGATAAGTGCTGGAGACTTGCAGAAATTATCGAAAGAGCTAAATAAGCTATAAGGAGTTAAGAAATGCTGCAGATGCAATCAAAATTGACTGTTGCCGATAACTCCGGAGCTAAAGTAGCTCAGGTAATTAAGGTTCTCGGCGGTACACACCGTCGTTATGCCGGAATTGGCGACATTGTTGTAGTAGCTATTAAGGAAGCAATTCCTACTTCTACAATTAAAGAAGGTACAGTTGAAAAGGCTGTAATCGTTCGTGTTTCGAAAGAATATCGTCGTCCTGATGGAACTTACATCCGTTTCGATGATAACGCTTGTGTTATCGTTGATGGTGATGGAAATCCAAAAGGTAAGCGTATTTTCGGACCAGTAGCACGTGAGCTCCGTGATATGGACTTTATGAAGATTGTATCACTCGCTCCAGAAGTTCTGTAAGGAGTAAATCGATATGGAAAAGAAATTTAAGATCCGTAAAGACGATACTGTACAGGTAATCGCTGGAAAAGATAAGGGTAAACGTGGAACTGTTGTTCGTGTCATTGCTAAAAAAGATGCAGTAATTGTATCTGGCGTTAACATGGTTAAAAAAGCAATGAGAAAACGCAGCCAGCAGGATCAGGGCGGTATTGCTGAGATCGAAGCACCACTTAACATTTCAAATGTTGCGATCGTATGTAAAAAATGCGGTCCAACTAAAATTGGATTCAAAATTGACGGCGACAAGAAAACTCGCGTTTGCCGCAAGTGTGGAGAAGCACTGTAATGGATAAGTACGTACCACGGCTTAAGAAAGTCTATAAGGACACTATCGCTCCAGAGCTCTTTAAGGAACTCGGATATACATCCACAATGCAGATTCCTGCTATTAAAAAAGTAGTAGTAAGCATGGGTGTAGGCGAAGCTCTCACTAACAAGAAACTCCTTGATGCCGCAGTAACTGATTTAACTCAGATTACTGGACAGCATGCTGTTATGACTAAGGCTAAAAAGAGTATTGCTAACTTTAAACTTCGTGAGGGCCAGGAAGTTGGTGTAATGGTAACATTGCGCGGTAACACTATGTATGAATTTTTGGACCGCTTAATCAATGTTGCATTACCTCGTGTAAAGGATTTCCGCGGAATCAAAGCAACAGGTTTTGATGGACACGGAAATTTCTCTCTTGGTATTACAGAACAGATTATCTTCCCAGAAATCGACTTCGATAAAATCGTAAAGATTGCTGGTATGAACATCTCGATTGTAACAAGTGCAAGAACTGATGCTGAAGCAAAAGCTCTTCTTACCAAGTTCAATATGCCTTTCAGAAAGTAGGTGAAGAGACATGGCTAAGAAATCAATGATTATCAAAGCAAATCGCACACCAAAGTATAGCACTCGTAGCTATAACAGATGTCAGATTTGTGGTCGTCCACGCGGTTACCTGCGCAAGTTTAAGATTTGCCGTATTTGTTTCCGCAAATTAGCAAGTGAAGGCCTTTTACCAGGCGTAACAAAATCAAGTTGGTAGTGGAGGAGAATTGAAATGAGTGCATCAGACCCAATCGCAGACATGCTCACTAAGGTTCGTAACGCAGTTCAGGCTCGCCACGAAAAAGTTGATGTTGCAACATCTAAACTTAAGCTTGAAATTGTTAAGATCCTTAAAACAGAAGGTTATATTAAAAACTTCAAGAAAGTACAGGAAGATGGTCATTCTATCATCCGTATTTTCTTAAAGTATGATGAAACTAATGCTTCGGTTATCCATGGTATTGAAAAAGTTTCAACACCAGGCCGTCGTATTTATGCTGGTTACAAAGATCTGCCACGTGTTCTTAACGGATACGGTACATTGATCGTTTCTACTTCTTGCGGTGTAACAACTGGTAAGAAAGCAAGCGAAAAAATGGTTGGCGGAGAACTCATCTGCAAAGTTTGGTAATAGGAGGAAGATATGTCAAAAATTGGTAAGCTTCCTGTTACAATTCCTGCAGGAGTTACAATCACAACAAACGCTGGTGAAGTTGTAGTAAAAGGACCAAAAGGAGAACTTAAACAGTCTGTAAATGACAATGTTAAGCTCGAAATCAAAGACGGTGCTCTTACTGTTACTCCAGCTAATGAATCAAAAGCAGCTGCTGCTGCACACGGTCTTTACCGTGCATTGATTCAGAATATGGTAACTGGTGTTACATCTGGATATTCAAAGACTTTGATTATCACAGGTGTAGGTTACAGAGCTGAAGTTCAGGGAAAAAATCTGGTTATGAACCTTGGTTATTCTTCTGACTTCATCGCAGTTATCCCAGAAGGACTTACTGTAACTGCTGATGCTAACGGTAAAGTAACAATTGCCGGTGTAGACAAGCAGAAAGTAGGTGAATTCAGTTCACAGATTCGTAAATTACGTATGCCTGAACCTTACAAAGGAAAAGGTATTCGTTATGAAGATGAAGTTATCAGACGCAAAGTCGGAAAGACTGGCGTAAAATAAGGTGTAGCATATGTTTAAGAAACTTAATGATAAAGCAAGAAAGCGCCTGCATCGTAAGGTTCACATCCGTAAGTCAGTTTACGGAACAGCTGCTCGCCCACGCTTAACTGTAACACGCAGCAACTGTAACCTTTTCGCTCAGGTTATTAATGATGATGAAGGTGTAACACTCGCTTCAATTTCTACATTAGAAAAAGAATTTGCTGATATTAAACCAAACACAGAAGGTGCAGCAAAACTCGGTGAAGCATTTGGAAAACGTCTTCAGGACAAAAAAATTACAACTGTAGTTTTTGACCGCAACGGATATCTGTATCATGGTGTTGTTAAGGCCCTTGCAGATGGAACTCGTAAAGCCGGGATCATTTTCTAGGAGAGTCTAATGGAACGCCAGAACAAGTTCGAAAAAGAAAGAGAACAGAAAGAATTCGTTGAAAAACTTGTTAGACTGAATCGTACAGCTAAAACTGTAAAAGGTGGACGCCGTATGTCATTCTCAGCTCTCACAGTTGTAGGCGATGGAAAAGGACGCGTAGGATACGGATTTGGTAAAGCTAATGATGTATCTGAAGCTATCAGAAAGAGTATTGATAAGGCTAAGAGAAACCTCATTACTGTTCCAGTAAAGAATGGTACTCTTCCACACGAAATGCTTGGAAATTACAAGTCATCTTCAATTCTTTTGAAGCCAGCTTGTGCCGGTACTGGTATCATCGCAGGTGGTCCAGTTCGCGCTATCATGGATGCAATCGGTGCAACAGACGTTATTTCTAAGTCTTTGGGATCATCAAGCCCTGTCAATGTAGTACGTGCAACATTTGATGCTCTTGAAAACCTTATGGATGCAAAAGCTGTTGCCGCAAACAGAGGTAAATCTCTGCAGGAAATGTGGGGTTAATCATGGCTAAGAAAATCAAGGTTACACTCGTAAAGAGTACAATTGGACAGAAACCAGCAAAAGTTGCTACTGTTCGTAGTCTTGGTCTTAAAAAGATCAACTCTTCAAATGTGTTGGAAGCAACTCCAGCTGTAATTGGTATGGCTGAAGCTGTATCACACCTGATTACTATCGAGGAAGTAAAATAATGGCAGATTTCGTATTGAGCGCACCAGAAGGTGCTAACAAAAAGAGACGCATTGTTGGCCGCGGTTCTTCTTCAGGTCGTGGAACAACTGCAGGTAAGGGAAATAAGGGACAGCAGTCTCGTTCAGGTGGAAAGACATACATCGGTTTCGAAGGTGGACAGATGCCACTTTACCGTCGTATTGCTCACCGCGGTTTCTCTAATTACCCATTCAAGAAAGAATTTGTTGTAGTAAACGTAACTCTTCTTGAAGAAAAATATTCAGCTGGTGAAACAGTAAACAAGGAAACACTTCTTGCAAAAGGCCTTATCTCTAAGGTTGATGCATTAGTAAAAATCCTTGGTACTGGTGATTTAACAAAAGAACTTACAGTTGAAGTAGATAAAGTTTCTGCATCTGCAAAAGCTAAAATCGAAAAAGCTGGCGGTTCTGTTAAAGAAACAGCAGTTGAAGCAAAATAATTAAATAAGTACTGGAGACACACATGGCAAACAACCCTGTTGTAAATATGTTTAGAATTAAAGAGCTGAGAAATCGCCTGCTCTTTACATTATCTATTCTCGCAATTTTCCGCTTAGGATGTGCCTTAACAATTCCAGGAATTGATGCAGGTGCACTCGTAACATTCTTCAAACAGAATAGTGGAAACTCATTTGCCAGCTACATGGACTTCTTTGCCGGTGGTGCATTCTCTAATTTCTCTGTGTTCATGCTTGGTGTAATGCCATACATTTCAACACAGATTATTTTGCAGCTTGCGCTGATTATCTTCCCATCTCTTAAACGCATCGTTCAGGAAGATGGGGGACAGCGTAAATTTGCAGCATGGACTAGAATCGGTACAGTTGGTGTATGTCTGATTCAGTCTCTTGCTGTAACTGTTTATGCAAAAAGTATTCCAAATGCAATGATTATGGAAAACGAACTTGCATTTAAGCTGCTTGCAATGCTCACTGTTACTACAGGTGCTATGATTACTGTTTGGCTTGGAGATCAGATTACAGCACGCGGTATTGGAAACGGAATTTCTATTCTGATTTTTGCTGGTATCGTTGCTCGTCTTCCTCATGCTGTTATTGACCTTGTAAAAAGAGTTCAGTCACACGAAATCAACGCTGTAGCAGTTATCGTAGTAGTTTTGATGTTCTTCGGAATCATCGCTCTTGTAGTTTACGAACAGTCCGGCGAACGTAAAATTCCTGTACACTATGCTAAACGTGTAGTTGGACGGAAAATGTACGGTGGACAGAGTACTTATATTCCATTCAAAATTAATCCGTCGGGAGTAATTCCAGTAATTTTTGCATCTTCGTTCTTAACATTCCCGTTACAGGTTATTTCAAGTTTTGGTGCAAGCAATAGCACAGCTTCATGGGTATCTAAGCTGTCTGTATGGCTTGATCCAAAAGGAATTCCATACAATGTATTGTTAGTAATTTTGATTGTATTCTTTGCATACTTCTACACACAGGTAACACTGAACCCCACAGAAATCGCAAAGAACATCAGAGAAAATGGTGGTTCTATTCCTGGAATCCGTACTGACAAAACAGAAGAATACATGCAGAAGGTTTTAAACCGTCTCGTGTTACCTGGTTCACTTTATCTTGCAGCAATCGCTGTATTACCAACACTTATTCAGATTCTGTTTAAGTTCCCGCCTTCAATTGCAATGTTGATGGGTGGTACATCACTTCTGATTCTGGTAGGCGTTGATCTTGATACAATGAGTCAGGTTGAAGCACTTCTTAAGATGCATCACTCTGAAGGCCTCGTTAAGAAGGGTAAATTACGTTCAAGAAATCTGTAATTTTTTGAAAAAATTCAGAAAATTTCCTGGATTTCTATAGAACAAATGCGGGAATTTATGGTAAATTAGTTAACCCGGATTGTAATTCATTGCGAATTGCCATGATTCGGGTTAAATCATACTTTCCCTAGGGGGACTTTTATGAAAGTACGAACCAGCGTAAAGCCCATCTGCGATAAGTGTAAGGTTATTAAAAGAAACGGAATTATCCGTATTATTTGTGTTAACCCAAAACATAAGCAGAGACAGGGTTAAGGAGTAACAGATGGCTCGAATTGCGGGAGTTGACCTCCCTAATAAACATGTCGTTGTTGCATTGACTTATATTTACGGTATCGGTCGTTCATCTGCACAATCGATTTGTGAAAAATGTAAGATTAATCCAGACAAGATGATGAATGATCTTGATCAGGACGAACAGGCAAAACTTCGTTCAGTAATTGATGCTGAATACAAAGTTGAAGGTCATCTTCGTTCAGAAATTGGTCTTAACATTAAACGTCTTATGGACATTGGTTGCTATCGTGGTCTTCGTCATCGCAAAGGTTTACCTGTTCGTGGTCAGCGCACACGCACTAACTCACGCACTCGTAAAGGTAAGAAGAAGACAGTTGCTAACAAGAAAAAGGCTGTCTGATAGGACGGAGGATTTAATTAATGGCTACCGTAAAAAAACGAAAGGAAAAGAAGAGCGTATACGAAGGAAACGTATATATCCAGGCTACGTTCAACAATACTATCGTAACAATTACAGACTTGAACGGAAATGCTCTTTCATGGGCTTCTTCAGGTGGACTTGGTTTCCGTGGAGCAAAAAAATCAACTCCATTTGCTGCTCAGACAGTTACAGAAACAGCTGTTCAGAAAGCAGTAAGCTATGGTCTGCGTGAAGTTCACGTATTCGTTAAGGGACCAGGTATGGGTCGCGAAAATGCAGTTCGTGCTCTCGGTGCTTTGGGACTTAAAGTAAAATCAATTTCTGATGTTACTCCAATCCCACACAACGGATGTCGTCCACGTAAGACTCGCCGTATGTAAGATAAAATAAAAATGGATGTTATCTTTCAACGTCCATTTTTGTTATTTATCTACAAAGTTGTAAAAGTTAGTTTTATCCGGTTAATCCGGTAAAAAGTATTTAATTAATCAGTCATGGACTGATTGATATCGAAAAGCTCATTGTTGAGCAGAATAAAAGGAGTTCAGATGGCTCGTAAAAACCTGCTTAAAGGTTTTAAAAAACCAAAAGGCATTTCATTTGAACATCTCGAAACAAATCCTAATTACGGAAAGTTCACAGCTTATCCATTTGAACCTGGATTTGGTACAACAATCGGAAACACACTCCGCCGTGTACTTCTTTCATCAATTCAGGGATATGCAGTAACTTCTGTTCGGATTACTTCATTTGATGCTGAAGGTGTTCCTCGTGTAATTCAGAGTGAATTTGATCCAATCGCTAATGTTTCAGAAGATACACTTGAAATTCTGAACAGCTTGAAGATGATTCGCTTTAAGCTTCCAAACGATGGAGAACAGGACACACTTCTTTTCGAATTTAAAGGACCTGGAACTGTAACAAGTAATGACTTTGCTAAAGAAGGTCAGCTTGAAGTTCTTACTAAGGATGTACCTGTATTCACAATGATGGAAGGTGCTTCTCTTACAATCGAAATTCAGGTTGATTTAGGCAGAGGTTATGTACCTGCTGAAGTTAACAGTGCTTATATTGAAGTTGTTGGAACTATTCCAATCGATTCAATTTTCTCACCAGTTAGCAAGGTAAAATATGCTATTGAACCTTGTCGTGTTGGCGAAAGAAACGATTATGATAAGCTTGTTCTTGAAGTTTGGACTGATGGAACTATTGCTCCAGAAGATGCTCTTGCTGAAGCAGCAAAGATTGCTAAAGATCATTTCTCAATCTTTGTAAACTTCAATGATAATGATGTTGCAAGTTCCGATGACATGGATGAAGGTGATGAAAGAGTTCGTTCATTGCTTAACACTCCAGTAGAAGAACTGGAACTTTCAGTTCGTTCTTCAAACTGTCTTAAAAATGCTAATATCCGTACAATCGGTGAATTAACTAAAAAGACAGAAGATGACATTGCTAAAACAAGAAACTTTGGTAAAAAGTCTCTTACTGAAATCAAGGAAAAGCTTCTTGAATGGGGGCTTACACTTGGTATGACAGATTACAGTCATCTTAAAAATGTAAATTTGGCAAATCCAAAGGCAAAGGAAGAATCCAATGAATAACATGACTGGTTTCAATCCACTTTCACGTACATCAGCACACCGTCGTGCTATGTCACGTAACATGGTAACTTCACTTTTCAGATTTGAACGCATTACAACTACTAGCTCAAAAGCTAAAGAAGTTCGTAAAGCTGCTGAAAAATTGATTACACGCAGCAAGGTTGATACAGTACATAACCGTCGTATCGCCGCAAAGTTTATTCAGGATGAAAAAATCTTGAACAAACTTTTCACAGAACTCGGACCACGCATGAAGGATCGTAAGGGTGGTTACACTCGTATCCTCAAGATCGGTTTCCGTCAGGGTGATGCTGCAGATATGGTAATTCTTGAATTGGTAGACTACAAACTTCCAACTGAAGAATCTAAAGAAAAGCCAGCTGCAAAAGCAAAAAAAGCTGAACCAAAAGCTGAAAAAGCACCTGCTAAAGCTAAGGCAAAAAAAGCAGCTCCTGCTGCTGAAGAAGCAAAATAAGGAGTAACTAATGTCTAAAGCACATCGTGGATCTGGTATCCGCAGCGAAGCAAATCACGGACGTGGTAAATGTGCACGCTGTGGTAAAGAAGATATCAAAGTTCTTTATGAAAAAGAAATTGATGGTGCAAATGTAAAAGTATGTAAATACTGTAACGCTGCACTCAAAAACATTGCTAGAGTTGAAGCAAGAAAAGCTAAAGCAGCAGCACCTGCAGCTGAAGAAGCTCCTGCTGAAGCACCAGCAACAGAAGAAGCACAGGCATAGTTTTGTCTGTCTACGCCGTCCTACAATGCTAGGGCGGCATTATTTTTTTAAACAAGAACAAAGTTTAAAGATAACTTATATAATTTTTGACGACTGCTTTGTTAACAAAAAATGCACCCCTGAAATTGAACTTTATTTGTCCAACTTTAGGGGTGCACTTCACTTGTCCGGGATTTTTATGTTTTTTTAAGACTTAATTCAGTTTATTGTGCCAGATGTTCACCTAGTTTTGCAATTTCAATGATTGCAGCTGAAATCTGTTCTGCACCGGTAGATGCGGTCTGGAGCTGATTAGAAATTTCAGCAGAAGTGCTAACCTGTTCTGTAATTGAGTTTTTGATGTTTTCAGAAAGATTTGCAATTGTTTTAATAGCAGCGTTAGTTGCATTAATAACTTCTTCTGTCTGCTTAGTATTAATGTTATTGCGTTCAACAAGATCCTGAATTGCCTGAGTTGAAGAAACAGTCTGAGCTGCAAGAGATTTTACTTCTTTTGCTACAACACTGAATCCACGACCCGCATCTCCTGCATGAGCGGCTTCGATAGCAGCATTAAGGGCAAGAACGTTGGTTTTTTCGGCAATATCATTAATCATGTAAATTGCAGTTGTAATCTGTTCAGTACTTTCTACAAGGGTTTCAATTGCAGAGTTTGCATCATTAATCATTCTGTTTGCGGAAACAACAGTATCTGCAACTGTGGAAATATTACCAGAAATATCTCTAATGTTTGTGGCTACATTGTCCATGGACTGAGAAATTGTTGTAATGTTATTGGAAATCAATTCTGCCTGATTTGAAACAACATCTGCTTTTTCTGTCATGGCCTGCATTGTACCTTCCATAATTACGCGGCTTTCATTTCTTTCTTTAAGGAGAAGTGCGCTATAAAGAGAACATGAAATCTGATCCCGGAGAGTAGAGAAGGCAACACCATTATCTTTGGATGATTCAAATACAATATAACCAAGGTACTGATCCTGGTAGTGAAGTGATTCAACTTCAAAAATACGGAATGTATCTACATTGCTTATAGAATCTGGAAGAATGTCTTTTGTTTCAAAAGTAAGACCACCTTCAGGAAGAGAAATTCTTTCATGATTTGTAACGGCAAGAATAAGACGGCTTGTTTCTGGAATTAAATGATTTTCTTCTGTGTATTCGCAGTTATCATAGAGAACAACGTAAACACCATCAATTCCAATTTTGCCAATCGATTTAGTAATGATATTCATAAGTCCATCAACATCAGCACATGAAAGAATATCAGTACTAATCTGACGAAGATTATTTTCGTTACGAGATTCAAGAAGGTTCATCTGTTTTTGTGTACGACAGTCAACTTCGTTAATAAGAATACGTGCCTGCTGAATGAGGTTGTCTGATTTTGAAATAAAATTACTTTTTGCAAGGAATGGAGTAATGAAATTTCTTAATTCTGAAACAATATCCTGCCATACTGTGAATTCTGTGGATACAGAAATGAATTTATTCAGACCTATTGAAATTGTCTGTGTAAACAATGGTTTTTCTTCATTGCTAAGACAGTCTTTGATAAAGGAATCTACAAATTTGTTAACGAAACCTGCAAAAAATTCATTAGTATACTGGTTTGTGTAGCGGTCTTCACGAACAGTCTGAAGAATTTTTGTCTTTAACTTATCCTGAAAATTTGTACTTTTGAATTTTTCACAAATTTCTGAATCAGAAAGGAATGTATTTGCAATTTTTTTCTTGAAAATACCGCCTTTAGCTGGATTTGTACTTGTTTCTGTGGAACTTGAAAAGAAAGCCCTTTGAACTGAAGCGGAAGTACAGCCACAGGACTGACCAAGTACAAGCCGTGTGCTGTAGCGGAATTCATCCTGTACAGGCTGATTGTTCATTGTTGCTTTGAGTGTTTCGTAGCCTTTTAATCCCTGTCCATAGAAAGGCATTTCTACAGTTGTAATAGGAGGATTACTCCATGCTGCATCGTTTGTTCCGTTAAAACCACAGACTGCAATATCATGAGGAATTGAAAAGCCTTTTTTAATAAGCTGTTCCTGAGCACCGATAGCAACATTGTCGCCTACAGCTACAATTGCTTCTATATCTTTTCCAGGTTTAAATCCTTTTGAGAGAAATGCATCAACAGCCTTTGCTCCGTCTGTGATTGCCCAGCCGCCACATGGAGAAATTAATTCCTGATTAATTTCAATACCATGATTCTGAAGACCTTCCAGATATCCTTCATAGCGTTCTTTTGCGTAAATATGAGTTTCCGGACCACGGATGAAAGCAATTTTTGAGAAGTGATGAACTTCGATAAGGTGATTCATCAATTCAATAATACCTGTTCGGCAGTCTGTAATGATTACCGGATGTCCTTCGATTTTAAAAGTCATACAAACTAATGGAGTATTTACAAATTTTTTGTAGTAATCCATTGTTGGCTGGTCTACATCTGATGAAGCCCAGGAAATAACTCCATCAAAGACATTGTCGGAGATTAAATGATAGATAATTGACCCTTGTCCTTTATTTAAAACTGGACCACGGAATGTAATAAGCGGCTTATTGTCATTCTTACAGCCTGTTACAATACCTTTCCACATGTTTTTTCCTGTGGCATCGACCAAAGAACGGGTTAAAAAGGCAATGGTTTTCTTATTCATAAAAAAATCCTCGCATGTATATATTCTCTATATCATCGTCAATTTTACAACAGTAAAATAGTAAAAAAAAGCACATTTTTTGACATTGCGTTGCTTTACTAAAAACACAAAAAGCATAATAATTTTGTTATACTTTTCATTGGAGGATATGATGAAAAAAGTATTTTCAGTTGTAAGTCTTGCTCTCGCTGGACTTCTTGCATTTACTGGTTGTGGTGAAAAATCATCTGAAACAATCAAAATTGGTGCTATTGGACCTCTTTCTGGAGCAGTAGCAGTTTATGGTGTTGAGGCTAAAAACGGTATTGAACTTGCTGTTGAAGAAATCAATGCTGCTGGTGGTATTAACGGTAAAAAAGTTGAAATTATCAGCGAAGATGATGAAGGTAATCCTGAAAAATCAGTTAACGCTTACAAAAAGATCGTTACAAAAGACAAGGCTACAATCATCGTAGGTTCTTTAACATCTGGATGTACACAGGCTATTGCTTCTCTTGCACAGGCTCAGAAAGTTCTTCTCGTTGCTCCAGCTGCTACAGCTACAGCAATCACAGAAAATGGTGACTATGTATACCGTGCATGTTTTATTGACCCGTTCCAGGGTACCGTTGGTGCTAAATTCTCTGTTGATACACTGGGATCTAAAAAAGCTGCTGTTCTTTATGACAGTGGTAATGACTATTCTGCAGGTCTTACAGAAAACTTCGTTTCTACATTTGCAGCTAATGGGGGAACTGTTGTAGCTAAAGAATCATACAGCACTGGTGATAAAGATTTTAACGCTCAGATTACTAAAATTAAGAATGCTAAACCTGATGTTGTATATCTTCCTGACTACTACGGAACTGTAGCTCTTATTGCTAAACAGCTTCGTGCTCAGGGTGTAAACACTCCTATCGTTGGTGCAGATGGTTGGGATGGTCTTACAGACAATGCTGGTGATGAAGTTCTTAACGGATTCTACTCTAACCACTATGCTGCTGACTCTACAGAAGGTAAAGTAAAAGACTTCGTAGACTCTTACACAGCTAAATACAACTCAACACCAACTGCATTTGCTGCTCTTGGTTATGACTCTGTTTACATGATTAAAGATGCTATCCTTGCTTCTGGCTCTACAGACAGCACAAAAGTACGTGATGCTCTTAAAAATACAAACGGGGACTATGTAACAGGACACATCACATTTGATGAAAAACGCAATCCTATCAAGTCTGCTGTAATGGTTGAACTTGTTAAGAAAGACGGTGTACTTGTTACAACTTATAAGACAACTGTAAATCCGTAACAACGAATTGCATCCATGCAATTCGTTGTTAAACGAAACTCCTTTTGAGTTTCGTCGGGTATTGATATCTGAAAATTGATGCGCCGTCCTTGGCGCTCCTTTTTGGGGGTGTTGTTAATGGACTGTGGCTTGCAATTTTCAACTACACGAAACTCCTTTGGAGTTTCGTCGGGTATTGATATCTGGAAATTGACGCGCCGTCCTTGGCGCTCCTTTTGAGGGAGTTGTTAATGGACTGTGTCCTGCAATTCGTTGTTAAGGGGCTGTCCAATAAGTAATGACTGTAGCGGTCATTGAGCCCTTCGACAGGCT
>JAEDGQ010000050.1 GCA_016297415.1 Treponema sp.
TTTCACTCCTTTGCGCCATTTTCAATATAAAATCGGTTATAATGCGTTTGCCCTGACATAAAGGCCCTAAAGGATTTTTTATTATTTTTTTGCAGCCATTACAAACCAGAATTTCTGACCGCTTTTAATCTGGTCAATTTCTGAAGATTTAGCCTCTTCAGAAGGAACAACCTTCCATCCATCGCCATCTTTACTGATTGAAACCTGACAGATCATTTTTTTACCTTCCCGAATCTGGGCATTAAGTGTCTGATTTTCGGTAAATAAAGACTGTTTTGAAGAAGCAACATGAACAAAAATTGCTTTTTTATTCTGACTGTTAATGATTATACCGTCTGCGGGATTTGCTCTATCCTGAGTACACTGAGCATCAAAATATTTTTCCATTGTATCAAGACGGGAATTTTTCTGCTTTATATCATTCTTCAGAACATCAATTTTTTTCTGCATAGTACTCTGACTCTGTGCCATATTTTCTACAATCTGATATGCAAGACGCTGCATGGCAGGAACATAATGACGGATTGAATTTTCCATAGGAATTGTACTGAAACGGTTGGCAATTGTATTTAAGTCTTCAAGATAAACAGATGATGTATTAATAGAAGAAACAAAGTTTTCTTCCGGAGTTTCAAACTGTTTTACATAATAATCCCCATCAAAATGCTGCTTGAATTCTATTGATGCATTTGATGTTGCAGACTTAGGAATACCTGTTTCCAGAATGATTTTATCCTGCACCTGAGACTGACTTCTTGCATCAGGATCAAGAAGATCAATCTTTGCCTGATAAATGCGGCGTACTTCTTCAACTGCTTCACGCTGCTGTTTTACAGCTTCTCTCTGCTGAACTGCCATCTGAATCTTTAATTCCTGAATCTGGTTAAGATACCGTTTTTCAAGATCTGCTTTTTCCATATCATTAAGCTGTTTCTGAGAGTCCAGTGCAGCCTCGTTTTTCTGAGCTTCTGAAAGTCTTTCAGCATCAAAACCGGAAAGAAAGCCTTCCCGTTCTGAAATCTGTTTTTCAGCCTCTGCAATTTTTACAGAATATTTTGCTTTAATATCCTCAACAGATTTTTTGTACTGAGCCTGAATGGCAGTACGTTTTTCTTCAATTGCTTTTTTGCTTGAAACTTTAGCTACAGACTGAAGAGTGTACAAATCATTTTCTCTTTTCTGTTCAGCTGCAGTTAATTCCTCATCCCGGGATGTAATAAGATTATCTCTGTAACGAACTGCATTCTGATAAAGGTCTTCCGCTCTGCCGGCAGAATTCAAAAGTGTGCGAAGATTAAGGTCATCAAAAGTATCAATATTTACAGTAATGCTATTGTTGGAACTCCTGATAAAAAGAGAAAGTCCGAGAGTAAGCAATGCTACTGCAAAAAAACATGATGCAATAATAATAACAACTGCTCTGTTTTTATTTTTCTTTGTACGGGCATATTCCTGCTCAAGATTGTATTGAGCTGCCTTTGAATAGCTCAGACTCTTAAGTTCATCCTTTAAGAAAAGCTGAACTTCTTCATGAGCTCCCGTTAAAGATTTGGCTTTTATTTTGTTGTCATTGTCCATATTCCACTCCAGTCAGCAGGTGCTTTTCCATTACCCATTCTTTCAAGGAAAACTTCTGTACATTCAAGTGCACAATTCTTAAAGAGTTTTCTTGCTTCAGTCCAGTCACCTTCGTAGTAAGCTTTAAGGCCTTTACTGTAGATTTCAAATTTTTCCAGCTGTTCTTCTGATGTGTTTTCTTTTTTTACAGGATAGTAAATCTTTTTACCTTCTGTTTTTCCCTTAACCTGAACTGTATCAATTTCGTAGAAAACATATTTATCTGTAACAGCTTCAACATCCTGCTTAATGTATTCTGAACAGATAACAGGGAGATGATAGATTCTTGTTAAACCTTCCAGACGGCTTGCAGAGTTTACATTGTCACCGATAACAGTATTTGTCATGTGTTCGTTTGAACCGATATTTCCGTAGAAAACATTTCCACCATCAATACCAACACCAACATCAATTAAAACAGCTTTATAAACTTTTTCTTCAGATTCTGTAAGCTGTCTTGTTTTTTCAATTTCTTCACGACGGGCAATCATTTTTGTACGAAGTTTTTCTGTAAGGTCTGTAATTGTCCATGCAGCTTCGAGAGAATCAAGAGATTTGTTCTTTTCGTCTTCTGTACCGTAGATAGCAAGAATTGCATCGCCAATGATTGAGCCGATTACACCTTTGTTTACATGAACTGCATGAATTACCCGGTCGTAGTGAACATTAAGAAGGTCAATAATGTCATTTCCAAGAGTTTCTGTGCGGAATGTGAAACTCTTAATATCGCTGAAAAGAATAGTAAGGTTCTGTCCGCTTCCTTCCAGACGAATCTGATGTTCGTTATAAGCTTTTGCTACAACATCTTTCGAAACGAACTTCTGGAAAATACCAAGAAGGTTACTGATAGTTGATGAAAGAGAGTTAAAGCTTGCTGCAAGATATGTAATGTCATCATTAGGTGCATTTGAAAGATCAATGCAAGTAAGCTGCTGTTTCTTCTGCATTTCATAAAGACTGTTTGTAATATGCTTTACGTTTGCAAGGATACGGCCGAAAACATTAAATCCTACAATAAGGAATACAGCCAGCAGGATTATGATGATAAGGGAAATTACTCCCAGAACCATATTGGTAGAACGAGTTGTATCAGCACGAAGTTCTGCACGGACAAAATAATACTGCCACTCTTCCTGGTACTTATAAACACCAAAATATTCACCTTTGCTTGTTTCAAAAGTCAGGGAACCATCATAAATTCCTGTTTCATAAGCTTCATTAAGGCGGCCCAGGGCACTTTTGTCACAGAAAGTGTAATCAGAAAAAACCTGTGAATCATCTCTCTGTACGGCTTCTTTTTCCAGTACCATAAGGCGCTGAATTTCTAATTCATCAGTTTCTTCGCCGTCAGCACAAAGTTCAAAAAGAATGTTTCCCTGACGGTCAAAAGCCGCAGCATAGCTGGATGGAAGTTCAAAGCCTTTGCGGGCTACACTTTTTATTGATTCAACTGCAGCATTTCTGTCTCCGCTGAATATAGAAATCTGATATTGATTCCCGGCTGCAGAAAAAAGATCCTTAAGTCTGCAGACCATAATCTCATTGTTCAGCTTGAAAAATTGCCGCTGGTTTAAAATAAGATTAATTGTATTTGTTGCAAAGTTTGAAAGCAAAAGCAATATAGAAAAGATAGCAAGAATCTTAAATGAAATTGGAACGATTCTTGTTTCTCCTACACGCTGAAAAACCTGTTTCTTAAACATTTTTCGCTATTATCTCCAATTTATCTTTACATTATAACCCAGATTGTTTATCAAGGCAAAAACATATATTCTATAATTATGAAAAATTTTGAATCTAATGAAGGCGAAGTTCAGAAAAAGAAAACATCGCTTCTTGCTTCCGGCCTTTCACTTTCCTTTTTTACCCTGTGTTCCCGTATTCTTGGCCTTGTAAGAGAAATGACAAAAGCTTCATTTCTGGGTACTTCCAGATTTGCAGATGCTTTTGGCATTGCCTTTATGATTCCAAATCTTTTAAGACGACTTTTTGCCGAAAACTCCATTTCGGTTGCTTTTATTCCAACTTTTAAAAGTTATATTGAAAGCGAAGACTCCAAAACTACAAAAGAATTCCTGAACGCAACTCTTACCCTCATCTCTTTCTGTACAACAGTTGTAGTTGTAATCGGTATCTGTATCAGCGGACTGCTTATTCCTCTTTTTCTTGACTCCACAGACAGCGTACTTCTGGCTGAAGGTACACTTTTAACAAGAATCATGTTCCCTTATCTGTTTGTAATTTCCATTGCAGCATTTTTTCAGGGAATCCTTAACGGTGTAAAGATTTTCAGTCCATCAGGTTTTACTCCTGTTCTTTTCAATTCAATCGTTATTGCTTCAACTTACGCTCTGACACCACTTCTTATTAAATATGAAATTGATTTTGTAAAATTAAAGGAAAGTTTCTTTACATTCAATTGGATTGTTCTCTCTCAGTCTGCCACTGCCCCGGATTTTAAGGCTCAGATGGCAGCCAGAGCCATGTCAATCGGTGTTATTTCGGGAGGATGTGTACAGGCACTTTTCCAGCTTCCTTTTGTAATCCGTACTGGCTGGGGATGTCATTTTACAACCCTGAAAAAGGCTTTCAGTAATCCGGGAACCCGTCGTGTTATTGCACTTATCGGACCTACAGTTATAGGAATGGCTGCCTATCAGCTGAACGACGTAATTTCTACAGCACTGGCTGGAAAAGCCGGTACAGGAATCGTTTCTTCTCTTCAGTATTCTCTCCGGCTTCAGGAACTTATTCTTGGTATTTTTGCAGTTTCAATCGGAACTGTAATTCTTCCAGATTTAAGCGGCCTTGCCAAAACTGAAAAATGGGAAGAATTTAACAGACTTTTAAGTCAGGCTATAAAAATTATTGCCATGATTTCAATTCCAGTTACTTTCTATTCACTTGTAAGCGGAAAAGAAATCATTTCTCTTGTTTATAAATCTGCAAAGTTCAATGATGAATCCGTACAACTCACTTTAACAGCTTTCAGATGGCACATAGCCGGTCTTTTCTTCATTGCAATGAACAGAGTTGTTTCTCCTGCATTCTATGCTCAGGGAAATACAAAATCTCCTACTCTTGCAGGAATTCTCGGACTTGTTGTTAACATGGCTTTTGCACTGGTTTTAATCAGACCAATGAGCGGTGGTGGAATTGCACTGGCTTTAAGTCTTGGAAGCCTTGGAAATACAGTTCTGCTTTTTACTTTCCTCAAAAAAAATCCTGCAATAAATGTAAAATCTGTTGTTACAGGAACTGTACTTTACGGGGCAAAAATCGTACTGTACTCAATTATTGCTGCAATTCCAGCATATTTCGCAAGAAACGCACTGCTTCCATATTTTGAAAACAGAGGCCGCATTGCAGGATGTGGTGGTCTTGTAGGAATCACAGCCCTGATTTTTGCATCATGCGGAATTTTACTTCTCATCATTACAAAAGATCCTATGATTGCAGCAGTAACTTCAATGATAAAAAGAAAGTTTGGGAGAAACTAAATGAAAAAATTTTCAGCAGAAGAATTAAAAAATATTTACAAAGCCAGAAAACAGAAACTTTTTGACTTTATGAATGAGAATGGCATTACAGCCATGGTTTTTGAAGATACAGAAGAACGGAGAGATCCTGCCGTCAGATATTTTACAGGCCATCCTTCCGATGCTCTCTGGATCTGTTCAAAAGACGGTAAAAACACTCTTGTTCCATGGGATGAAAATCTTGCAAGAGAAAGAAGCGTTGATGTAAAGATTGTTCCATACAATAAATATGACCGAAAAAACACAACTGCAGTTCGTGAAGTTCTTAAATCCTTTAAGATTTCCGATACAAGACTTAAAGTTGAACTGCCTCCAGTTACTCCATATCCCCTGTTTCTTCAGTATATTGATGCCCTGGACAACTGGGATGTTTTGTGCCGGGAAAAATCTGGACACGAATTTGTAAGGAATCTTCGTGCCTGCAAAGATGAATATGAAATTGAATGTACAAAAGAAGCAGGAAGAATCGGTGACCTTATAATAGATAAAATTGATGCTGGAATTGATGACGGATCCATCAAAACAGAAATGGATGTAGCTCTGTTAATCGAAAGAGAATTAAGAGTTAACGGATGTGAAAAGACAGGTTTTGATACTCTCGCTGCAGGACCTTCCAGAAGTTTTGCAATCCACGCCTTTCCTGGATATACAAGTGCTCCATGGCCTGGAAAAGGACTTTCAATTCTGGATTTCGGCGTAATTTTTGAAGGCTATACTTCTGACACAACACTTACTGTTGTAAAAAATGCAACACCAGAACAGGAGGCTCTCGTTAAGCTTGTAGAAAAAGCAGCCCAGGAAGCATTGCCTTACTATAAAGCCGGAGAACAGATCAGAATCGCAGGAATTGCCGCTGATGATGTATTTAAAAAAGCAAAGCGTGAAATGCCTCATACTCTTGGTCATGGAATCGGGCTTGAAATCCACGAATTCCCAAGAGTCAGCGGAAAACAACCTCAGGAACTGGTTTTTAAGCCAGGTATGATTGTAACTCTGGAACCGGGACTTTATGATCCGGAACTTGGCGGCGTTCGCCTTGAAAACGATGTACTTATTACAGAAAACGGAAACGAAGTAATTACTCATTCCCGTATTTTGTGGAAATAAATCTGTACCAGACATTAAAAGAAAAGGGGGCTGTCCAATAAGTTTGCATTACGGTGGTTGAGTTTATCGAAACCACCGCAAGTTGAACTTACTGGTCATCCCCGTTCTTTTTTATAAAACTTCTTTACTGAATTTTATCAAGCACTTTGTTAATGGCTTCTTTAAGAGTTTCATCAGTAAGGAACTGAGAAAGATTTCTTACAACATCCAGACCTTTTGCAATCAGAGTTTCAATATCTTCTTCAGTTTCTTCTTCTGACAGCCAGGCTTTTACAACTCCAGTATCAATCAGAGCGTTAACTGTAACATAAAGTCCTGGTTCTCCGGAAAGTCTTGCAATAATGTAATCAAGAAGAAGTCTTGTGCGGCTCTTTAAGAAAAGTTCTTTTTTATATTCTGGGAGATACTCAAGAAGTTCACGAAGTTTTTTGAACATTTCAAGTTCTTCCTTATAGTTTTCTAAAGGTTCACCTTTTTCAAGTTCCCTGATAATCTCCGGCAGAAGTGAAGTTGCTTCATCCAATACGGTTTCTTCTTCTGAAGTAAGTTCCTCTTGATTAAGTTCAGGTTTTTCTTCAAGAACAGGAGATTCTTCCAGAATATTTTCTTCAATTTCTGGTTCATCTTCTGTTTCTAAATCCTGTTCTTCTTCAATTTCTTCTTTTTCCAGATTCTTTGCCGCATCATCAAGTATCTGAGCACTGTCTGCTGCCATCTGAGCTGCATCCCAGGCTTTTTCAGCTGCATAATTTGCTTTATCAAGAACTTCCTGCATTTTTTCCATCTGTTCTTTTAATTCTTCTTTAAAATTATCAGAAAGAGCATGTTCTTTTTTTTCTGCTGGAACTGTTTTTTCTTCTGCAGCTTCTTCTGGTTCTGTAACAGGAATAGTATCTTCCTCTTCGCTATGATCCATGCCGTCTGTAAGTGCAGTAATTTCTGAGGGGTCTTCATCATCACTGAAAAAGGCATCATCATCTACGTAGCGAGGCTCTGAAGTGTCAACCGGCATTTCATCATCGTTAACAAGCTCATCAAGATTCTGGATTTCCGGTTTTTCTTCTTCAAAAAGATCGTCCCTTTCATCAAAGAAAACCGGATCTACAGGCTGATCATTGGCAAGCTGATCCATTCCCATTGAATCAAAGTCAAACTTCTTTTCTGCTTCAACAGGTTTTTCTTTCTGAACAGGTTCATCCTCTTCTTCATGGTCTTCATAGATTGCCATTTCTGCTTCGTTCATGTTGATTTCAAGACCATTTGTATCAAATTCGCTGTTATCTGCAGGTTCTTCAAGTTTCTGAACTGACGGTGTTTTTTTAATGTTTTCTTCTATATGTAAAGGCGAATCATTATTATCTTCCGGAAGATATTTTTTTGCATTTGAAAGCGCATCAAGCAGTTTCTGATCTTTTGGATTTACTGCCAGGGCACGGTTTATAAGAGAACAGGCAGCTTTTGCTCTGTTTTTTTTGACAAGCAGGCGGGAATATCCTTCAACAGCTTCTACCCATAAAGGTTTCGAACGGAGAGCACCTTCATAAGATATAAATGCCTTGTCGATTTCTCCCATTGCTTCATAACTTTTTGCAATGTTAAGAAGGAGAACAGGATGATTTGCATCAATATTTAATCCGCGAAGATATGACTGAACGGCCTTTTCGTAATCCCCGTTTTCTGCATGAATAACGCCAAGATGATTATAAGCCAGCACATCATCAGGATTAAGTTCAATGGCTTCTTCAAAACAGCTTACAGCGGCATCAGAATTTCCCATTACTTTATATGTAAAACCAAGATTGTAAGAAATCTGTGCATTTGTGCCGTCTTCAACAAGAGCCTGTTCCAGAGCAGCAATTGATTCATCATACATTTTAAGGCGGCGGTAAATACCACCAATTGTAATAAATGGTTTTACAGCTGTTTTATCGATTTCTGTAATTTTTTTATAAACAGGAAGAGCCTGGTCATCTTTACCTGCCTTCATGTACAGTTCACCAAGCTGATTAAGAATAGATATATCGTCAGGTTTATCTCTCAAAAGCTGTCTGTAAAGTCTGATTGCAAGAGTAAAGTCTCTGGCAAGAACTGCTGACCTGGCTCTCGACAACAAAAGTGAATTTTCCATTTATCTGTACTCCTGTATGTCTGTTATCTCAGTGAAAGTCTTTTAGAAGGACGGGCATACACTTCTTTTGAAAGTTCTCCGTTAATGCGTCCATCAATTCTTGAATATGCTGAAACTGCAAAGTAATAAATTGTACCGTTCTGAAGACCTGTCAAAGTAATAGAAGTTGTATTTCCAGCTCTTACTGGAGATGCACCTTCGACAGCTGCGCGACCAAGATATTCCCCGGGACGAGTTCCGTAGTAAACATAATATCCGCCGGCACTGTCATCTACTGAATATGACCAGTTTAATGTTACCTGACCATCGCCAGGTTCAGCGTTTACAACAAAAGGTGGCAGAGGAAGTTCTGCTTCTGTGTATTTTAATGTAAGTTCTGTAATTGATGGTGTTTTTGAACCATTTCCGTCTGGAAGAAGTTCTGCTGCAAGCTGGAAGTAAAGGCCTTTTACACCTTCAATCTGTTCATTACTGCTTACTTCTTTCCACTGAGGATAGTTTTCTGTCCATCCGTAGCAGTTGTCTCCTGAGCGGACAAAAAGCTTAACTTCTGTCTGTTCAGGAACATTCATAAGTGCTGAAACTTCATTCAACGATGCTGACTGACTGATAAGAATTGGCTGTGTTACAAAACGTCCCCCTGAAGTTCTGTATGTTTCATTTCCTGTTGTAAAAATACTGCCGTTTTCTTTTTTGTAAGCAGCACGGAGAATACGAACATTATCAATTCTTCCTGTGTACTGAGGACAGATTTCAAGAACTGAATGCTGTCCAAGTACAGGCATGCAGACTGTTCCGCCTTCGTGACATGTAGAAGTTATGTATTTTATTGCTTCTGTTTTTCCATCAACCAGATATTCAAGACAACCTGTTTCTTCATTAAAGCTGATTGTGTGGCGGCTCCATTCTCCCGGAATAACTGCACTATAACCACGCATTACAACATCAGATTCTTTGTATGAAGGGAATACATTTTTGAATCTCCATTCAAGACGATTATTTGTAAATACTGCTGTTACCATCTGGTATTCTGAATAACTTGAGAAATTCATTGATGTACGCCAGCTGTAAACCTTTTCTCCGTTTTCAGCCAGTGAAGGAGCAATCCAGAATTCAACTGTAAAAGAACCAGCAAGACCAGACTGACCGAGAATTGATTTTTCATTTCCCTGGAGAATAATACCTTTTGAAACTCCCCGGCTTAAAGCTGCACCTTTTCCCTTAATTGCTTCTGCTGTTGGTACAAGGTGATTTTCTTTTATGTCATAACGGCCTGTTACTTCTGTAATTGAACCGTTATCAAATGTAAGGAGCATGTCTGTTGTAATATCTGTAGCAGGAACCTGTGTTGCCAGCTGCATTGCTTCATAACCAAAACGGCCTTTTCCTGTAGTCACACCGTTTTCAGACTGAAGTCCATTCCAGCCGTTTGCTCCACCGAGAACGAGAGTTTTCTGTTCTGCAGATGCTGTAAATCCAGCTGCCATAAAACAGAGAATTGCTGCTGTTCTGCAGATTCTGCGTGGTAAAAGCTTTTCAAAATGTGATAAAATACCTGAGTTAAACGAAATCCTTTTCATTATGAATACAACTTCCAATCCGGCTTATGAAAAACTTCACGAAACCGCATTAAAAGCGCCCTCCTCCAGTGGTGTATATTTATGGCGGAATCCTGAAGGAACCGTCATTTATGTTGGTAAAGCCAAGAATCTGAAAAACAGACTCTCTTCTTACTTTTCCGGGGAACGGCAGATCAAAACAGAACTGCTCGTATCCAGTGCGGAATCAATTGAATACATAACTACGTCCAATGAGTATGAGGCTTTCATTCTTGAAAACAACCTCATCAAGAAGTACTCTCCCCGTTACAACATTCAGCTTAAGGATGGCAAATCTTACCCAAGCCTGAAAATAACGAAGGAAGAATTTCCCCGTTTTTATAAAACCAGACAGGTAAAAAAGGACGGGTCCCTTTACTTTGGACCTTACCCTGATGCCGGCGCCCTGGATATGTTTATTGAATCCCTTTACAAGGTTTATCCGGTTCGTCACTGCAGAACTTTCAAAAAGAAATCTGCACCCTGCATGTACTACCACATTGGCCGATGTAAAGCTCCATGCTGCAATAAAATAAGCAAAGAAGCCTACAATGAATTTATCGAAGAAATTAAGGCTCTACTTGAGGGAAAAGGTGACGAAACTGTCATAAAAATAACTGCTGAAATGAAGGCTGCAGCAGCTCAGCTTAACTTTGAAAAAGCTGCCAGATTGAGGGACGGACTGAGGGCTTTGACCATCATGCAGAATCAGAATCTGGTAGAAGATTCCCTGAATCTGGAAGACAGGGATTATATCGGACACTGGCGTGAAGGTGAACTTGTAAGCTTTACTGTTCTCAAAATCCGTGACGGTAAACTTCTGGGAAGAGATAACTTCAGGGTTGAAAGTATTGCCGAAGACGAGGAACTGCTGGAAGAATTTGCCTCGGTTTACTATGCAGACGAAGAACACATTCCGCCTTTTATTTATGTAAGTGAACAGGACAGCGCTGATTACCTGAACAACTGGTTTAAGGACCAGCTTAAAATCAACACAAAAGTCGTTAAACTGGGAGCCGTAAGGGAAGACAGAAGATACACTCCTGAAAACAGAAGGCACTCCGCAACTCTTGATATGGCAATAAGTAATGCCCACGAAGACATTATCCGCCGCATGAGGGAAAGAGGCGATACACCTGCCCTTGAAGAGCTTAAAACCCTGCTTGGACTTCCAAAACTTCCAGACAGAATCGAAGGTTTCGATATTGCCCACATCGGCGGAAAATTTCCTGTTGCCAGTCTTATCAGTTTCTGGAAAGGTAACCCGGACAAAAAGAATTACCGCTATTTCCGTTTGAAAACAACAAACGGCGTAATCGATGACTTTGCATCCATGAGGGAAGCTGCCACCCGCCGTTACAGCCGCCTGAAAAATGACAATGCAGAACTTCCTGATCTGATTTTAATCGATGGTGGTATTGGTCAGGTAAATGCAGTTGATGCCATATTAAAAGCCCTGGACCTGGATATTCCTGTTGCAGGTCTTGCAAAAAGAGATGAAGAAATCTGGAGACCACATGCCTCTGGTCCTGTGTGTCTTCCACGAAGAAGTGATGCCTTGCGTCTTTTACAGAGAGTCCGGGATGAAACTCACCGTTTTGCAACAAGCCGGAACCAGGAGCTGAGAACAAAGGAAAATACGGTCAGCATTTTTGCAAATCTTCCTCATGTGGGAGAAAAGCGTGAAACTAAACTTATAAGGGCTTTTACAACAATCGAAAACCTTGCCGCTTCCAATGCAGAAGAAATTGTCCAGGCTGCAGGAGTTTCTGTTGAACAGGCTATGGAAATCCTTGCAGCAGCAGGAGTTATGGCATCCCAGAGAAAAGAGGCAAAAGAGTCTAAAAAAATCCAGCTTTCTTCTCAATTGGGAGAAAAAGGGCAGGATTACAGGGGAAAACCTGATGAAAATTCATATTCAAGCAGGCTTGCTGCTGCAGCGCTAGGGTATGAAGCAGTGGCGGAGCCAGACGTTACGAAGTAACGGCCGAGGGTTACCGAGCTGCGGAACACCCGGCCCGAAGGGAAGCGCCCTTAAAATTTTGAAAATTAAATTTATGTGTTAAAATATTTGGTGCCGGAGGTAAAAATGGCAGAAAAAAAACAATGGTTTGAAAAAGAATCTTTCTGGAATAACTATGGACCAATTATGTTTGATGCAGCCCGATGGGCAGAAGCTCCGGCAGTTGCTGACAGTGTATGCAGAATTGCAGGACTTAAAAAAGGCAGTGCAATTCTTGATGCAGGCTGTGGTCCCGGAAGAATCAGCGTGGAACTGGCTAAAATGGGCCATAAAGTTACTGGTGTCGATATTATTCAGAGTGAACTTGATGCCGCAAAAGAAAGTGCTGAAGACGAAGAAGTTGAACTTGAACTTATAAAGGCAGATTTAAGAACTTTTAAATCTGACAAAAAGTTTGACTGTGCCGTGAACCTTTACACTTCCTTTGGTTACTGTGCAACAATCGAAGAAGATGTTCAGATTCTGAAATCCATTTATGACAGCCTTAAAGATGACGGATATTTCATTCTGGAAAATATTTCCAGGGAAACTGCCATTCTTTACTTTACCGAAGGTGAATGGTTTGAACGGGCCGGAAAAACAGTTCTTACAGAATTCAAGGTTGAAGGAGCCTGGGAAGGACTCCGTTCAAAATGGATTTTAATCGACAACAAAACAGGAGAAAGAATTGAACACCAGTTTGTTCAGCGGCTCTACTCCGGAATCGAATTAAAAAGACTGCTTACAGGCATAGGTTTTAAGTCTGCAGAAGTCTACGGTGATTTTGATTTTTCGCCATATAACGAAAAAGCCAGAACAATGGTTATTGTTGCAAGAAAATAATTTTTGTGCAAACTGACAAAAGGAGTTTTTATGAAAAAAATTTTATCAGCTATTTTAATTTCAGCAGTTCTTACAGGCTCTGTTTTTGCAAAAGGTTTTAACGAAGCTACAGGAGAAGCACGCTCTTCTGAAATCCAGGAACCATCTCATAACAAAAAACCCACAAACAAAGCTTCTTCCAGTTCATCAGACGGATCCTGCGGAGATGCTTGTATCGATTCATGTGCTGAAACAATGGCAGTACTTCTTGTTGCAGGCTGGGCTGTTTTTAATGTGGGCGTTTCTTACACAGACTTCCCGTACCAGCGCTTTACTCCAAACTATGTTGTAAACGGTCCCCTTTCTAAAGTTGAAGGAGATACAGCTCCTGCCGGCACAGGAAAGAAAATGCGCTTTTCTGCAGATGCTTCAATACTCCATTACAAGGATCTGGGCTGGGGAGCAGAACTTAATTTCGAAGGTCTCTTTTTCCCTGTTATAGGTCCATACCTGAGCCTTACAAACTTCCGCGACGAAACTGTAAAACAAGACCCTGAATTTTTCGGAAACTTCCGTCTTGGCGGTCAGCTCAGTCTTATTCAGCATGACCTGCTCTGTGCTTCTTTTTTGATGCAGTGGAGTCACTGGTACGGCGATACAAAATGGGTTCATAACGGCTGTGTTATTGGTGTTGACCTCCGTTCGTACCCTATTTACCCTCTGACAGTTCAGTGGCGCGGAACATACGGCTCCTATAATGACGATATTTTCATTGCAACTTCAGACCTTCAGGCCGGAATTATCTACAAACGCATTGAAGGCTTTGCAGGATGGAAATACATGAGTACTGGAAACCACAAAACTAACCGTGACAAAAGCCACTGGAACGGATACTACGGCGGTGTAAGAGTTTACTTCTAACTGTAGCGCCGGATATGCCCCGGAATTTTTCTTAAATTTTTCATGCTGAAACAAAAAGCCCCGGTTTACTTTTCAGTAATTCCGGGGCTTTTTCAGTCAGTTTTATTTTATCAGGTTACAGCCTGACAGTTCATATATTTTTAAGCTTCTCCCTCCCTTAGATTCGGTTCATTGAAGAAAAAACTTTTTCAGCCATAATGTTGATTTCAACACCCATTTTCTTACCCGCATCTTCCAGAACAGCCCGTAAGCCGTCGAGAGAAACATCTGCACCTTCCATGCTTACCATCATCATCATAACGAAGTTTCCAGAAAGAATTGTCTGTGTAATATCAGCAATGTTAACTTTGTGAGCAGCAAGTAAAGCGCTTACTTCTGCAATAATACCAACTTTGTCACTTCCAACAACTGTAATAATAGCGTTCATGTTTTTATTTTAATAAATCCCGGTTTCTAATTCAACTGTAGGGCAAACGCATTATAATATATTCCCTGCTAAAAATGGCTTCCAGTCGTGA
>JAEDGQ010000144.1 GCA_016297415.1 Treponema sp.
CCTTATTTTTGATTATCATTCACCTGTACATTTTCTCCATCTGCTGTATTCTGCCAGTCCAGATTTTCCACAGCTTTTTTTATATGTTCCGGAAAAGGAATTTCAAAAACAGCAGTTTTTCCGTTCAGGGGAACAGAAAGTTTAGTTGCAGCAAGACAGAGCGTCTTAATTCCTGCTTTTCTTATGATTTTATTCATTTTGAAATTACCGTGCTTATCATCCTGAACAATTGGAGCACCGGCCTTTGCAAGATGAATTCTAATCTGATGCATGCGGCCTGTCCCTAATGTAAGGTGAAGTACAGACATAGTTTTTCCCTGCTTTTCAACCTTAAAATTTGTTACTGCGCTTAATTCTCTTCCTGCTTTTTTTACACTGTCAGTGAGAGTTCCCTGTATTGAAGCTTTTCCCTTTACAGAAGGCACACCAAAACAAACTGCCGTATACTCTTTTTTTACAAGCTTTTCCCCGATCATACTGATCCATTTTGAAGCAGCCTGAGGAGTTTTAGCCACAACCATAAGTCCGGATGTTTCTTTATCAAGACGGTGAACCAGATATATTTTGTACCCCATCTGCTTAGATAATTCTTCATCCAGGGGGTGAGCAATACCTGCACCTCCCTGTACACTTACACCTGCCGCTTTATTGATTACAATAATTTCTTCGTTTTCGTATATAATCTCTGTAGTTTTCATCCGAAATTCATATTACTTTATTTAATTGTTTTTAACTATTACCTGAAAACAAAAGGGAGAATGGAAATTTTGAAAAATAAACTTATTATTCTGCTTCTGCTTTTTACAGCTCCGTTAAATTTTCTTTTTTCAGAAGTTATTTCAAGCGATGTATTCGGCTACACAATTGATTTTCCAGAAATGTTTCAGATCATTGATATGACAGAGGATGAAAGATCAATTCTTTTTGAACATCAGCTTCTTCCGGTTCAGGCTGCAATAAAGATATGGCCACAGAAAAGTTACACTAACAGTCAGGAATGTCTGAAAGCAACTCTTGGTAAAATTGCCTCTACACAAGATGTTACAGGCGTAAAATGGAGAAATCAAAGCTGTGCAGTTTCCCGCATTCAGATGAATGAAGCAGTCCTGGGTGAAAAAATGGAAGGCTGGGCTGTTTGCACTCCTCTCCCTCAGACAAAAGATTATTTTGTTATGCTCAGCTACGCTCCTGAAAACAAAGCATACGACTGTGAACAGTTCATTCTTTCCCTTCTTGATTCAATTATGATTGACAGAGGAAGCCGCAGGGAAGCAGGTCTTATTACAACCTTCGCTTTTCCCAAAAAAGGAAACAAATCAATTGAACTTGAAATTGAGGGAGAAAAAATCAAAACTTTTATGGATGAAGATGATGCTGAAGCAAATCAGTTTGTAGTAGACAGAGAATTTGCAGTATTCAAGCTTTTCATAGACCAGCAGTGCTGGAAAGAAGCCTGGCAGCGTTTCTACCGACTTATCGCAAAGGATGGAATCGGGCGCTTAAAAAGACCGGCCTTTGATATTTCAACAGCATTATCACCTGCCTGCAATGACGCAGATCCTGAAAATCCTTCTGCTGCAATGGCACAGAAACTTTTAACATGGATACAGGGATTCAACTACGAAAGACCTTCAGCAACTCCAGATAAAGCTGACTTTACAAACATCCCTGCAACATTTACAGGAAGCGGAAGTGACTGCGACAGCCGTTCCATGCTTTTAATGCTTCTTCTCAAAAACATGAACATTGACAGCTGTATGTTTATAAGTGTGGATTACAGCCACGCAATGGCAGGTGTCTGTCTGGAAGGAAAAATGGGACAAAGTTATACTCTGGACGAAAAAGAATATCTGTTTGGAGAAACCACAGCAAAAAATGTTACGCTTGGTATGATTGCCGCAGATATGCAGGACAGAACAAAATGGATTCCTGTTGAACTTTATGACTGACACAGTTCCTTCAAACATAATAACCAGATAAAAAAAATGCACCTCCTTTAATTGAACTTTATTTGTCCAGCTTTAGGGGTGCACTTTAAAACCATACAGAAAACTGCAGTTTTTTTTATTCTTCTTTAGTCAAAAGTTCGTAAACTTCAGCTGCATCTTTTGCAGAAAGAATCTTTTCACGAAGCTCTCTTTCTTTAAGTTTAGAACTTAAGAAGCTTAAAGTCTGAAGATAATAAGAATGCTGGTTATGAGCAGCTGCAATCATCAGAAGAATTCTTACAGGAATTTCATCGATTGACTGAAAATCAATAATATCATTACGGCAAACACCAACACTCATTACAAGGTCAGTAACAGAAGAAAGACGTACATGAGGAATTGCAATTCCACGGCCAATGGCTGTAGACATCAGTTCTTCTCTTTTAAGGATTTCAACTACCAGTTCATCCTTGAATTTTACCTGTGGAGCTGTACCGAGATTTTCAGCAAGTTCTACAAGTGAATCACGTTTTGTTGAATGATCAATGAATACAATACGGTCTGGAGAAAGAATGTTCTTAACACGAACAACAGGATTTGGTTCTTCTTTTTTCTGATTAGAAGAAAGACGTTCGTTTACCCATTTTTCAATATCTGATTTTCTAAAACGCCATACAGTACCAAGCTTACCTGAAGGAATTTCTCCTTTCTGAGCCCATTCATAAACAGTACGATCTGAAACACGAAGATATTTTGCTACTTCTTCGATTGTAAGAATATCGTCTTCCACCCCAAAACCTCTCTATAATGCAATTTCTTAGAATATTTTGCATTTCTTACGGTTTTTTGTCAAGTTATGGAAAATTCAGAACTAGGGCAAACGCATTATAATATATTCCCTGCTAAAAATGGCTTCCAGTCGTG
>JAEDGQ010000051.1 GCA_016297415.1 Treponema sp.
TCACGACTGGAAGCCATTTTTAGCAGGGAATATATTATAATGCGTTTGCCCTAGGCAACTGAGTAATTTTTTCTTCTATTTTTTTTGAGGACTAGCACGGGGCGGAGGGGTTTAGCCACCGCAGGGAGCACAGCGACTGAGGAGGCCGAGGGTTACCGAGCCCCGCAGCACCGACCCGAAGAAAGAGGGAAAGCTCCATATTCTTGCCCGTAAAGAATTTATTTCATATAATCGATTTAGTATTATTACCAACAGGAAGATTTATGAAAATCGAAATTGAAAATTACTACAAGGACAAAATCCGTGCCATTGATGCAAAAGTAAAGGCTCAGGAAATTGCTTTTTCTCCAATGACTTTTCAGGCAATCCGTGCCCTTATTGAACTTGGCCTTTTACAGAAAATCAGTGATGCAGGTGATAACGGTATTTCTATCAGACAGCTTTCTAAAGCAAGCGGTGTAAGTGAATACGGTGTAGGTGTTCTTGCTGAAATGGCTCTTGGTATGGGCGTTCTTAAACTTAACGGCAGGGAAGATCCTGAAGAAGGCAAGTCTGGTCTTGGCATGCTTGTTCTTGGAAAAATCGGTTTCTTCCTTCTTGAAGACGATCTTACTAAAGCTAACTTTTATTTTACAAACGACATCTGTTACAAAGGTGCTTTTGACCTTATGGATTCAATTAAAAACGGTAAGCCTGAAGGTCTTAAAGTTTTTGGTGACCAGTGGACTACTGTTTACGAAGCTCTTTCTACTTTGCCAGACCGGGAAAAGAAAAGCTGGTTTGACTTTGATCACTTTTACTCAGATGTAGCTTTCCCTGAAGCTCTTCCAATCGTATACAAAAACAAGCCAAAGCGTCTTTTTGATATTGGTGGAAATACTGGTAAGTGGGCTATTACTTCATGTAAGTATGATCCTGATGTTCATGTTTCTATCGTTGATCTTCCGGGGCAGACTGCTGTTGCCATGAAGAATGCAAAGGATGCTGGTTTTGCTGACCGCATCGACTTTGTTTCTGGAAACGTTCTTGATGAATCAACAAAACTTCCTGAAGGTGCAAATGCTGTATGGATGAGCCAGTTTCTGGACTGTTTCTCTCTCCATCAGATTACAAAAATCCTGACTAAAATTTATAACTCAGTTGATGAAAACTGTGACATTTATGTTATGGAACCACTCTGGGATATGCAGAAGTTTGAAGGTGCAGCTTTCTCTCTTCAGGCTACTTCCCTGTACTTTACTTGTATTGCCAACGGTAACTCAAAAATGTACCGCTACGGTGAACTTGTAGATGCTATTGAAAAAGCAGGTTTCCACCTTGTAACAGCTCATCACAATCTGGGAACTAACTGCTACTCAATCCTTAACTTCCGTAAGAATAAATAAATGGCAAAAGTTTTTGTTTCAGACCTGACTGTTTATCGACCTTCTCCTGAAAATCCGGCTGAACTTCCAAAGCTGGAATTCTGCGATCCTCTTTTTAAAAGAAGATTGAGTCAGGTAAGCAGAATGACTATTCAGGTTGTGCATGACCTGATTGAAAAAGTACCTGAAGCAAAAAACTTTAAGCTGGTTTTTGCCTCTTTCCGGGGCGAACTGGGACGTCAGCTTAAAATCAACAAAGGACTTGTTGAAGATGCTGATGTAATGCCTGCACAGTTCAGTATTTCTGTTTTTAATACTCCTCCTGCAGCTGCTACAATTGCCTGTGGAATTAAGGCCGGCTACACAGCCGTTTATCCGTCAAAGGATAATTTTAACGATGCCCTTGTGACTGCCGCTGCCCCTGTTCTTTGTGGCAGTGAAGAAAAAGTAGTTTTTGTTTACGCTGACGAATACATCATTGACGAGTATAAAGATGTTTACAGGGAAGGACCTCTTCCGGAACCTGTAGCTTTTGCCTGTGTTGTTTCTAAAGATTCCGGAAAAGAAGCAGATCTTTCAGTTAAGTTTGCTTCTCCAGAAGATTTTATAAATGCTGTTCTCTAATTTTTCTGATTTCCGGAGATTTGAGAAGAAATGAATAGATATACAACTCAGCCTGATTATATTTTTGAAATTCCTCCTGTTAAAAATCCTCTGGTTTATATTTACCGTATTTGTGCCAAAATTTTCTGCTTTTGTTTTTTTGGTCTGGGTTCTGGTGTCCTTGGAATTGTCGCCCTGCCTTTTATGAAAATCCTTTGGCCTCGGAAAAAAGATTTCCAGAAACATGCCCGGATTCTTGTAAGCCGTCTGTTCAGATTTTTTATCTGGTTTATGACAGTTCTTCATATCTGCCGTTTTAAGGTTGAAAACAAAGAGCGTTTAAGAGATGCAGGTGGTTGTGTTGTTGTTGCAAATCATCCTTCGCTGCTTGATGTTGTAATGCTTATAAGTATTCTGCCGAATGCAGACTGTATTGTTAACGCTTCCCTTAAAAAAAACATTGTGGGAGCAATTGTTGCATACCTTTACATTACAAATGATTACGAACACGAAGAACTGATTGAAAAATGTGTGGAATCCATAAATAACGGAAATGCCCTGATTATTTTTCCTGAGGGAACACGAACAAAACCTGAAGGTCAGAATCAATACAAAAAAGGTGCAGCCAGAATTGCCCTTGCAGCTAAATGTCCTGTAATTCCGGTTTTTATGGGCGGTAATGACAAACTGGGGCTTAGAAAAAAAGATCCCATGCTGCTTTTTAACCACACTGATCCTTATATTTACAATCTGTATGTAAAACCAGAAATTAGTATGGAAGAATTTAGTGAACTTCCTCCTGCTCGAGCTGCTAAACAGGTTACAGACAGAATGAAGGATGTCCTTTGCTACGAAAATAACTGGGATAAAATCATTGGAAAAAATCCTCTCCGTCAGTCCTGAGTTTTGTTAAAAAGATTTTGATACAAGACGTTTTCACGACTGGAAGCCATTTTAGCAGGGAATATATTATGATGCGTTTGTCCTGTTTCAATGTACTAATTTTATGGAATAAGGTCAGAGTTTGTGATAGTATTTAAATATGCTTAAAGGACGTAATTTAATTCAACCAAATGACTTATCGGTAGCAGAAATTGATGAAATTTGTTCACTTGCAGAACAGATTATTGTTGATCCGGCTTCTTTTAATGATGTGTGTCGCGGGAAAATTCTTGCGACACTTTTTTTTGAACCTAGTACAAGAACACGCCTTAGTTTTGAAGCGGCCATGCTTCATCTTGGCGGGGCAGTTGAAGGTTTTTCTGATGCTGCAAACAGTTCAACTTCTAAAGGTGAATCTCTGGCAGATACTATACGCACAGTAAGTTCTTATGTTGATGTAATTGCCATGCGTAATCCGAAAGAAGGGGCTGCTCTTCTGGCCAGCAAATTTTCAAATTGTCCAATTATCAATGCGGGAGACGGGGGACACTATCATCCTACACAGACTTTAACAGACCTAGTAACAATCCGTGCCCTTAAAGGTAGTTTTGAAGGCCACACAATCGGTTTCTGTGGTGACTTGAAGTTTGGTCGTACAGTTCACTCTCTTGTTGAAGCCATGATGCGTTATCCAAAAAGCAAATTTGTATTTATCAGCCCTGTAGAACTTCAGGTTCCAGACTGGGTTATTAACTTCCTTAACGCAGAAAATATTGAATACACAACTTCTGAACGGCTTGAATCCGTAATCGGTGATCTTGATATCCTTTATATGACTCGTGTTCAGAAAGAACGCTTCTTTAACGAACAGGATTACCTGCGCTTAAAAGACAGCTATATTCTGGACAATGCAAAAATGAAGCTGGCAAAGCAGGATATGATTGTTCTTCATCCTCTTCCACGGGTAAACGAAATTGCTCCTGAAGTTGATGATGATCCTCGTGCTGCTTACTTCAAACAGGTAAAATACGGTATGTACGCCCGTATGGCACTCATTTCAAAAATTCTGGGGGTTCTGTAATGCTTAATGTAGATACAATTAAAAACGGTCTTGTAATTGACCATATTAAGGCTGGTTTAGGACCTCAGATTTTTCACTGGCTTGGACTTGATAAGGCTAATTTTACAAGTGCCCTTATTATGAATGTTCAGTCAAAAAAATCAGAAAAAAAAGATATTATAAAAATTGATAACATAATTAACATTGATTATTCAGTTCTTGGATTTATTGACCCGAATATCTGTGTTAATATTATTAAAGATGAAAAAATCATACGCAAAATCCGTATGGAATTGCCTGAGAGAGTAGAAAATGTCATTAAGTGTAAAAACCCTCGTTGTATCACAATGACAGAACACTATGTTCCACAGGTATTTGTGCTTGCTGATAAAGCTAAATCCACATACCGCTGTGAATACTGTGATGCTTTTTATACAGCAGGTCATATTGAAAACTAAACAGGAGTTTTTCTGTGAAATCCTATAATTCAATTCTTATTGTATATAATGCCCGTCTTGTAGATTCTTCCATCGACAGCCCTGGAATGGTTGTTGTTGCTGAAAGAAAAATCCGTGGTGTATTTCTTGGCGAAATTAAAGATGTAAAGTCAGCTCTCAAAGTAGCTTCTTCTGTTCTTAGCGAAATGGAAATGAAGCCTGTGTTCTTTGATGCAAAAGGACTTACATTGATGCCTTCTTTCATTGATATGCATGTTCACTTCCGTTATCCGGGACAGGCTCATAAAGAAGATCTTGATACAGGTCTTGCAGCTGCTGTTGCCGGAGGTTTTGGAACTGTTGTTACAATGCCAAATACTGTGCCTGTTGTAAGTACAGCACAGCTTGCCCGTCAGGTTATGAAAGAAGCAGATGACAAAGGTTTTGCAAAAGTATTCCAGACAGTAAGCATTACAAAAGATTTTGAAGGCGAAGACACTTCTGAACTTGAATCACTTAATGGTGCAGAATTCCCTGTAATCAGTGAAGACGGCCGTGATGTTGCTTCAGCCGCAGTTATGCTTGAAGCCATGAAAAAAGCAGGAAAAAATGGTCAGACAGTTGCCTGTCACTGTGAAGATGTTTCTCTTTCTTCAGCTGCAAAACCATACAGACTGAGAGCTCTTGGTTTTATGAAGCAGTACAACATTCCTGCAGGAAAAGTAAATGTAAAAACACCTGATGTTCCTGATTCAGTAAATTTTGAAATTGACGGAAACCTTACAGCTGCAAACCAGTTACTTGCCCTTGCAGAAGATACAGCTACTGAACGGAATATTGAAATAGCAAAAATGGCAGGATGCCACATCCATATATGTCATTGTTCAACAGCAGTCAGCATGGATGCAGTACGCCGTGCAAAGCTTCTTAAAGCTCAGGGAAAAGCCCCTTCAGGCTTCAACTGTACAGTAGAAGTAACACCACATCATATTGGTCTTGTTGGTACAGATGCTCCATATATCCGTGCCCTTGTAAATCCGCCTCTCAGAAGTGAAGAAGACCGTGCAGCTCTGGTAGCAGCAATCAAAGATGGTACAGTAGATGTAATTTCTACAGACCATGCTCCACATACTCAGGATGATAAAGCAGCCGGATGTCCTGGTTTTTCAGGCCTTGAAACATCTTTTGCTGTATGTAACACAGTACTTGTTAAGAGAGAAGGCGTTTCCCTTAACAGACTCAGCCAGCTTATGTCTGAAAATCCTGCAAAACTCTTAAAACTTCAGTCTGGAAAACTTGTTCCAGGTTTTGAAGCAAATTTAGTTCTTGTAAATCCAGATGAAGTATGGACAGTAAAACCTGAGAAATTCTACAGCAAAGGAAAATCTACACCTCTGGAAGGAAAAAAACTTACAGGCCGTGTACATGCGACTTTCTTTGGGGGAGATCAGGTTTTCTCCCTGAACAAAAAAGAAGTTAAATAAAATAAATAGAGCAGCGTTTTACAAATGAAAGAAAAGTACCTTAAAGTCCTTGCAAGACAGTATCCCACGGTAGATTCTGTAATATCTGAGATTGTCAATCTTCAGGCAATTATGAACCTTCCAAAAGGAACAGAACACTTTCTGACAGATATTCATGGAGAATGGGAACAGTTTTCGCATGTTTTACGCAACGGTTCAGGCTCAATCCGCACAAAAATAGAAGAAGTATTTGGTGTCAGAGAATCTGCAGCAACAAAGCGCGGACTGGCAACACTTATTTACTATCCACGGGAAAAACTTGCAAAAGTAAAGCAGACAGAAAAAGATATGGATGACTGGTATGCAGTAACACTCCATCGTCTTGTAGAAATTCTCCGTCGTGTTTCTTCAAAATACACCCGTTCAAAAGTCCGCAAAGCAATTCCGGACAGATATGCTTACATTATCGAAGAACTTATTACAGAAAAAGAAGAACTTAACGACAAACAGGCATATTACAACAACATCATTCAGAACATTATCCGTCTGGGTGCTGCAGACATTTACATTGAAACTTTCTGTAATGTAATCCAGCACCTTGTAATTGATCATCTTCACATTATCGGTGACCTTTTTGACAGAGGTCCTGGTCCTCATACAATTCTTGATACACTTCTGAATTATCACTCAGTTGATATTCAGTGGGGAAATCACGATGTTGTATGGATGGGCGCAGCCAGTGGAAACAGAGCCTGCATTGCAAATGTAGTTCGTCTTTGTGCCCGCTACAACAATCTTGATGTTCTTGAAGAAGGTTACGGCATTAACTTAACGCCTCTTGTAACATTCTGTATGAAATATTACGGCCACATGGACCGTCATGCAGTACACAAGGCAATTGCCGTAATTCAGTTTAAACTGGAAGACCAGCTTATCCGTCAGAATCCACAGTTCGAAATGAATCATCGCCTTATTCTGGACAAAATCAACTGGGATAAAGGCACAATTCTTATAGACGGTACAGAATGGAAGTTAAATTCCACAGATATGCCGACAGTAGACCATAATCAGCCAAACAAGCTGAACGAAGATGAAGAAGAAGTTCTCCGTCGCCTGGAATACTCTTTTGCTCACTGCGAAAAACTTCAGCGCCATGTAAAATTCCTTTTCAGAAAAGGCAGCCTTTATAAAATCTTTAACGGAAACCTGCTTTATCACGGGTGTATGCCTCTGGACAAAAACGGAAACTTCCTGGAAGCAGATATTTACGGAAAAAAATGCAGCGGAAAATCTCTGTACGACGAACTTGAACTTTGGGCCAGACGGGGATATTTTTCAAAGCCTGGAACTGAAGAAAAAGAAAAGGGCGGCAACATTATGTGGTATTTGTGGGAAGGTCCAAAATCACCACTGTTCGGAAAAGAAAAAATGGCAACTTTCGAAAACATGTTTATTGATGACAAAGCTGCCAGTAAAGAACATAAAAATCACTATTACGACGTAGTAGAAGATATTGCAGTGGTTGATAAAATTATGAACGAATTTGGTGTAGATCCAAAAACAGCTCATATTATTAACGGACACGTTCCACAGGAAGTAAAAAAAGGTGACAGTCCGATTAAATGCGGCGGAAAACTCCTTATTATCGATGGCGGATTCGCAGCAGCTTATCACGAAAAAACTGGCATTGCCGGTTATACACTGGTTTGTAACAGTTACGGACTTCGTCTTGTTGTTCACGAAAAATTCACAAGTGCACAGGACATTATTGAAAAAGACAGCGACATTGTAAGCGAAACAATTCAGGTAGAAAAATTCCCGAATCGCCTTTATGTTGCAGATACTGATAATGGCCGCGAAATTCAGGAACAGATTGAACAGCTGGAAGAACTGCTTGTGGCTTATCGTGAAGGCGAACTTAACTAATCATTTTGAGGAGAACCATATATGGAATTTAAAAATGTATTTGTAATTCTGTTCATTGCAGGAGCAGCCCTTCAGTTTCTGCTGACTCATCTTCTGGAGTTTATTGACTGGAAACACAGAAAAGTTCACGGAAGAAAAATTCCTTCAGAACTGTCCGGCCACATTGATCAGGAAACTCTGGACAAAACCTGCCGCTACGAAGATGCCAAATATTGTTTCTGGATTCCAAAAAATCTTCTTTCATTTTCCCTCAGCCTGGTGCTTCTTTTTTCAGGTTTTTATCCTTTTGTTTTTGAAAGCCTGTGGAACTGGTGTGGCCGAAGCTTTGTAACTTTTTTCCTTTTTATATTAATTGCTTCAATTCCTGGAGTTGTACTGGAAATTCCATTTGATCTTTACAAGGAATTCCGTCTTGAAAAGAAATTCGGTTTTTCAACAATGACATTAAAACTGTGGATTCTGGACCAGATAAAAGGCCTTCTTGTCAGTCTGGCAATTTCCGGGGCTCTGCTTTTTGTACTTGTTTTTCTTGTTGAACATTGTCCATCCTGGTGGTGGATTCTGCTGGCTTCTGTTTATACAGTTTTCAGTCTGGCTCTCTCGATTATTTATCCAATGTTTATTGCTCCTCTATTCAACAAATTTACACCCCTTGAACAGGGAGAACTTAGAACACGTCTGGAAAATCTTCTTTCAAAATGTGGATTTAAATCTAACGGTCTTTTTGTAATGGACGCTTCAAAACGCAGCAAACATTCCAATGCTTATTTTACAGGCTTTGGAAAATCAAAGCGTGTAGTTCTCTATGATACACTTGTAGCACAGCTTTCGCCGGAAGAAATAGAATCAGTTCTTGGTCATGAACTTGGTCACTACAAGCATCATCATATTTTAAAAAGAATGATAATTATGATTCCTGCAATTTTTGCACTTCTGTTTGCAGTAAATCTTTTTATAAATCATGTGTCGCTTTATTCAGGATTTGGATTTGATGTAAGTCAGGGAGTTCTGCCCCACATGAAGCCTCTCGGTCTTTTCTTCCTGCTTATGATTTTTGAAGGATTTACAGTTCTTTTGAGTCCAGTTACAAATTATTTCAGCCGCAGGGATGAATTCCAGGCCGATGCTTTTGCAAAAAAAGTGTGTGGAACAGGAGAGCATCTTTCAACAGCCCTCATTAAGCTTAATAAAGAAAATCTCAGCGAAATTACACCGCCAAAAATCTACAGCCTCTTTTATTACAGTCATCCGCCGTTGCTGGAAAGAATCAGGGCAGTAAAGGATTAGGAGCTTAATCCCGCTTTCCGCTGCTCGGTGCCCTCGGTCCTCCGCTGCGCTCCGGACTGGCTTCGCCACAGCTCCAATCGGGGCTAGGGATTTAAAATAAAAAAGCCAGGATGACTAGACACAAGTACCGCTTAAGGTGTGCTGCTGGGTTCCCCCTCTGACACGGTGCCGAAAGCAGACTTTGTTAGGTCCTGGCAATGAACTTAATATATCAGATTGATTCATAAAAATCAATTGCACAGAAAAAATCAGACAGGGCAAACGCATTATAACCGATTTTATATTGAAAAATGGTGCAAAGGAGTGAAACGGCTTGCGAAAACACTCGTTTTGTGCTGCCGCGAGAGCGGCAAACGTATATAGTTACAAGCACAAAACGCGTGTAGCATGCTAGCATGCGGTTTCGACAAGACGTTTTCACGACTGGAAGCCATTTTTAGCAGGGAATATATTATAATGCGTTTGCCCTAAAAATTCAGATGACTTTTTAAAAATTTCTATTTAGTCTATTGACATAAACCATGAATTTATGTAATTTAATAGAGCATCAATTTTTGGAGCGATGGCCGAGCGGTCGAAGGCGGCGGTCTTGAAAACCGTTATACAGCAATGTATCGGGGGTTCGAATCCCTCTCGCTCCGCTTTTTTTTTGATGACGCCTGGAGGTGTGGTAGAGCGGTAATACAACGGATTGCTAATCCGTCAGTTCCTTACGGGCTGGGCAGGTTCAACTCCTGTCGCCTCCGAGAAACAAACGCTTTGCTATCTAAGCTGTTGTTAAATTATCTGAGATTGTAGCTCAGTTGGATTAGAGCACCACCCTGCGGAGGTGGGGGTCGCACGTTCGAATCGTGTCAGTCTCACATTAAAATACCAGTCACTAAGACTGGTTTTTTTTTGACCTTTTGCTTTTTATGGCAGTCTTACAGATTCCTTACATCAAGTATTCCGTTTTTTGACCAGACAATCTGTCCGGAATGTAAATTCTATTTCTCTCTTTTTTATAGACGAAATCATTCTTCTTTAGTAACTTTTAATTATGAATTCTAATAAGTATATATTCAGTCTGCTTGTTACAGTTGCAGGCATTCTTATGATTGTTTCACCAGAAGTTTTTTTCAAAATGGGAGTAATCATTCTTGGAATCGCCGCTGCCATCGACGGGCTTTTTGTTCTCGTTACAACCCGTCATCTGATTATTGATCCTCATTTCAGACTTATGATGACAATCCGCGGAATTTTAAGTCTTGTAATCGGTGTTCTGGCTGTAATTTTCCCGCTGTTTATTGCCACTTCTTTTATGAAAATTGTTGCCTGGGGTTTTGGCGGTTATCTTATTGTTTCTGCCTGTTTTCAGTGTTATGGAATCACAATGCTTTACAGAAACGGTATTATGATTCGTCAGTCAGTAATCGAAGTAATTGTAAGCCTTATTTCCGCCGCAGTTCTTTTTATCATCCCGGTAAATACAACTATGCTTATTATTTTCAGAATTCTGGGAGTTCTTCTGGTTCTCTCCGGGCTGAGCTGGACTTTCTTTATCTGGTATTACAGACCGCTTAAACCTTTTGAATAAGTTCAAAATAGCAAAGAAAAGGCTGTCCAATAAGTTTGCATTACGGTGGTTGAGTTTATCGAAACCACCATATTTAGTGTAGCAGTCATTTCGACGAGTGGTTCCTGAGCCTGTCGAAGGGTGGTTCCTGAGCCCTTCGACAGGCTCAGGAACCACCTGTCGAAGGGCTCAATGAGCACTACACTCATTATTTTTGGGACAGCTCCTTTTTTTTATTCTAGTGTCTTCCGGCTGCTTTTACGCTGTCAGCAAAAAGTTTGTTCTGATCTGTTCTGACTGGAACACTAAACTGTGGTCCCCCATCCTTTTCGCTGATTCTGTATATTTTTGTAGAGTCCTGACTGTAAGCAGGGCTTTCTGCATTGTTAATCCACCAGTCCAGTACGCTTATAATACACATTGCATATTTGATAAGGTTGGCATTTGTAGCAGAAGTTGTTTCAGCTGGTTTTTTAGCTCCAAGAAGAACATCAAGACGCTTAGAAACAGCATTCGGAATGTCAAATTCATACTTAGCCCATGGATTTGAAACTCCCGTTACAATGTCTTTTGATGGAGCAGCTTTATCAATTGATGTTGAGAATGATGTAAATGTCTTGCGCAAAAAGTCAGTACGCATATACAAAGGTCTGTATTTAGAATCATTTACAGGTTTTTCAAGAAGAAGCTGTTCAAATTCAAAAAGTGGCAGGAAGTTGAACTTAGTTAACCAGAGAATTGTTGTAAGGATTTTCTTACCAAATATTGAAGACTTAAAGTCACCCTGAGAGTATTCCTGGTTTACAAAATCCTTTAACTGATCAGCATAAATTTTATTGAAAAGTTCTTCACGATAGGCAGACCATTCGTTTAAGGCAACGCTGAGTTTATCTTTGTTTTTTGAATTAGTGTTACCGTCATCTTCTTCTGTAAAAATAATGTTGCGGCAACCCTGAAAAATATCTTCAATAATTCTCAGCAGAATAATTGTAATCTGCATTGGGTTTGAAGGATGGAGAAGATTAAATCCGTCATCAAACTGATAAATTGGCTGGAAATAAGGATACATATCCGGCATAGAATCAAGTCTGCTAAAACCAGCATCAGGGAACAGCCGCTCCAGCAGTTTAAGTCCGGCATCAACAATTTCAGTTCTTTTTCCCCGGGAATCCAGAGCAGCTTTTTTCTTAGCTTCTTCTTCCTTCTTTTTCTTTTCTTCTTCCTGTTTCTGCCGGGCAGATTTTGGATCATCCTTTTTTTCAGGAAGGAGAAGATCAAATTTAGACATATTCAGGAAAGAGAGAATATTTGCTGTCTGTGCTGTAAAGAATGCAGGGAAGTATTCAAAGGAAGGTGAACACATACGCATAAGCAAAGGGTACATTCCCTTAATAATCTGAGTGTAAACATAGAGCCATTCTGTAATTCCCTGTTTAGAAAGCATCATAAGTTTCTGCTGGTCTGCTTTAGGGTATTTAAGAAGGTCTGCGTAAATTTCCTTGAAGAATGAAGGAACTGCATTATCTCCAAGGTAGTAAATTTTAAGAAGGTCTGAGTACAGGGATTTAACCATGGGCTGCATCATTGCAACAGTTACATCTTCTTTTGTTTCCTGCAGATCCATAAGCTGAATTTTAAGACTCTTCATAGTCCAGCCGCCTGCAGTTCTCAGAAATTTGAATTTTGGTTCAGGACTGTTAACGATTTTTGCTTTATATGAATCTGGAGAAATCTGAATGAGAGACTTAACTGTTGTAAGGAAAACCTGGTAATGCTCCAGATGGTTTTTAAGGTCGTAATCTATGTAACCCTTGCGGAGAATTTCTGTGCCGTTTTTCTTGAACCGTCTGATAAAGTTGAAAATTCCGTAGTTGGACTTAAGCCTGTAGTCATCGCTCATCATAAGCTTGTCCATCAGATTTTTTTCTTTTGCAGGAATTTCAGGAAGACTGTCATCCCATCTTGAAGCTTTTGATTTGTTAACGGCAAAACCTGCTTTGTTGGCTTTTTTTTCAGAAGATTTTTCGGATGAACTGTCAGAGTCATTTTTTGACGAAAGAGATGCAACATCAGAAGAAGATCTTCCGCTGGCTCTGTGTGAATAATGTACTTCCCGTTTTGGCAGTGCTGAGTAATCGATTGGTGCAGATTTTTCCATCATGATTTCACCACCAAGAACCTGTATCATTCTGGCGGCTTCCTCTTTATCGATAATACCAATGTTTTTTCTTGTGTTATCAAGAGTTCCTGGTTCCCATGACTGTTCAACTTTTCTCTGGGAAGAATCGTCGCTCATAAATGTCCTCCAAAATCAGACACGCATCATCTGTTCGCGTCCAACACCGGCAAGGCCGTCTATATTAATATCGGCACCATCTTTAGTTTTAAGTACACCTTCAAACTTTCCGAAGAGAATATCCATACGGATTTTGTTTATAAAAAGATTAAAATTTCTTGTGTGCATGGCAACAGGCTGCCATGTTAAATCAACCATGTTGTCGTAATCCTGAATAATCCATTTTTCATCCAGACCGAAGGGTTGAGTCATTTTAACAGGCGGAAGAGGAGTACATTGTCCGTCAACTATCAGAAGGTTTCTGTTACATACTTCAGGGTCAGGAATCTGTTCAGGAGAGTTTTCAATGATGAAAGAAACATGTTTTCCATCAACCATACCTGTTCCGTAAATAAGCTGGCTTTTCTGGATGTAGCTGTGGTATGCACGGTTAATAAAGAATATTGAACTGGCGTTTTCTACATTTTCAGAAATTGTTTCACCTTTTTTAGAAGGAGTAATAGAAAGAGTTCCTTTCATTACAGGAGTTGCAAAGTAAGAAGCTGCACAGCGGCGTTTCGAAATAATTGGAATACACTGAGTTATTTCTGCAGTTCTGGAATCATTAAGATGACCGGTAAGGGCAGCCTGAATTGAAGGTCGTACAGAGTCGCCTTTAATATTGAAGATTACAGAAAATCTGTCTCTGGCGTGATCCCAGCTGATTCTGATATATCGTCTTGAATTAAAGCTGGCGCAAAAACCCTGTTCCAGATTGTGGGGAATGAATCTTCTGCGTGGCCCCATTAAAGACTTATAAACATATTTACGGCCGGTAGAATTGTTCCATAAATCAATTTCAGCAAGACCAAAAGCTTTGCCGTCATAAAAGATAATGGAACAAAAATAATCACCGGTATTAAAACTGAAACTCAGTGTACTTTTAATGCGAAAATTAGTAACAAAGGAAGGAAGTGGAACTCCGCCAAAAGGAGCTCTTAATCCGCGAATATCAAGACTTTTAACAGGACCATTAAAGGTACCTAAAACTGGTTTACTGCCTTGAATAAGGGACGCGGGAACTTCCTGCAAATCTCTTGAATACATTCCTTAATTATATAACAAGTAATTTAATTATTGCAAACAGATTGTAAAATGGATTCAGGGCAAACGCATTATAACTGATTTTGTATTGAAAAATGGCGCAAAGGAGTG
>JAEDGQ010000145.1 GCA_016297415.1 Treponema sp.
CAGACGGTATTGGGGGAACAAACCCTGCAATAATCCGGGGGGTTATGAGTTTTTTACAATTTCTGTAATTATTACAGCTGTTGTATCTATACCTGCTGTGGAGCTGTTAATCATAAGATCGTAGTTCTTACGGTCTCCCCAGGTATTTTCTGTAAAAGTGTTGTAATGATTTGCGCGGCGTTTATCAATCTGAAGGATTGTTTTTTTAGCTGCACTTTCTGTTTCTTTGTAAAGTTCCTCGATTCTTTTAAGTTTTTCATCAATGTCGCCGTAGATAAAAACATTGAAAAGATCTTTCTGGTCGATTTCGTCACTTGTAGAAAGAATGTAGTCTGCACAGCGGCCTACGATTACACAGTTGCCTTTTTTTGCCAGATTAAGAATAGTCTTGCGTTCTGCATTAAATACCTGATCTGCCAGTGGAAGAATCTGACCTGCACCGGACATCTGACCCTGAGTGCTTGCTGCTCCCGACCAGCTTGAACCGAGAAGAAGATTGTACAAAAATCCTGAAGAAAGATTCTGTTCTGTTTTCTTAATGAAGTCTGGAGAAAGACCGCTTTCCTGAGCAGCCATATCGATGATTTCTTTGTCGTAAAAGGCATAGCCTAGTTTATCTGCAACAAGTTTTCCGATTAAACGTCCGCCAGAGCCATATTCGCGGCTGATTGTAATAATTTTTTTCATGTAGTACCTCCGAATGGACTAAAAAAAGGAATATTTGTCCTGATTTGATTTTAAAATTATATCACACAAATAAAAATTCGAAAAATTACCAGAGGCAGTATTTTGCCCCCAGGGAAATTTCAAAGGAATTGCTGTCTGCACCGCCTTTAACACCTGTCTGACGGGTATAGGAATTTCCGTTAAGCTGACTTTCGTAGGCATTCCCCCGAATAAGGTTGAGCATTGTGTAGGAGCCCCAGAGATTTACGGAGATATGGGTTGTAACCTGGTAAGAAACATCCAGACTGAAGTTCCACATAGGAAAGAAATCTGAACAGATATCTACATAGGTAACATTTGTTCCGTGGTGATTATCTTTGTTAAATGTATAAACAAAAGGATAGGAGTTAATACCCAGATTAAAAACTGTTTTAAAAGGTGTATTGAAAAGGAAGTTTACACCCAGAAGCATGGCTGTCTGTTCCCGCTGGTACTCCAGGGCTATACCGTTTCCAGTCACAGATTTTGTGGCAGTTGTATATTTTTCGTAGCAGGTGTCTTTAAATTCACCGTACCAGTAAGGACCGTCTTTTGCAGTAAATTTTATGCGGGAATAAGAAAGACCTGCGGAAGGAACAATCTTAAAGAAAGATAAAGGTTCAAAAGTGTAGCCGGCTTTAATATGTGTAAAAAAGTCGTAATCAAGCTGATTATCGTGTTTTGAAAAATTAGTTTTCCAGGACTGCTGTTCTTTTGTTGCTGTAATTATTCCGTTTCCATCTTCTTTCTGAATGTTAAGCCAGTCTGAGTCAAACACCTTGCCGCTTTTTCCAGGGAATCCCAGATTAAGGCTTGCCCCCACATAGATTTTTTTGAAGGAAGCGTCAATGTTAAGTCCTGCGTAGAATTCGTTTTTAATCTGCCATTCCAGATAGCTTAATTTATCGTCAGTAACTTTGCCTGTGTCGCTGGCTTTTGCAGGATCTGTAAGAAAAACATATTCTCCCAGAGTGCCGTTTTTGAACCCGAAAACAGGATTAACTGAAAGGAATTTTTCTGCCTGATAACCCTGTTGGTCCTGCTGGAATGTAATTCCTGCAAAGGCAGAACAGGTAAGGCTCAGTATTAAAGCTGTGATTATTCTTTTTTTCATAGTTTCTACCTGTAAAAGCGTTAGGGGGCGGAGTGGTGCGTAAGCAAACCGCGCCAGCGGGTCGGAGCGGCAGCGGAGCCACGGAGCACCCGACGGCACCGGAGGTGCCGGAACGCCCTTTGTTTATTCTTCTGAATTCTCTTTCAGAGGATCTACATTAAAAATACTTGCAAGCTGTCTCCGTGTTGCTTCCATGTCTTTCTGGTATGGAGCTTTAAATGTAATGGGTTCACCTGTTGCCGGATGTGTAACTGTAAGGCTCCAGGCATGAAGGGCAAGACGATTTAAAAGAGGACGCTCTGTTTCTGTGTCACCATTCCAGCGTTTTTTAATGTCGCTAAGGCGGACAGGTTTTTGATTTCCTGAGTAGAGAGGATCGCAGACAATACAGAGTCCGATTGACTGAAGATGGGCACGAATCTGATGTGTGCGGCCTGTGTGAGGTTTTGCTTCAATCCAGCTGTATGGCTCGCAGACTCCTATGAGGCGGAAATCTGTAACTGAAGGTTTTCCAAAGCGGGCATTTACTGTTGTTCTGTGGCGGATATCTCCGTCTGGAAGAAGCTTTGTATTAATTGTTGTTTCTTCCCAGAGAGGACGGCCGTTGCAAAGACAGTGATAGATTTTCTGAACTTCTCTGTTTTCAAACTGCATTGAAAGGGAACGGTGTGCTTCTGGTGTTTTTGCATAAATAACACAGCCGGAAGTGTCTTTGTCGATTCTGTGTACTGCATAAAGTTTGCCGAATTCTTTTTCGGCTGCCAGGTCCAGGCGAGGTGCGTCTTCGTCGTAACGGTCAGCAGCAATAAGAAGACCTGAACGCTTGTTGAGAACTACAATATGTTCGTCATTGTATAAAACTGTGTAATCGGGTGTAATTTTCATAACTGTTTATATAATAACCAATATATGGAAAAAAATCATCTTTTTAAGCTGTATCAGGGCAAACGCATTATAATATATTCCCTGCTAAAAATGGCTTCCAGTCGTGA
>JAEDGQ010000146.1 GCA_016297415.1 Treponema sp.
ATGAGTGTAGCGCTCATTGAGTCCTTCGACAGGTGGTTCCTGAGCCTGTCGAAGGACTCAGGAACCACTCATCGAAATGACTGCTACACTAAATATGGTGGTTTCGATAAACTCAACCACCGTAATGCAAACTTATTGGACAGCCCCTTTTTTTATATATCTTAACTGCCTATTTTAGTTAAAGAACAATCTCTGATTTTCAATTTCTTCATTAAATTTGTCATCAATAACAGGTGGATTTTCCGTAAAATAGAGAATCTGCTGAAGTTCTTCCTGATTATGGGCACCCCATACAGGTACTGCATAATCATACTGACTGAAAAATCCCAGAGCCAGAGGTATATCTGTAATAATACCACCACAAAGAGGACGCATGGCAATAAAACCAACATCTTTTTCCCGGCAGTCAAACACAAGTTCCCGAATTTCTTCTGAACAGAGCAGATGAAATGGAAACTGTAAAGTTTCCCATGGTATATCAGAATTAAGCATGTCTCTGGCAACTTCAAAACTTTCAGTACAGATTCCAAAATGATGGATGACACCGGCTTCTTTTAAGCTTAAAAGTTTTTCTACAATGCCGTCTTCTGCACCAGGCAAAGGAAGATTTTCAGGATTATCAAGCTGATACAAATCAATGTAGTCTGTCTTTAAGGCAGCAAGACTTCGGGCAACATCAACAGCCATTTCGTCTGCCGTACGGGCCCGTGTCTTTGTGGCTACATAAATGTCTTTGCGGATTGAACCGTGAAAGGCATTACCAAGACGGCGTTCACTTTCTGGACTGCATCGTGCAGTATCAAAAAAGTTTACTCCCCCTTCGTATGCGGCGTTAATGATTCTGGCAGCTTCGTCATCGTCATCGACATTTGCAAGAGCCATTGCTCCGAGAGCTGTTCTGCTTACGAGAAGATTAGATTTTCCAAGGGCTACATAATCCATACATTAACACCATTAAAAAAAAGCAAGGAGGTTTGGGGGCCTCCCCAGGAGAGGGGGTAGCGGAAGACAGGACAAAGCGGAGCCGGGGATTAGAGTTTACTCTGATTCCCGGCACAGCGACTCGTGTCTGGAGCGAGGGGCAGGAGCCCCTCTAAAAACTATTTCTGTACTGGTTTGTAATTCTTGATTGCTTTCTGAATAAAGAAAACAAGGTCATCAAGATTTACCCGTTCCTGTTCCATTGAATCACGGAAACGAACTGTTACAGTATTGAAGAGTTCATTTGCAGAACCATCTTCTTTCTTTTCTGTAATTGTATCGTAGTCAACAGTAACACAGAATGGAGTACCAACTTCATCCTGACGGCGGTAACGCTTACCAACTGTACCAGAAGTATCATAGTCAGTAACAAAGTCTTCCTTAAGAAGGTGCTGAATTTCCTTAGCTTTTTCAGCAAGTCCGTCTTTCTTCATAAGAGGAAGAACTGCAACTGTGATTGGTGCAAGGCGTGGATCCAGGTGGAGAACTGTACGATAGTCTTCCTGACCGTCTGTTCCAACATTCTGTTCTTCATAAGCTTCACAAAGGAACATAAGGAAGTTGCGGTTAAGACCGGCAGAAGTTTCAATAACATATGGAATGTATCTCTTGTTTCCGTCTTCCTGATCAATGTAAGACATATCTTTCTTAGAGTATTCCTGGTGCTGAGACAAGTCAAAGTCTGTGCGTGAGTGAATACCTTCGATTTCTTCAAAGCCGATCGGGAAGTTGTAAGTGATGTCGTAGGCATCCTTTGCATAATGAGCAAGTTTGTCATGGTGGTGCCATTTAAGCTGTGATTCCGGAATACCGTATTTAAGGTAGAATGCCCAGCGGTCCTTTCTCCAGCGTTCAAAAGTTTCGTCTTCTGTACCTGGCTTACAGAAATATTCCATTTCCATCTGTTCAAATTCACAAGTACGGAAAATGAAGTTTTTAAAGATAAGTTCGTTGCGGAAAGATTTACCAACCTGAGCAACACCGAAAGGAACCTTCATGCGGTTAGACTGAACAATGCTCTTAAAGTCTGTAAAAATACCCTGACATGTTTCAGGACGGAGATAAATAAGGTGAGCATCATCAGCTACAGCCCCCTGATATGTCTTGAACATAAGGTTAAATTCACGAACTTCAGTATAGTTTTTAGCTTCATCGTGACAGTTTGGACAAACAATGTTTTCTTTAATGTAAGCTTCCATTTCTTCGTGTGACATTGTATCTACAGGCTTTCCTGGAGCTTTGTCAGGATTAGCAGCAACGTACTCTTCGATCATTTTGTCTGCGCGGTGACGAGCATTACATTTCGGGTTTTTACAGTCGATCATTGGATCAGAGAAGTGTCCAACGTGACCAGAAGCTTCCCATGTTGTGTGATGCTGGAAAATAGCAGAATCAAGCCCAACTACATCATCGTGAAGCTGAGTCATGTAGTGCCACCATTCGTTCTGAATATTGCGTTTGAATTCAACACCTAAAGGACCATAGTCCCAGGCACCAGCCTGTCCACCATAAATTTCTGAAGCCTGATAAACAAAACCCCGTCTCTTGCAGAGAGAAATAATTTTGTCCAGTGTACATGCGTGTGGATCAGCCACAACTTTTTCATTTTTTGCCATATCTTTTTAACTCCTTCTACCCTTAACTGGCGCGTCAAAGGCGGATATAAATAATGATGGCAAATATTATATCACAATCTAAGGTTTTATTCTATTGTTTTAATGTTTCGGGCGTTCCGGCGGCAAGCCGCCGTCGGGCTTTCCAGGGTTCCGCTATCGCTCCATTGGACGCTCCGCTTACCAACGGCTGCGCCGCCCTTCCAATCCC
>JAEDGQ010000147.1 GCA_016297415.1 Treponema sp.
GCAAACGTATATAGTTACAAGCACAAAACGCGTGTAGCATGCTAGCATGCGGTTCTGCAAGACGCTTTCACGACTGGAAGCCATTTTTAGCAGGGAATATATTATAATGCGTTTGCTGAATTCAGGCTTTCTTTATTGACCAAAATTGAATAAAAATTTATATTAAATGTCCCCGTATATGCGCAGATAAGCTTCAATATCTGTGGATGTGTAATTTTTGGCGATGCAAAACAAAAATTGCACACAGAGACTTTTTAGTACAAGGTATATACAAATGAAAACTTTATTCGTTAAAGACTACGAACAGAAACGCAACTGGTACGTTATTGACGCAGCAGGAAAACCAATGGGTCGCGTTTGCGCAAAAGCAGCAGCTGTTCTCCGTGGTAAGAACAAGGCTTCTTACACACCAAACCAGGAAATGGGTGACTATGTTATCATCATCAATGCTGACAAAGTAGCAGTTACTGGAAACAAAGCAGACGATATGCTTTATCGCCACTACACAGGTTATGTAGGCGGTCTTAAGTCATTCTCTTTCAACAAACTCATTGAAAGAAAACCAACTGAACCACTTACTCGTACACTCGCTGGTATGTTGCCAAACGGCCGTCTCGGACGCAAGCTCATGGACAATGTAAAAATCTATGCCGGTTCTGAATACCCACAGAAGGCTCAGAATCCACAGCCACTTGAAGTGTAATTAGGAGTCTATGATGGTAAAGAATATTGCTATTGGTACAGGTAGAAGAAAGACAGCTACAGCACGTGTATTCCTTCGTGATGGTAGCGGAAAAATCGTTGTAAATGGAAAAGATGTTGCTGAATACTTCAGATCAGAAGAACAGGTACGTGTTGTACACCAGCCACTTCTCGTTACAAGCAACGAAAACAAATTTGACATTCTTATCAACGTTACAGGTGGTGGTCTTAATGGTCAGGCTGAAGCTTGTCTTCACGGACTTTCACGTGCTCTTCTTCAGGTAGATCCTGATGCACGTACATCACTCAAAGCTAACGGATATCTTACACGTGACAGCCGCATGGTTGAACGTAAGAAGTATGGTCAGCGTGGTGCACGCCGCCGCTTCCAGTTCTCTAAGCGTTAGTTTGCAACTGGACTTGTTCCAGATTTTTACCGGTCAGTTTTCTGGCCGGAACGAAAGCCGGCAGAAATGCCGGTTTTTTTTATGCCCGAATAAAAATTCATTTTGTTTTTTATTTAATTTTTAACTATTATTTATATATGACTGTTTCAGCATTAAAAACTAACGAAAACTCTGATGTATTACAGATTTCAACACTTGAAGGTCCTGTTTTTTATATCAGACTTGGGTATCTGGAATTAACAGAACCAGAAGAAATTGCTCCAGAAAAAGTTTTTGATGCAGAAAAAGAAGAGGATATTGTTAATGCGGGACTTTGCTTCGCTGCAGAACGTAAAGCAGAAGAATTTCTGGCCAGATGTGAACAATGTCGTGCAGGACTTGAGTCTAAACTTTTAAACAGGGGACATGACAGGCTGTATGTAAAAAAAGCCCTGGATTATCTTGAAAACAGAGGTCTTTTAAGTGACAAAAGGTTTGCCTTCAGCTGGGTAAGAAGTCATACATCCTTAAAACCTCAGGGGAGAACAAGACTTCTTTCTGAACTTTGTGCAAAGGGAATAAAGTCCTCTGTGGCTAAAGAAGTGCTTAATGATTTTTTTTCTCAATATGAAGAAATTGACTTGTGCAGAAAAGCACTGGAAAAAGCAGTAAGAAACGGAAAAACAGAAGAAAAATTACTTAAATTTATGATAGATTCAGGTTTTTCGTATAAAATGATTAATGAAGTAAGAGAATCTCAGAGTGAAAACTGAGTGGAGATTGTTGATTTATGGCTAAAAAATCAGACAAAAGTGCAGTATTTTCTGCCCTTGAAGTTGCACATATATGCGGTGTTGTAAACCAGACTGCAATTAACTGGATAAAAGGCGGACATTTAAAAGCCTTTACAACTCCAGGAGGGCAGTACAGAGTTTATCCTGATGATCTTGTTCAGTTTATGAAAGACAGGGATATGAGAATTCCTGAAGAACTTGCCAGTCAGTGTACAAAAAACAAAAATCTTGAACGGTCAATTCTGATTGTAGATGATGATAAAGGTCTTAACTCTGTTATTTCAGCATTCTTGAAAAAAAGACTGTCAGATTCCGGACTTGAGATTTTGCAGGCTTACGACGGTTTTGAAGCCGGTGTTCTTATGTCTGAAAAAAAGCCTGGATTTTTAATTCTAGATCTGGACCTTCCTGGTGTAAACGGCTTCAGTTTGTGTGAAAAAATTAAAACACAGGAATCCTTCGGTAAACCTGTAATCGCAGTTGTTACAGCGCTGGAAGATAATGATGTGGAAGAAAGAGTTAGAAATCTTGGTGTTAACTTTTTCTTTAAAAAGCCTCTGAATCTTCTGTCAATTGCAGAAGCAGTTGAATCAGTTTTCTAAAAAAAAGCCACTTCAAAACAGGTGACTTTATAAAAAATTTGGATGGGCGGCGTATGGGTCGCTTCACTCCGCGTACTGCGCTGATTCAATGGAACCTGCGATATTAAACTTTTCACACTTTATGGGCTGTTGGGGAAGAATCACTTATAGAAATGGGAGTTATAATATAAAAAATCACGCCGAGTTTTCTCCCAAAACATACGGTGTTTTTAGGGCTAGGGATTGGAGCACCTGCCCGCAGGGCAGTTCCGTAGCATAGCGGAGGAATGAGG
>JAEDGQ010000148.1 GCA_016297415.1 Treponema sp.
CACGACTGGAAGCCATTTTTAGCAGGGAATATATTATAATGCGTTTGCCCTAGTCCTCTATTCCATTAACATTTACAATTCTTTATAATATAAGCACTTTATACAACGGAGCGTAAATCATGCTGACTGATATTGAAATTGCTCAGAAGAACCAGATGATGCCTATTACAGAGGTTGCTAAAAAAATTGGTATTGAGGAATCTGGACTTGATTTGTATGGAAAATATAAAGCCAAGATTACCATGGCTGAACTTCGTAAATTTCAAAAGAAAGTTCAGGATCCAAAGAACCGTGCAAAACTCATTCTTACAACTGCTGTAACACCAACTCCTGCAGGGGAAGGTAAATCTACTGTAAGCATTGGTCTTGGTGACGGTCTTAATGCCATCGGTAAAAAAGCAGTCATTGCTCTCCGTGAACCTTCTCTTGGTCCATGTTTTGGTGTAAAAGGCGGAGCCTGTGGCGGTGGTTATGCACAGGTTGTTCCTATGGAAGATATTAACCTTCACTTTACAGGTGATATCCACGCCATTTCTATTGCAAATAACCTTATAGCAGCCCTCATTGATAATCATATTCAGCAGGGAAATCCTCTTCGTCTGGACAGTCGTACAATTGTCTGGAAACGCTGCCTTGATCTTAATGACCGTTCACTTCGTAATATTGCAATTGGTTTTGGCGGACGCATGGACGGAAATCCACGGGAAGATCATTTTACAATTGCCGTTGCTTCAGAATTAATGGCTATTATCTGTCTTTCTGATTCCATTTCAGACTTAAAAAGAAGAATTGACAACATTACAATTTGTCAGACTTTCGACAGACGTACTGTAAAATTCGGTGAATTAAAATGTACAGGGGCTATTGCGGCTCTCTTAAAAGATGCAATCCGTCCAAATCTTGTTCAGACTCTTGAAAAAAATCCTGTATTTATTCATGGGGGACCTTTTGCAAATATTGCGCAGGGTACAAACTCTATAAATGCCACAATTTCAGCTATGGCTACAGGTGATTATGTAGTTACTGAAGCCGGTTTTGCAGCTGATCTTGGTGCTGAAAAGTTTATGGATATTAAATGCCGTGTTGCCGGTATTGCTCCTGATGTTGTTGTAATTGTTGCTACTGTTCGTGCCTTAAAAATGCACGGTGGAATGGCCAAGGCTGATCTTTCAACTCCAAGTATGGTCGCCCTTGAAAAAGGATTCGAAAACCTTGCTGTTCACATGGAAAATATTTCTAAGTTTGGTGTTCCATCTGTAGTTGCAATCAATAAATTTGTTACAGATACTGCTGAAGAAATCCAGCTTCTCCAGAAACTTTGTGAATTAAAGGGAAGTAAAGCTGTAATTTGTGAAGGCTGGGGTAAAGGCGGTGAAGGAATGAAAGAACTTGCACAGGTTGTTGCCTCAATTGCCGACAGCGGAGAAGCTAAGTTCCATTATCTTTATGAATCACATCTTTCTCTGGCAGATAAGGTACGGGTTATAGCTAAGGAAATTTACCGTGCAGGTTCAGTTGAATTTCCTGCAAATGTACTTAAAAAACTTCGTGAATATGAAGAACTTGGATACAAAGAGCTTCCTGTTTGTATTGCTAAAACACAAAACGCAATCAGTCATGATCCAAAGCTTATCGGAGCTCCAAACGGATATGTTTTCCCGGTTAGAGATTGTCAGCTTTACAGTGGCGCAGGTTTTGTTGTAATCCTGGCAGGTGATATTATGACTATGCCTGGACTGCCAAAGATTCCTGCAGCTGTTAATATCGATGTTGATGATGACGGCGTTATTTCGGGGTTGTTCTAATGGTTGGATTTTTCTTAAAAAAGAACTTTTGTGATATCTGGGATAATTTCTTTCCTCTGTTTGTTTCGAATATTCTGCTTGTTTCAATTATGGTTATAACCGGACTGGGAGTTTCCTATGTTTTTAATTATAATCTTCTGGCAGGTGCAGGTGCTGTTGTAGCAGCCTGTGGATTTATTATGTCCCTTATCTTTGCCTGGGGGATTAATGCAAGAAAAATAGCAGATTTTGCAATTCCAGGAATTAAGATTTTCTTTACTTCATTAAAGACTACCTGGTTTAACGGCTTTGTTTTTGGTTCGTTTATTGCAATTTTCTTTATGGTAATGAGAGAAACTTTTAAGGTTTATATTGCCATGTATTTTGAAAGTGGAAGCATAACAGGCCTTCTGATTGCAGCCCTTCTTGGCTGGTGTGCTTTTGTTACTGCTGCTGCCCTTCAATGGTTTGTTCCTCTCTATTATCTCCAGGAAGAAAACGGTATGTTTAAGTGCCTTAAAAAGTGTTTTATCCTGTTCTTTGATAATGCAATGTTTACCATTGGAATATTCTTTCATAATATTATTCTTCTGTTACTTACAGTTGTAACATTCGGTCTTGTTCCAGGAATTAATGGAATTACAGTTTCTACTACTAATGCCCTTAGACTAAGACTGTATAAATATGACTGGCTTGAAGAAAATGATGCTTTTAACGACATCGAAAAAAGAAGAAATATTCCCTGGGATGAACTTCTTGAGGAAGATAAAGAAAGTTTAGGTCCAAGAAAACTGGCTTCTTTCCTTTTCCCTTGGAAGTAATTTTAAGAATTAAATACTACTGATATTATTAGAAAACTAAAAAAACTGATGATTGTATAAATAATAAAAGGGGCTGTCCAAAAAGTTCAACTTGCGGTGGTTTCGATAAACTCAACCACCGTAATGCAAACTTAT
>JAEDGQ010000149.1 GCA_016297415.1 Treponema sp.
GATGAGTATGAACAATTTCTGTACCATCTGCCAAAGTTAAATATGGATAAATCATTTTGTTGCCTCCATAATCATTTTACTTCTAAAAAATTGATTTGTGTAGAGTGACTGCGTTAGGGATCGTTGCGGAAAGACCACAGCGTAGCGAGGACTTGCAGCAAGAGCCCGACCCTTTGCTGTATGGCAAAGGGGAACGCCCTTATTGTACGCAAAAAAAAACCGGTGGTTTGGAAAGTCTCAACCACCGGCATTTTTACTCTATTTTGCAATCAGTGCATTCATGGATTTTATAAAATCACTTGGACTTGAAAGTTCTGCTCCGCTTGAAAGCAGAGCCTGATCCAGAAGAACTTCTGCAACATTAGCGATATATGCTTCGTCAGAACTTGTTTCGAGAGTTTTAACGATTGCATGGTCAGCGTTGATTTCAAGAATTGGTTTAACTCCAGGAACTGCCTGACCCATTGCACGCATCATGCGTTCCATCTGGATTCCAGGATCGTTTTCGTCTACAACGATACAAGAAGGGCTGTCGCTTAAGCGCTTTGAAAGAACAACATCCTTTACCCGGTCTCCAAGAGCTTTCTTAAGCTTTTCCTGAACAGGCTTGAATGCTTCTTCTTTTTTAGCTGCAGCTTCCTTGTCGATTCCAAGTTCATCATCGCTGCCGGCGCGGTTTACACCTTTAAGTTCAAAGTCTTTGTATTTCATAAGGCTTGGAATTACAACATCGTCAATGTCGTCTGCCATAATGAGAACTTCAAAGCCCTTGTTCTTGTATGCTTCAAGAAGTGGAGAAGCACGGAGGTTCTTTTCGTTATTTCCTGTGATGTAGTAAATTGCCTTCTGTTCAGGCTTCATACGCTGAACATAATCTGCAAAACTTGTCCATTTGCCGTCTCCGTTTCCAGAGTCGTCTGTAGACTTGAAGCGTACGATTTCGCTGAGTTCTTCGCGGTTTGCGTAATCTGCGTAGAGGCCTTCTTTAAGAGGGCGGTTAAAGTTTTCTACAAAAGTATTCCATTTTGTAATTGCTGCTTTTTCTTCGTCTGAACGTTTGTCTTCTTCAGTTTTGCGTGCCTTATCACAAGCTTCGCCCATTTTCTTAAATTCACTGAGCAATTTTTTAACAGAAGCAGATTTAATGTTATCAAGAATTCTGTTCTGCTGAAGGATTTCACGGCTTACATTAAGTGGTAAATCTTCTGAGTCAATAATACCCCGAACAAAACGAAGGTAGCTTGGTAAAAGTTCACGGTCATCGTCTGTAATGAATACCCGTTTTACATAAAGTTTAACTCCGCTCTGATAGTCGGCATTGTACATGTCGAAAGGAGCCTGAGAAGGAACGTAGAACAGAGTTGTGTATTCCTGAGTTCCTTCTGCGTGTGTGTGAACATAGTGCAGAGGGTCCTGTCCGTCGTGGCTGATAGCTTTGTAGAAGTTATCGTAATCTTCTTTTTTAAGTTCGCTCTTAGAACGTTTCCAGAGGGCAGAAGCTGAGTTTATCTGATCGATTTTGTCTTCGCTGCCTGTAATGTTTCCCTTGTCGTCATATTTATTCTGAGTGTAGTGAAGCATAATCGGGAAGGCGATGTGGTCAGAGTAACGCTTGATAAGTTCTTCAATCTTCCATCTTGAAGCGTAATCTTTGCTTTCGTCGTTAAGAATGATTTCGATTACGGTACCATGGTTTTCCGGGTTGTCAAAACCGTATTTTTTAGCAGCATCACTGTCAGCAGCTACTTCTTCGATTGTGTATGAATTTGTACCGTCAGAAGACCATTTGAAGATTTTTGATTCTCCGGCCTTGCGTGTGTAAACATTGATCTGTTTTGCAGCCATGAATGCCGAGTAAAAACCAACACCAAACTGGCCGATTAAGTTTGAGTCTCCGGAAGCTTTTTCTTCAGCCATTTTTTCAATAAAGGCTTTAGTTCCAGAGCGGGCAATTGTACCCAGGTTGTTGTTCAGGTCGTCTTCATTCATACCGATTCCGGAATCCTGAACTGTAAGGATTTTTGCTGCATCGTTAAAAGAAATGTCGATGCGTGGATCTTTTTTAACAGATTTGTAAGCATCATCAGAAACGCTGAGGTAATTAAGTTTATCCAGAGCATCTGAAGCGTTAGAAACAATTTCACGAAGGAAAATGTCTTTGTTTGAATACATTGAGTGAATGATCAATTTGAGAAGCTGGTTAACTTCTGTCTGAAACTGATACTGTGCCATATTATTTAACTCCTAATAATTAATTACATTTTATAATATAGAAGATAGTAAAAATTTGGTTCAAACGGCAAGTATTTTAAACATTTCACCTGGTACTTTCAGAAAAGTTCTTCTCCTGTAGAAGAAATTAAAGCAGCCTGTTTTACCAGTGAAGAAGTCAGAAATCTTCCGAAAACTGAAAAATTAGCCGCAAGAACACAGCTTTATCTTTATTTATGGAGAACATAAGCATTGTAATGTCATCAGACTGTGGAGTTGACTTGTTGAATTCAGAAATTGTGTGGAACATGTGTTATGTCTACAGCCCGCTGGGGCGGTAATGTAAAATTAATAGGACAAATGTCGAGTTTTGAATTTTTATTTTTAGGGTGGCTTTTTGCTTCGCAAAAATCAGGCTTTTCAGGGTTGCGCTATCGCTTCATTCCTTCGCTACGCTTCGGAACTGGCTTCGCCAGCCCTTACAATCCTTGCCACGGTTTGTAAATCAAATACTCGAAATTGAACC
>JAEDGQ010000052.1 GCA_016297415.1 Treponema sp.
AGTTTGCAGCCAGAAAAGAGGAAGCCTCAGTGAATTTTCTCTTAAAATGCTCAAGGCTCCCGATGAAAAATCCCAAGACTTTCGAGAACTTTGATTTTTCGGAACTTTCGGGAAAGGGACTTGAAAGGCTAAAGGGAATCACAACTCTGGCACCACTTTATGCTCACAAAAATCTTGCTTTTATTGGACCCGCAGGAACCGGCAAAACGCATCTTGCAATGGCATTTGGTTATGAATGCTGCAGGAGAATGCTGAAGACTTATTTCATCAAGATGACGGAACTGAACGACATGTTTACCGAAGCACGTAAATATGGCCGTGAGAACAGAGTCATAAGTTCTCTCGTGAAGCCATCCTGCCTCGTGATTGATGAAGTCGGTTATTGTAATTTCGATACAGAAAATACAAGGCTTTTCTTCGACATGATTGACCGCCGCTACAACAAAGAAGGCAACTTCAACATAATTTTCACCAGCAACAAGCAACCAAAGTTCTGGAAACAATGCTTTGCTGAAGAAGATACTTTGAAATGTGCAATGGACCGAATCTTTGATGATGTGATGATTTTCAATTTTTCAGGTTCCAGTCACCGCGGACAAAAGCGAGAAGCATTCAACCTAACTACAAAAAAAGTGCAAACTGTTACTGACAGCATTCAGGAAATCGATTAAAATTTGAATTGTGAGATGGGATTTTTGGTCATTTTCGTCTGACTAAAATTGGCGATTTTCTCCTGACTCGTAATGGTTAAATTCGCCGGACGCTAACACAGGGGCTATCTGATAATATAATTCAACATCTTCTGGATGTTTTTCTTTCATGTATGTATCCCTAAAGTGGCGTAAAGTTTCGAGTTCATTACAATTATCAGGTTTTCCATCGTTTTTACAGACTGCTGTTGTTATAAAGCAGCCATGTGCTTTTTTATATTGTATCTTACATTGTTCACTACAAAAAAATCGATCTCCGTATGTAATATAAGGCTGAGGAACCATATTTGGGCGTCCATCAGAAAATTTAAGTCCATCTGGATCCTTTACGAGATGTAGCTTTTTGCCACAATAACCACAATTTCCTATATTAAATATTTCCTGCTCTTGTTTAGTCATTGATATTTCTCCTATCAAATTTATTATCTCAGTTGATGCTTTTATAAAGATCGTCTAGCGCTTGACTTCGGTGGATACCTAATTCATTTCTACCTTCAATTTCATCTAAAATATCATCAGGATGGTTTTTAATTAAATCTTCCTTGAGGGTATTGTATTCCTTTGTTGTCAAAAAAGTATCGCGATTTTCGTCGATTTCGAATTCTCGTCTATCATCTAATGATTCTAAATCCTTGAGCTTTGAACTGAATATACTCATATAAACCTCCTAAATTATTTTTTTATGATTTTATGCGCAAGTAACCTGCCTGTTTCTGATGCAAAGGACTTAACTGCAATTTCAGCACTGTCACCAACTACTTTTCCAATTTTATTAATGACCGAACTTTGTTTTTCATAGCAGTCATAACATAATCCACCAGGGAACTCTCTAGAGCAAGGAATTGGAGATTCTGGCCGTATTGAGCGACCACATTTTGCACAATGTTTGAATAATGACATAGGAACCTCCTTAGCAACAAAATATAGTGAAATCAGATTTATAAATCACTAAATACTGTTACTAAAAATAATTATATCACAAAATACAGATATTACAACTAATCCAATATCAGATAAATGTTATTTTAAAGTCATGACTTTTGGGGGATAGGCTCAGAGAACAGATTGAATTTTGTGGTCTTTTGGATAAGGAAGTTGCGGCCAGGGCCGGAATAACAAAGCGTGCCATTGACAGTTATGTTGGTTCTGAGAGTTGCATGCCTTCTGCTGAAGTTGCTGTTCGTCTGGCCAAGGTTCTTGGGGTTTCTGTTGAATATCTTGTTACTGGAGAAGATGGCAACAGCAGCTTTTCAAATCATGACTCCGATAAAAATGTTCGCCTTTTGATGAAAATCTTTTCGGAGCTTCCCGATAGGGAACAGAAGCTCCTGGTTTCTTTTGCAAAGACTATGAAAGAATCTATCTAAGTTCTAAAAATTAAAAAACACTTACTTTTCCACCAGCCACTCCAACGCATTCATTTTTAAGATTCCGTTAAAATCCTGTTCCGGATCCTCATCCAATGTCAAAAGCAGTTTTGGATAATTGTCTTTTATGAGTTTCAATGGTTTTAATTCCCGTTCTAAAGTTGCTTCGTCCCGGACTGTGGCTGAAACCTGAACATAAAGGTTTCCGTCCTGATTCATGGCTACAAAATCTACTTCTACATCGTCGATTTTTCCTATGTAAACCTTGTAACCTCGCCTTAAAAGTTCCAGGTAGACGATGTTTTCCAGAATGTGTCCTGCATCCATTGATTTTTTTCCAAGCAGGACTCGTCTCAGGCCAATGTCACAGACATAGTATTTTTCCAGAAGCTTAAGGTGTTCTTTTCCTTTTATGTTGTAGCGGTTTGCTTTGTAGACGATAAAACTTTCTGCAAGGGCTGAAAGGTAGCTTTCCACGGTGCGGGAATCCATTTTTCTTCCGGATGATGTTAAGGTGTCGGCAATTTTTTTTGATGAAACTTCAAGTCCAATGTTGTCAAAAACGAATTCCGTAATGCTCTGAAGAATTTTTACATCTGAAATGTTCTTTCGTGAAATTATGTCCTTTACAAGAATTGAATTGTAAATTCCTTCAAGGTATGTGTGAACAGATTCTTCATCTTTAAGTCTGACTGTGTAGGGAAAGGAACTTGTTTCAATGTAATTTTTGTATGCAGCCGGAAGATTTTTTTTGCCAGTTGCCTTGAGGAATTCTGAAAAACTGAAAGGCTGAAGTTTGATTTCGATATAACGGCCGCTTAAAAGAGTTGCAAGTTCTCCAGACAAAAGTCTTGAATTTGAACCTGTTATGTATATGTCGATATTTTCTTTTATATAGAAGCTGTCTACAACTTTCTGAAAATCCTGCACCTGCTGAATTTCATCGAAAAACAGGTACATTTTTTTTTCAGGAATGATTTTGGATTTTACAAATTCAAAAAAATTTTCAAGATTCAAAAGGGAACGGTTTTCAAAGTCTTCAAAATTGATGTGAACAATCTGATTTTCGGCCACACCTTCTGCCAGAAGAAATTTTTTAAACTGGTCTAAAAGCGTAGACTTTCCGCATCGACGGATTCCCGTTACGACTTTTATGAGCTGTTTGTCTTTAAACTTTTTGAGAAGGTTAAGTTCGTATTGTCTTGCAATTTCATCTAAATTTGTCATATAGATTGCATTGTAATGCGAAGTTTATGGTAAGTCAAGAAAAGATTGCATTGTAATGCGAAGTTTGTGGTAAGTCAAGAAAAGATTGCATTGTGATACAAACTTTGCGTCAGGGATTTTTGCGTGCAGGCACGCTGCGAGATTTTGGCTTGCTCGCAAAGGCTCGCATTTTTTGCTGTGCAAAAAACGCCAAAACTCGTTTATTTAACATGTGTGCATTCTGCACACGTCCCTGCCGCTTTGCGTCAGGGATTGGAAGGGCGCGCAGCGTTGTTTTGCGGCGGTGGTTGAGGTTCTCGAAACCACCAGAGCAAAACAATGAAGGCGAAAGCCGGAACCCTGCAAAGCCCGACCCGAACGAATGTGAGGGGGACGCCCTTTGTACAAAAAATAGTATTAAATTTTTGACGCAGATATTGTAAAATGTTCTATTATGTCAGAAATTAAATCTTGTTCCGGAGAAGTTCTTCCGGTTTTTGCTATTGGTAAAGTTAGTGGATGTTCTACTGTAAGCGGTGCAATTCCTTTTGGAAGTGTATGGTACTTAAAGGTTAATATTAAAAGTGTTGGCGGACAGAGTGTACCTGCTCCTCTTGCAGGACAGTTTTACATGCTCCGTTCACAGAAATCTGGTCTTCTGCTTGGCCGTCCTGTCAGTGTTTACGGTTTTAAGCGCCTCAGCGAAAATGACCTTAATGTGGAATTTTTAATTCTTCGTAAGGGAAAAGGAACTGAAGAACTTATTAAGCTGGAAAGCGGTGACAATATTGAACTTATAGGACCTGTGGGAAACAGCTGGCCTGTACCTGTAGAAGGTGCAAAAATCTGTATTATTGGCGGTGGCGTTGGTGTTGCTCCTGTTGCAGGTTTTGCTTCAACTCTTCCTAAAAAGTCTTATGATTTTTATGCTGCTTACAAAAGCGGTTCTTATGGACTTGATTACGTTTTTCCTAACAAGCTTACAATTACTACAGATGATGGATCTGTCGGTATTAAAGGTATGATTACAGCTGCTCTTGATGCTGAAAAAATCAGGGAATACGACGTTGTTTACTGCTGTGGTCCAACACCAATGCTGGCCTGCGTTCAGAAAATGTGTCGGGAAGCCGGTGTTAAATGCTGGCTCAGCATGGAAAACAGAATGGCCTGCGGTCTTGGTGCCTGTCTTGGATGTACAATCAAAACAAAAGAAGGAAACAAGCGCTGCTGTAAAGATGGTCCTGTATTTGATGCTGCAATTCTTGATTTTACAAAAGTTGATTCTCCTGTTACTTCTCCAAAAATGGAACGCCGTCCTCCTCTTTCTGGTGACCAGTCTCCAGATTTAAGCGTAAAAATTGCAGGCGTTGAATTTGCAAACCCTGTAATTGCTGCCAGCGGAACTTTTGGTTATGGAAGTGAATATGCCAGCGTAATGGATGTAAACGGTCTCGGGGGTATCTGTTCAAAAGGTCTTACTCTTGAATGTCGTCCTGGAAATCCTGGAATCCGTCTTGTTGAAACACCAGCCGGACTTATTAATTCAATAGGTCTTGAAAACCCTGGAATCCAGCACTTTATCGAAAATGAACTTCCTTCAATGCTTAAGTTCAAGGCCAGAACTGTAGCAAACCTTTCTGGTTCGACTCTTGAAACTTATGTTGAAGGTGCAAAGCTTCTGGACAAAACTGAAGTTCCAATGATTGAACTTAACATCAGCTGTCCAAACGTTAAGGCCGGCGGTATGGCATGGGGTATGGACTGTACTGCTGCAGGAACTGTTGTTAAGGCCGTTCGTGAAGTTACAAAAAAACCTTTGATGGTTAAGCTTAGTCCAAATGCACCTGACCTGATTGGTGTTGCTATGGCTGTAAAAGAAGCCGGTGCTGATGCAATCAGTCTTGTAAATACTTTCCAGGCAACTTCAATTAACATTGAAACAGGTCGTCCTGTTTTTGAAAATATTCGTGCCGGATTCTCTGGCCCTGCAGTTAAACCAATTGCACTGCGTATGGTTTATGATCTTTGTCTTGCCATGAACAAGCTGCCGGAAAATGAACGCATTCCAGTTGTTGGTCTTGGGGGAATCAGCTGCTGGCAGGATGCAGTTGAATTTATTATGGCCGGAGCTGCTGCCGTTGAAGTTGGAACTGCCACATTCGGAAACCCTCTTGCAATGACAGAAATTGTAAAAGGACTTTCTGACTTTATGAAACGCAAGGGCTACAAATCGCTGGATGACTTTAGAGGCTGTGCACTGTAATTAATGTTGAATTGAATTATTCCCCTGTTCTTCGGTGCAGGGGATTTTTTTTGTGTATTTATAATTTTTAAAAACTAATCTGAAAACTGATTAATTTTAAGCATAAACACTCCTGTTCAGTCTCCACAGATAAAAAATAACCTCTACCCCGGATACGGAGCCCGCAGTCGACCGCAGCGTCTCGGGTTGAGCCTGTCGAAACCAGCGAGGACGATGAGCGTTAGCGAAGGCGTAGTAGCCGGATCAGGTTCTTATTTTAATTTATTATTATGATACTATTAAAAAATGACATTTTTTGCTAAAATGTCAAAGTAAATATGATATTGTGGGGCAGTAATGAACACTTTAGTGGCTCTGTGCGCAGTTGGCGCTGAAAAAATCCTAGGAAACGAAATCAAGCAGCTTGGTTATAAGCTTGCAGGCAATGCACCTGGACGAGTTTTGTTTGAAGGTGATGATGATGCATTGTTCCGTGCAAATTTGTGTCTTCGTACTGCTGACCGTGTTTATCTTTTAATGGCACGCTATAAGGCTGAAGACTTTGATCAGCTTTTTGACGGTGTATATGCTGTAAACTGGCAGGATTTTCTTAAAAAAGACAGCCGCGTAGTTGTTGATAAAGTTCGTTCTTATAAATCAAATCTTAATTCTGAACATTCTGTACAGGGAATGGTTCAGAAGGCAATATATAAAAAAATGGGTGACAAGTGGCATATGTCTACTCTTCCGGAAAGCGGTGAGCAGAGTGATGTTCGTGTTTACCTTGATAACAACGAAGCTCTTATTCTACTGGATCTTTCGGGACTTCCACTTCATAAGCGTGGTTACAGAACTGACGGCGGTATGGCTCCTCTTCGTGAAACTACTGCCGCTGCCATGCTGCAGATGATGACGTGGAGACGGAAAATCCCTCTCCATGATCCTTTCTGCGGTTCCGGAACTTTACCAATTGAAGCAAGTCTTTACGCTTTTAATGTGGCTCCTGGTCTTGGACGCCGCTTTGCACTGGAAAATCTTCCAATTTATAACCAGAACAGAGCTGTTGAAATCCGCAGGGAAGAAGCAGCGAAAATCCGCACTGATGTTGAAGTGCGCATAACTGGTACTGATATTGATCCAGGTGCCGTACAGCGCGCCCGTGTTAATGCTGAACATGCCTGTGTTATGGCTGGCCGTGCCTTAAAATCTATTGGTGTTGATGCACATTTGTGGCGCCCTGATTTTCAGGTAAGTGATTTTAAGGATATTGAAGCTCCTTATGAAAGTGGAATTATTATCTGTAATCCTCCATACGGTGAACGCCTTGGAGACGAAGCTCAGGCTGCTGAACTTTATTCCGGCATGAGCAGTCTTTTTGATGACTTTAAGGGCTGGCAGATTGGTGTAATTACTGCACATAAACAGTTCCAGGAAAGCGTTGGCCGTTATGCCAGCACTCTTAAAAGCTTAAAATCTGGAAATCTTGATACTACCTTCTATATTTATGACGGCACTGAAAAAGAAAAGAAGCATCCTGCTGTTTCTGCCCGTAAAGAAGGTAGAAATGACGGTCATAAGTTTTCAAAACGTAATTATGAAGAAAAAAAATCAAATCGCGGCAATAAAATCAATAAACCGGAGAAGGAGTATTATTAATGGCTGTTGTTGTTGAACATGATAAACGCAAGAGAGAAATTCTTGAGAAATCAATGGAACTTTTCTGTCGTGATGGTTATGAAGATGTAACTTTCCAGAAAATTGCAAATGCCTGCGGTATTACACGCACAACTCTTTACATTTATTTTAAAAATAAAAACGAGATTTTTAACTTCAGCATTAAACAGGCTTCATCTGATCTTGAAGTTAAATTTATGGAAGTAATCAAAAATCCCTCTTATACTTCGGAAGAATGTCTTCGCCGCGTGCTTGAACTTGCTGTAGATGTTTGCTGTGCAAATAAAAATCTTTTTAACGTTCTTGTTCCATATTTGAGCGGACTGAAACAAACTGGCGTTAATGTTAAAGAAATAGTTCGCCGCAGAACTATCCGTATTAATCATCTTTATGCCCTGATTATTATTCGCGGTCAGAAAGAAGGTGAATTCAAAAAATTCGGTGTGAAGGAAATTACTGATATTATTTTCAGTCTTCTGGAAGATGCCGTATTCAAGATTGCAATTCTCCACAACGATGATCTTCAGCCTGTAAAAGCAAGCCTTAATCAGGTTGTGGATATGCTTGTTAACAGATAAGCTGGTCTAAGCTTTATTTAATGGAAAGATTTGGTGTTGAAAAATCGAAGTGGTTATCAGGATTTTTCAATGATGGAATCTTGAGAACCTTATCTGCTGGCTGTGGCAGACCATTTGCATCTGTGTAGTTTCCAGCATTTCCATCTTTATCGAATGTAGTTACTGTAAAGGAAGCACCATCAAATTTCTGTGACCAGTAATAACTTGTGTATGTAAGGTCACCAGTCAGGAAGATTTCCTTTTTTATAGCAATAATACCGTCAATTGTTGTCAGGTTATCGAGAAATTCTTTTGAGAGAATTTTCTGGAGATCTACTGCAGGTGTGGATGCTGCAATAAGTTTCCATGTACCGCTGTCATCTTTTGTATCTCCAAGTTTGAAAGGACGGGTCTTTTCTCCATTACTGATAATAAAATCAACTTCTGTAAAATTTTTTGGTACTATAAGGTCTGTACCTAATGGATCCAGCTGAAGTGAATAAACCAGATCAGCATCATTTCTTACATGATTAAGGTCTACGTTTGCAGAAGAAATGAATGCTTCTGTTGTTTCGCCTTCAATGGAGTTTTTGTTTGATTTAGTGTAAATGTATTTTGAGCCTGTGTAATAACGGATGAGATATCTGTAGAAATATCCTGCTTCAAGATTTGAGTCTTTGAACTGATATGTTTCTGACAGTTTATTAATATTTGAAGGCACAATCTGACCAATGTTTTCTTTTGAAACTGAACCTGAAAAGTTTTTATCGCCGCATTTGAGGCGGATTACATTTGCATATTTCATATCATCATATGAATGGAAAGAAATTGTTGCAGATTTTGATTCGGCGTCGTAAACAACTGCTGGAGGGCCTTTGTCTTCTGTTGTTACATCATTAATTTTACAAGACGCAATGGATGCTGCAAGAATTAAAAGAGCCGAAAAACCAATAATTGACTGAATTGTTTTCTTCATAGTAAACCTCAATTTAGTATCGGCAGAAATTTCTGCTATCTTTATGTTTACTTTAAGTTTACTTTATACGAAAAAATTTGCCATTTAATTTTTGGAGTGATAAAATTCCCGTTATTAAAACTATAAGGAGGTGTGATAAAAATTACATCCTTGTAATTTTTATCACTGCAGAATGCTGCTACGTTGTATCATCATTCTGCAGATACAGTGCCTCCTTGCACTGCCGCTAACGCGGTGTTTCATAAGGAGTTTTCTAATTTATGGAAGGAACTTTCTGGTCTCTTGTACCGGCAATCGTTGCCATTGCTCTGGCATTGATTACTAAAGAAGTTTACTCATCACTTTTTGTTGGTATTCTCATGGGTGGTGTGTTCTATTCTGGACTTTCTTTTACCGGTTTCTTTAATCACGTTGTAAATGACGGCTTTGTAACACAGCTTTCGGACAGCTACAACGTAGGTATTCTTGTTTTCCTTGTTCTTCTTGGAACAATGGTGGCCCTTATGAATAAAGCAGGCGGTTCTGCTGCTTTTGGTAACTGGGCAAAAAAACATATTAAAAATAAAGTTGGTGCACAGGTTGCTACTATTATTCTTGGTATTCTTATCTTTATTGATGACTATTTTAACTGTCTTACAGTTGGTTCTGTAATGAAACCAGTAACTGACAAATATGGCGTTTCTAAAGAAAAACTTGCTTATCTTATTGATTCAACAGCTGCTCCAATCTGTATTATCGCTCCAATTTCTTCATGGGCTGCAGCAGTTGCAGGTTTTGTAAACGAAGGTGAAAACGGTATCGCTCTTTTCTGTAAGGCAATTCCTTTTAACTTCTATGCTCTGTTTACAATCATCATGATGTTTGCACTTGTTTTTATGCGCCTTGAATTTGGTGAAATGTCAAAATACGAAAAGGCTTTAAGCATGATGAGTGAAACAACAGAAGGCAGCGGAGAAACTGATGCTGGAAAAGGCGGTGTTGTTGATCTGATTCTTCCGGTTGCTGTTCTTATTCTTATGTGTGTAATCGGCATGATTTATTCCGGCGGATTCTTTACAAAGCTTATCCCGGGAGAAGTTGAAGGAGAAATGGTTGCTAACCCTGTTTACCTGAACTTCATTGAAGCATTTGCAAACTCTGATGCTTCCGTAGGTCTTGTTCTTGGTGCTCTGGCTGCTGTTATTATTACATTTGTAGTTTACATGCTCCGTGGTGTTTTAAGCTTCAAAGACTTTATGTCTTGTCTGCCAGAAGGCTTCAAGTCTATGGTTCCTGCAATTTTAATCCTTACTCTTGCCTGGACTCTCAAAGGTATGACTGACAGTCTTGGTGCAAAAGAATATGTTGCTGGTCTTGTAAAAGGCAGTGCTGCCGGATTAAGTATGTTCCTTCCTGCAATTATCTTTGTAATTGCTATCTTCCTTGCTTTCTCTACAGGAACTTCATGGGGTACATTTGGTATTCTTATTCCAATCTGTATTGCAGCTTTCCCTGATTCATCTGATCCAATCCGTATCATTTCTATTTCGGCTTGTATGGCAGGTGCTGTTTGTGGTGACCACTGTTCTCCAATCAGCGATACAACAATCATGGCAAGTGCCGGTGCTCAGTGTAATCATGTTAACCATGTAAATACTCAGCTTCCTTATGCAATGACTGTTGCTGGAATTTCTTTTGTAACTTATATCGTTGCAGGTTTAACAAGCAGACAGGGACTGATTCTAAGTGGAGTTATTTCTTTCCTGTTTGGAGTTGTTTCTCTTGCTGTTCTTCTTATCATTCTTAAAAAATTCAAAGTTGAAAAACGCGTAGAAGCATAATTCAGTTTTGAATTGATACAGGCGGTGGTTTTACTACCGCCTTTTTTGTTTTTGTGATACATTCTTTGTCATGGTCGAACCATTTTATAAAGAAACAGGATTAAATTTTGAATGTCAGCGATGCTCTTTCTGCTGCGGTCATTCTCCAGGATTTGTTTATTTAAGCAAAAGAGATCTGGATGCTTTATGTGCTTTTAAAAAAATGAGCATTAAAGAGTTTACAGAGAATTACTGCCGCTGGGCTGATTATTACTACGGAACTCAGGTTCTGGCCCTTAAGGAACAGAAAAATTTCGATTGTATTCTGTGGAATTCAGGATGCAGCTGTTATGAAGCACGGCCTGTGCAGTGTTCTACATGGCCTTTCTGGAGCTGGATGGTTGAGTCAAAAGAAAGCTGGGAAGAATGTGCCAGAGAATGTCCTGGTATGAATAAAGGCCGGAACTGGTCTTTTGAAGAAATTGAACAGAATAGAAAAGCCTATACTGAAAATCAGCCTCTCCACCGGGAAGAAGTTGAAGAATTAATACGAAAGGAAGAAGAGAAATAAAAACCCGGGTGTTTTTTTTTTACTGGCCTGTTACCGCTCTTGCCAGCTGGTCGGCGCAGCTTGTATTTTTTGAGCCGCAGATGTTTCCAAGAAGTTTAGAAGCAATTTGTTCTCCGGTCATTCCTTCGCAGAGTTTTGAAACTGCCTTTAAGTTTCCGTTACAGCCGCCTTCAAAGCGGATGTTATGAATTGTATTGTCATCATGGCGTTCAAAAGTAATTCTGGTGGCACAGGTGCCTTTTGTATTGTAAACGATTGTTTCCATATAAATCCTCTATAAATCCTCTGATTTAGTTGAATTCTTTTATGATTTCTTCAGCAACAGCTGTTCGCTTGCGGCCGGTATCCATAGCAGTTTTTTCCAGATAGCGATGGGATTCCTGCTCTGTCATTGATTTATTCTGCATCAAAAGCATTTTTGCCCTGTTTACAAGACGGATTTCTTCCATTTTTTCTTTAAGCTTTGTTGTCTGGCTTGAAAGAACCTGAACTTTATACTGAACCGCAATGGCAATTTTAATCATATTGTAGATATAAAACTGGTCAAAAGGTGAAGTAATTGTAAGAATTCCGAAAGGCTCAACTCTGTAACTGATCTGGTCAAAATGCTGTGTTGGAGCGAGAAGCAGGATTGTACTTGTGTAACCTGAAATATCAACTGCAAAATCTGTTCCTTCGCCGTCAGCAAAATCCACAATGACAATGTTATAAACCCGTTCTGCACAAAGTCTGCGGGCTTCGTTAAAGTCACTTGTAAGAGTAACTTCAAAAAGCGGCGGAATGAGCATGGCACTTATGAGAGTAGAATTTTTAATGTCTTTAGTTACAACGAGAACGCTGTGGGTTTCTGAAGTCATTGTTCTATATTAATTCACTAAGAATATGGTCTAAAATTTAATGTATTGTTTTACAAAATCGCTGTTTGCTGCTGCAGATCTTGCTTCCGTCAATGTGTCTGGAATTGTTTCAAAGCCACTGGTTTTTGCAACTGTGCTGTCAAAGAGATTAAGCTCAGTTGGTGCAGGAGGCTGAAGATTGTTTTTAATTCCGTCCAGAGCCGCGTAAATAAGCAGGGTAAAAGCAAGATAAACATTACAGTTTGAATCTGAAGAACGAATCTGAATTTTCTGGAATGTTCTTTTTGCAGGAACACGGATGATAGAAGATCTGTTCTGTGTTCCCCAGCAGATGAACTTTGGAGCCTTGTGTTCTCCGATTCTTTCGTATGAGTTTTCTGAAGGATTAAGGTAATAAGTGATTTCTGCCATACGGTTTAAGATGCCGGCAAGAACCTGTGGCATTTTTTCCTGTTTGTTGCAGGAAATGCTGATGTGCATTCCGTTACCAGGCTGATCAAGCAGAGGTTTTGGACTGAAATCTGCGTAAAGGCCGTTTGCTGCTGCCTTTGTGCGTACAATCCATTTAAAAGTAGAAGACTGGTCTGCGGCAATTTCTGCTGTAGCGGCACGGAAGTCGATTTCGTTCTGTCCCGGACCTTCTTCGTGGTGGCTGTATTCAGGAGTAATACCCATCTGTTCAAGAGTGAAGTCAATTTCCCGGCGGATGTTTTCTCCCTTATCTTCAGGAGCAATATCCATATATCCTGCATTATCGAACGGAATTTTTGTAGGGTTGCCGTTTTCGTCCAGTTTGAAAAGGTAGAATTCAAATTCTGTGCCAAATTTAAATTCAAGACCATATTCGTCTTTGGCTTTTTTTACGGCTTCTTTAAGCATAAAGCGGGTATCTTTTTCGTATGGAGTACCGTCTGCGTAGCGGATGTCACAGAACATGCGTACAACTTTTCCTGAACTTGGGCGCCATGGAAGAACAGCCAGAGTTGCAGGATCCGGATGAAGGAAAAGGTCAGAAGCATTTGGGCTTTGAAAACCCTTTACGGCGGAAGCATCAAAACTAATGCCTTCGCTGAAGGCTTTCTGTAATTCTCCTGCCATAATGGAAACGTTTTTCTGTTTTCCTTCTAAATCAAAGAAAGCAAGGCGGATGAATTTAACATCTTCTTCGTTTACATAGTCCATTACTTCTTCTTCTGTGTACATTTTCAGACTCCTAAAAAAAAGGCGTTCATTCCATTTGCCGACAGTAATATCAGAAAATTGAATGAACGCCGTTGTTCATGTCAAAAAGTATAAAGGAAAATAGATTTTTAGTGAAGATGTCGCATTGAATCACGTTAAATCTAACCGAAAAAAAAGTGGTGAATCATATGAAAATCTTACCCAAAATAAAACCAGTAAAATAAGAGTCACTGG
>JAEDGQ010000053.1 GCA_016297415.1 Treponema sp.
CCACTAGGCTTACTGCCGCCGCCATCATCATCTGCTCCTCCGCAGCTGATAAATGAAGTTCCAAGCATAGCTGCAGCAGCGAGCACAGCCCATGCTTTCATCAATTTTTTCATAGAAAATCCTCCATTTTCTAAATCATTTTTTAAATTTTCTGTCCGCCCGGACAGAAACCTTTTCTATGCTAAATAATAAAAGTGATTTTTTTGATTATATATACAAGTTCTCATAAAAAAACTTTGTGTTTTTTGCGAAAAACCAGGCTTTTTTTATTAATATCCAGTTTTTTAGGTTTATTTTATAAATAATTTAAGTTTTTCATATAAATTATACTTATTTTTACATAAAACGACATTAAATATTAAGTAATACTAAAGTTTTTTAATATTATTAAATATTTTGTATAAAGTATTAAAATATTTTGATTTTTTCAGACATTTTTTTATCTTATAGGTTCAATTTCGAGTATTTTATTTACAAACCGTGGCAAGGATAGTAGGGGCACCAAAGGTGGCCACTGGACTGAGCGAAGCGAGGGAAGCGGCTGGAGCGATAGCGGAACCCCGGATAGCCTGTTTTTTGCGAAGCAAAAAGCCACCCTAAAAAAAATTCAAAACTCGACATTTGTCCTATTTTTTAATCCGATTTATATATAAAATAGAAGAAACTTAAAATGGAGGAATTTATGTTTAAGAAATTAACTGCCGGTATTCTTTGTGCCAGTGCTCTTTTTGCTGCCAGTGCAAAAGCTGCGCCAAAAGTTACTGTAACAGGTTCCGATGGAAAGACTTCAACTTTCGGAACTATTCAGGCTGCTCTCGATTCACTTATTAATTCAAAAGGTGAATACACAATCAAACTGCCAAAAGGAACTTACGAGGAAGTTCTTTACTACAAAGGTGACGCTACTATTACTCTTTCAGGTGATACAAAAGCTGCCTATGGAAAAGATGTTGTAATTGCAAAAGACAATAACGGAGATCTTCTTCGCCTTACCAGAGGCGGATCAGCTCAAAAAAACCGCTGTCTTTTTGAATTTGAAGGAAACGGAAACCTTATTCTTGAAAACCTGACTATGATCAACACTTACGACCGTGCAAATGCAACAGGTTCAAATGGTCAGGCCGAAACTCTTGGATTTGATGGAACTGGAACGGTTGCAGCATATAACTGTGCATTCAAATCACATCAGGATACTCTCCGTACAACCGGTAAAACCTGGTTCTACAAATGTTACATCGAAGGTGATACAGACTTTATCTGGATGGAATCTTCTGGAAAAGTTGCTCTTTATGAAGAATGTGAAATCGTATCTGTTTATGATCCTGCTGCTTCAAACCACACTTCATACATCGGTGCCCCACGCATGAACATCGGTTCAAAAGCTGGAAAAGGTCTTGTAGTTTTCAACTCTACTGTTTCCAGTCAGAAAAATCAGGTTACTTTCTTTGGCCGTACTCCATGGACAAGCGGATATCTTAACCAGATTGCTTTTGTAAACGTAAAAGCCAGCGGAATTAATCCTGCAGTATGGTCTGGAAAACCTCTTATGGTTGAAGGTATTGCTCAGAATGTTATCGGATGGAAAATGGATAAAGCTACTGCAGCTTCCCTCAAAATTTCTGCAGATGGACGTTCAGATATTTTAAGCGACAAAGACGCTTCTAACGAATACAACGGACGCAATGCAATTCTTAACCGCTCTTATGATTTGACTGCAGGCCGCTTCAAGAAAGATGCTGACATTTTTGATACAGCTGCCCTTGCTGCAAAAAAAGGCTGGAAAGTAAGTGGTGATTCTTCAAAAGCTCTTCTCCCAGGAGAAAAAGAATCTGTAAAAACAGAATATGTTCTTGATGGATCAGGTGATGTTTCTGCCCTTAAATGTGACGGTTTTGCACAGGAAGGTACAAAAGCCCACTATCAGGGTGGAACAAATGCTACTATCAGTCTTGATGTTACAGAAAAATGTCTTGTAACTATTACTGGTTATTATGCAGGAAGCGGTACTATCCAGGGCGGAAAACAGGGTGCCGCTGTTTACGATCTTAACAACGGTTCAACAAACAAGTTCAATGAAAAAACTTATGCTGTTTACGAAGTACCTGCCACTGTAACTATTAAAGCTGCATCAAAATCTTACATTACAAAGATTACTGTAGAAACTGACGATGCCCTCACTTTCCGTCCTGTTGAATCAATTCAGGTAAAAACAGAAAGCGGTGTTAATGAAGTTTCAGGCCGCAAATCTATTCAGATGGTTGCATCACTTAATCCTGCAAAACCAACAAATGATGATTTAGTATGGTCTGTTTCTGATGAAAAAATGGCTTCAATCGACGAAAACGGTGTTCTTATAGCAGCTGTTCTTCCTAAAGATGGTTCTGTAAAAGTTCGTGCCACAAGCCGTGATGAAAAAGCTGTTTATGGTGAAATGGAATTAAAGATTCTTAAACCAGAAGCCGGTGCATTCTCTGCAACATGGTTAGACAGTCCTGCTTCAAGTTCTTCTCTTGCAGGTACTTGTGATGATGAAAAAATCGCAAAAGCTGGAAAAGCAAAAACTTCAGGTGCAGGAACCTGGAAACACAATGCTTCAAAAATTACATCTGATATTGCAAAAGGAAGCGTTTCCCTTTCCGGTTACGGTTCTCCAATTGCAGGCAAAGATAAAGTATGGGTTGAATTCCCAATTACTGCAAACCAGAAGCTTACTATTACAGATCTTAAAATTGCTTACGGTAACCACGGAACAGGAAATATGGCTTCTGTTGTAACTTACAAAGTTGGAAAAGAAGAAGGTATTATGGTTGAAGACCAGTCCCGCGCCATTCGTTCAACTAAAAAGGAATACAAACTTTCTAAACCTGTAACAGTTCCAAAGGGAGCAACAATCACAATTCGTGTTGCACTTTATGGATGGACAGGTCAGGAAATTGCAATCCCAACAGGAAAAGCTCCGACTGTAGCCACTGTTACTGTTAACGGTAAACAGAACTAAAGTTTTTCCATAATCTTGACATAACTTATCAATAAAAAATCCTGAAAACCAGTTTTTACATCTGATTTTCAGGATTTTTTTTATTATTTGCTTTTTTATCTATAAAAAATGCTCAAACTATGATATAATTTTTTATTATGAATCAGGGAATCGCTAAACGCCGGGCATTTTTAACACAGCGCAAGAATGCCGGGAATCGTGTTACTATCGGCTTTACCGGTATTGCAGACTTCCGCTCTTTTATCGGGCAGGAATATATCGCCGGTATGATGAAGGCAGCCAGTGATTATGACTTAAACTTCATCAATTTTGCAGGTGCCATCAAATATTCACTTTTCGATGACATCGATTTTATTTCTCATTACCTTAAAAATTTCCGCTTTATGAAAGCGCCTCTTGTAGACGGACTTGTTACATGGGCTTCTTCTCTTTGTTCATTTCTGGACAATAAAACTGTAATCAGCACTTTTAATTCCCTTAAGCCGCTTCCTATGGTTGATATCGGATATCTCGATATTGAAGGAGTACCTTGTATCCGTATCGATAATAATTCTTCCATCGCTTTGATTATGGATCATCTGATTAAAAAACACGGCTACAAAAACTTTGTTTTTATGGGTTCCAAAATTTCTGAACCTCATATCAGACGTCTTGAAGCATATCAGGAAGAACTTAAAAAATATAATATTCCTGAATTACCTAATTCGATTTACATGACAAAAACCATGGATTCAATTGATATTGCCATGGCAGTTAACCAGCTTTGCTCAGCTTATAATCTGAAAGACCATCAGGAAATTGATTGTATCATTACATCTTCAGATATTATCGCATCCATTGTAATCGAGGAACTTGATAAACGGGGAATCTGTGTTCCAAAAGATGTTTCAATTACCGGTTTCAATAACCAGTACAATGGTATTACTGCCCGTTCACCTGTTACAACAATGAACCTTGAGTATTTCCGTCGTGGTTATGCAGCCGTTGAACTTTTAATCGACCGCATTATGAATCCAGATATAATTTTTGAAACACGACTTGTTCCAACAACTCTGCTTATTCGTCAGAGCTGCGGTTGTTTTGAACAGAGTATTGTTGATGCTGGAAAATCCGACATTTCACAAAGTTTTTCACCTGCAGGTTCAAACTCATCTGAAGAAGAAGTAAGAAACTTCCTGTTTAATCAGGCCCGGATCATATTCCCTCAGCAGAACGAAACTGAGATTACAAATCTGGTTGATTCAATTTTTATTGATATATATGAACAGCAGACTCCAAGTTCAATGCTCCGCTGGTTCCAGAATCTGCTTCAGAATATCCGTAAAGATTCAACTCTGGTTAACAGCGAACTTCAGCAGAACATTACAAATCTTAGAGCCGTAATTTTACCAATGGTAAAAGATGATGATTCTCAATTCTCACACATAGAAAACATTTTCCATCAGCTCCGTTCTCTTGTTTCAGTATTCATTGAATATGATACTTTAAGCACCCGGGAAAATTCATACATGATGAACAATATGTCTCAGATTGCCATGAACTTTGCCAGCGCAACTACAGGAAAACAGATTCAGGACGTTTTAAGATATCAGCTTTCAGAAATGGAAATTCCTGGAATTATGCTCTGTCTTTCAGAAAACATGACTATGGATTTAAGTTCTTCAAATCTTGAACTTATTCTTCCAGAGCCTCCTGCTGATATTAAAGAAAAGCTTCCTTTCAAAATTTACGATCCTACCTGCATTCCAAAAAGCTTCTTCCCTCAGGGCAGACGTTATTCTGTAATGCTTGAAATTCTCTACCATGCAGACCGCTACTTCGGATATGCATTCCTTGAAATCGGAACACAGAACATCTCGATTTACGATACTGTCCGTATGCTTTTGAGTAATGCACTTCACGCAGTTTATATGAAAGAAGGACGCACTAAAGAACATTCTATGCTTCTTTCAGGAGAACAGCTTGTAGGAATTCTTCACCTGCCATCTGATAATGTGCAGGAAAACAAAAACGGTATTACTGTTCGTCAGATTACAAACTATCTGGTTGAACACCTTAACGAAATGACAAATCTGGACAAAATGGCTGACGAACTTATGGTTAGTAAAAGTCATCTGGTTCGCCGCGCTAAGGAACTTACAGGTTATACAATTCAGACCCTGCACGAAAAACTTAAGATTGAACAGGCTAAAAATCTTCTGCAGGTTGATACAATCAAATTATCTGAAATTGCTGTCCGCCTTGGCTTCCAGAATCAGAACTATTTCAGTTCCGTATTCAAGAAGAACACTGGTATGAGTCCAAGAGCCTGGGCCCACAGATACAGATAAAAAAATTAAAGCTAAGTCAATTTACAAGGGGATGCCCAGTAAGTAATGACTGTAGCGGTCATTGAGCCCTTCGAAATGACCATTGCACTAAATATGGTGGTTTCGACAAGTGGTTCCTGAGCCTGTCGAAGGGCTCAACCACCGCAAGTTGAACTTTTTGGGACAGTCCCTTTTTTTACCATCCGGCTTTTATTCCGACCATAACAGTCAATCCGCTTTTTCCAAAACAGTTTGCAAAATCTGCACCTCTCAACTGAAGGCCTAAATCAAGTTCAACTGCCCGGGCATTAAACATTAAACCATAAGTCTGTTTATAAACCATGTGTTCCCAGGCAGTTCCAAATTTAAGTCCGAAAAACTTCAGGAAAGTAAAATCTGCGTTTAATGACCATTCACAATATGGCTTCCATTGAGGAGAATAGGGATTCAAAATTACCATTCCAAGTTTTGGCTGAATATTGCACCAGTCACCAAATGGTCTCCAGGCTCCTTCAATACCAGTTCTGAAGGGACGATGAACCTTGATTTTGCATTCTGAATAGGTAATTTTGTCATGGCCATACTCTTTTTTACTGAAAGAAGATTCATCCAGAACACCAAGCAGATTTGTCTGTTCAAAATATCCCCAGTAATGGGTACTGGCTTTATTATTTAAAACACCAGCCACAACAGGTATTCTGGAATACACTCCAAGGTCCAGAGTTCTTGTTACAGGATATTCAACTTCAAGTTCTACATCAAAACCACCATTTCTGACAGCAGAACAAATGGTATCAAGGATAAATGAAGTATCAGTTGCCTGTTCTTTAATTCTATCCAAGTTTACAATTGAATAAACATTAACAGGAACATCGGCCTTTGCACGGATAAGTCCGTTTTCAGAAGATGTGTATTTTAAGTAACCATTGGTCTGGGCAATGTGAACAACAGGAACAAAGTAACAAGGCGTAACTCTGATTCCAAAGTTCTTTATGTCTGTTTTAACGGAAAATCCTGTCTGAATAAAAAGATCTCCGTACATATTTATATCAACTTTTTTGTTTGTATTTGCAGAAATTCCTTTACCCAGCATTTCAAACAGTTCCCGGGAAATATTTCCGTATGCTGCTCCATCCAGACCCATAAAGAATTTCAAACGGCAGTTTTTGCTGTAATCAATCTTAAAGTATGAATCCAGTCCGGCTTCCATATCCACAACAAAGCCTTCATCATCAAAGCTTTCTGCCATTTTTTTCAGGTCAATTTTTATTTCTTCTTTGAGAATCTGATCCGGTCTGAAATAATTATTTGAAACACCAGCCTGAACATTCAGTCCAAATTCATAAACCCTGTGAGGAGAAGCCAGCTCTGTAAAAGCGGCCGAAGAGAATTCAAAAATTAAAGCTGATAAAAGGAGAAGTTTTTTCATTATTTCCCTCCTTTTTCCCAGATAGCATAATTGCCGTCTGTTTCAGCTGTTAAAGCTGCTTTTATCCGTATTGCAGCTGTTCTAAGGACAGTAACATCGCCTTTTTCAAAAGTAACGCCCACTTTTGGAATAAAAGGATAATTGTCAAACATACTTTGAATATCATTAGAATTAAAAAGCAGCCTGTCCTCTTTTCCCATAATCATTTCTTTGCAGAGATATTCTGTATCACTTTCATCTCTGGCAGAGAACGAAGTTTTAATGTTGAGACCTGTATTCTGATTATCCACTATATAATCCAGATAAATGCCTTTGATGAGTTTAGTGTATTCTTCATAATCTGACTTTTCCCCGGCTTTTGAACGGCCAAGAAGATCGTCTTCTATACCGGCACCAAAAACTCCAAAAGTGTCATTTATTACAATATCATCAGAAATATTCAGTTCCAGGGAAAGTATCATGGCCATACTGATAGTAATTGAAGTAGTTTTATCAGCTTCTTTCAGTTTTTCCAGATTATCTTTTTTAATGACAATCTCTTCCTTTCCCCTGCTGGAAATTGTCATTTCGTATTGCAGCTCTTCTTTTTCCGGTTTGTCATTAAACATGTCTACAAGAGCCGAAGCTTTTAAATCTGCAGATGCAGGAATTCCCCTGAAATCCTGTTCATAAATTACGTTGTTTTCATCTGCAATGTCTGCCAGACTTTTTCGCGCTGTTAAAAATTCGATTGTTCCCGAAGATCCAGATTCAGGAAAAATATAATCAGACTTTCCGCCGTACTTAAGTTTTGACCAGCCGGTAAGCCCGTCAAATTCTTCCATACCTGGCAGATCAGGTCTTAAAACATAAATTTTTCCTTCAAGAGCCTCTGACTTAAATTTAACTTTATTAAGAATATCATTTACAACTTCATCCGAATTTACGCTGTGACCCAGAATGTTTCCAATATCAAGACCGGCTACAGTGTTTCCAGAAAGATTTACTGAGTTTGTATTTAATACAACAGAATACCAGTCATAATTCAATTTTATATCAAAATTCAGAGTGTAAGTTTCGCCCAGAGTTATTGAACTGAATTTTATAAGGTCTTTTTCAACAGGATCTCCTCCGCTTACATTCAGATCAAATTTAATTGCTACTCTGGCCCCGGTGTCCAGAACAGAAGTTTTTCCTTTAAGACCGGTTTCGCTGTCCAGAAGATCTTCATTAAAAATATTTTCAAGTTCCATTTTGTATGGTACATCACCATCAAAAAGAACATTATCTGACATATCCAGACCTTCAAGAATTCCCTTATCAGCTGTTGCATGAACATTCAGCTGCAGATCACTGGCAGGAAGATTTGTATCAATATTTCCTTCAAGACTTATTTTTGTAAAGTTGATGCATTTTATAAAGTCAGTAATGCTATCATCCAGAATGCGGTCAAAACCACCTTCTGGAAGTTCATCAAAATTTATTACATTTCCCATATAAACACGGGCATCTCTTACTTTTGTAATCTTTGTTACAGCGTCAAAAGTAATTACATCTTTTACTGCACCTTCAGAATCATAATGAAGCTCAATATCTGCGTTTTTTACATGAAACGGAACAGATCCTTGAATTTCAATGTCCTTGGGACCATCAGGGAAAATTTTTGTATCTTTTAAATTCTGAGTTTTATAAGCAATATACTCAGGACCGGCACTTATGCTTTTGAAATTTTCATTTTTAATAATAAGGCCGCCAGTCATATCAATTACAGGCTCAGCTGTAATTCCAGACCAGGAATCAGGAACCTTCAGCAGATATGTAATGGAACCTTCTTCAATTACACCGCTTTTAAGTCTGCTGCTTAAAGCTGTAGTATCTACTGTTTTATTTAAATCAATTGCCTTAGTTTCAAGTTCCGAATCTGGAATTGTAAGTCCTTTTACACTGGAAATTTTTGCATTGTCAGAAAGGGAAATACCAATATTATAACTGTTCAGATGGCCGGCCTGAATTTCTTCACCGCCATTAACTTTTGTTGAAAAATCAATGGAAAGATTACTTGTAATTTTTTTTGAATCAACAGGAAGAATAAGTTTGCTTCCCGTTGCTGAACCTGAAATGACAGTTACATAGCTGTCCCCGGAGGTTGATACAAGATTACCGGCGCTGTCATAACATTCAGCTTTTGCCTGAACAACATAATCCTGTGACGGAGTGCTTGAAGGCTCTGCAGTAAAGGTTAATTCAATATTTCCTTCCTTAAACTCCAGATATTTAAAATCAGGGCTGGTAATGGAAAAATCAACAGGATCCCAGTTAATAACTGCTTCTGTACCACTTTCCGGTACATTCCTTAAAACCACAGAGCTTTTAAAACTGTCTGAAATCAATTCATTAAAATCAATTCCTTTATCCTGAGAAAAATCCAGGTTTCCAAGTTCCGGGATTTTAAACTCTCTGCAAAGTTTTTGACTTAATGCGTTTCTGTTGAGATCTTCAATATTAGAAAAGTATTCAGAAATATCCAGAGGCACATCTGCAACAGAATAGTCAAAAATATATTTTTGAATTCCCGAATTATCTGCATATTCATAACAATGAACATCTTTTAGAGAATAACTCTGGCCTTCACTTCCAGCCTGAATATTTTTATCAATAAGCTCCTGAAGAGCCTTTGCCGAAAAATGATCTCTGAATCTGGCAGTTGCATCACCTAAAGGAACTGTATATTTACTCGTTGTATTAATAGAAACCTTTTGAGGCATTTCATAATTTTTAATTTCACTGATAAGGGAACAGGAAATTAAAGCGCCGGCTGTAAGAGAAAATATTGATGTCAGCAAAAAATTAAACTTCTTCATCTTGATTCCTTGTCTTTACCTATATTATAAATCAAGTTTTTTAAATATCGGCATTTATAACAAAAATCAAAAAAGTCCGGCACAAAAAGTCTGTTATATCATAACTTTTGCACCGGACTTTCCTGAAAATCAGATAAAAGAAGAAAATCTCTTCCTAAAACTTTTACTGTTTTCTGTAACTTTTACTGTTTATTAAAGAAAGCAGCAAACGGATTGTAAGTTTCGCCATCACTTGAACCTGAGTAGCGGTTAAAATCCTGACGCTGTCCTCCATTGTTATCGCGGCGAGGTTTTTGTCCAGGGTTTGCACCGGCAGAAGCTCCAGAACCACCTTTTTTAACAACAACTACGCGGCGCTTTCCATCACCACCAGCTGAAGATGCATCTCTTGCAGCAGGTTTACGGCCTTCGTTTGTCTGACCAAGACGAGTGCCGGCATCAGACTTGAGGGAAAGAGAAATACGCATACGGTCTCTGTCCAGAGAAAGAATTGTAAACTCTTTAATATCGCCAACTTTGATTACATCCATTGGATCACTTACAAAGCTGTCGCTGAGTTCTGAAACGTGAATAAGGGCAGTTTCGTGAAGACCAATGTCAACGAAAGCACCAAAGTCTACAACATTCTTGATTTTGCCAGTTACCTTCATACCAGGCTGCAGGTCTTCAAACTTAACAACACCCTTCTGCATGATTGGTGCAGGATATCCGTCACGAGGGTCCCGGTTTGGCTTACCAAGTTCTTCAATAATATCGTTGAGGGTTGTTTCACCAACGCTGTACTTTTCGCAGATAGATTTTTTAACATCACCGGGAACAGCCTTCTTTTCTTTTACATAAGAAAGAACTTCCCGGGCAGCACCGTAGTTTTCCGGGTGAACCCAGGTGTTGTCCAGAGGATCAGCACTTTCTGCAATTTTTAAGAAGCCGGCACACTGTTCAAAAGCCTTTGGTCCAAGGCCAGGAACTTTTTTAAGGTCTTCCCGGCTTGTAATTTTTCCGTTAGCGTCCCGGTAAGCAACAATTTTTTTTGCAGTTGCCATGTTGATTCCAGAAACATATTTAAGAAGCATGTAAGAAGCAGTGTTAAGGTTTACACCAACCTGGTTAACTACAGTTCCAACAACTTCGTCCAGCTGTTCAGCCAGTTTTTTCTGGTTAACATCATGCTGATAAAGACCAACTCCAATAGCCTTAGGATCAATTTTTACAAGTTCAGCAAGAGGGTCCTGAAGACGACGTCCCATAGAAATTGCACCACGGATTGTAAGGTCCAGTTCAGGGAATTCTTCAGTAGCAACAGGAGAAGCAGAATATACAGAAGCACCGGATTCATCAACAACAGTGTACTGAACATCTCCGCCGGCGTAGTTTTCGCTGATAACACGAGAAACAATAGCCTGAACTTCAGGACTTCCTGTACCGTTACCAACAGCCACAACCTGAATGTCATACTTGTCGATGGCATCGTTCAGCTGCTTGTAAGCATCGTCTGGATCCTGAACCTGATAAATCTTAAAGTAACCAAGATATTTACCTGTTTCGTCCAGAGCAGCACATTTAGTACCAGTACGAATACCAGGGTCAATACCAAGAACACGGCTTCCCTTGATTGGCTGAGTCATAAGCAGGTTTTTAAGGTTTTCAGAGAAAATACCGATTCCGTGGTTGTCTGCTTCATCGCTTTCGTCACTGCGGATTTCCCGTACAACGGCTGGAGAAAGAAGGCGTACAAGACCGTCTTCAATGGCATCTCTGTGGTATTTGTTAGAAATTTTAACTTTTTTCTGAAGAAGAGCTACAGCATCATCAACAGGAACATCAATAGTTACATCAAGTGCACCTTCACGTTCTCCACGGTTAATGGCAAGAATGCGGTGAGGCTTAACCTGGTTGAGAGGTTCAGAGTAGTCCCAGTACATTTTGTAAGTAGAAGTTTTTTCAGCAGTAGCAGCATCCTGACCTTCACCAACAATACCTTTAGTCTGAATTGAACCTGTAGCCATGTAAAGGTCATGTACTGCGGTACGATTTTCAGGCAGCTGAGAAGTGCGTTCAGCAATAATGTCCTCTGCACCCATAATTGCATCCATGAAAGTTTCAACGTTAAGGGCTGGATCTTCGTTGTCAGTCTTAATGTATTTTTTAGACTCTTCAACAACAGCATCATCACCGTTTTCACCGGCCATAAAGTCAGCAAGAGGTTCAAGACCTTTTTCAGCAGCAACCATACCGCGGGTCTTCTTCTTTTTCTTGAACGGAGCCCAAAGGTCTTCAAGCTCAGTCATAGTTTTAGCACCCATTACAGCATTGTAAAGGCTTTCAGTAAGCTTACCCTGACCAAAAATACCGCGAACAATTTCAAGACGTCGTTCTTCAAGATTTTTGTATGATTTAAACTGATGATCACAGGCAGTTACCTGAACTTCATTTAAGTTGTCATGGCGTTCTTTACGGTAACGGGAAATAAAAGGAATAGTACATCCTTCATTAACCAGGCTGATTACAGCACTAACCTGAGCCACGCGGATAGAAAGCTCTTCCGCAATTTTTTTCATAATTTCCACTTCGTTAACAACGAGTGCGTCGATAGATTCCTGAGTAAATTCCATAGTGAAAATATAGTACAGGAAAGCAGAAAGTGGGGCAATTAAAAAAAACGCAGACTTTTTTGTACTTTACGGGCGTCCCCCCGCCAAAGCGGGGTCGGGCTATTCCGGGTTCCGCGCAAAAGCGCTCCATAAAAAAAGGAGCCAAAAGTCTCCTTTTTTTACGCCTCCGGCGCCCTACATATCCCTGACGCGAAGCGGCAGGGTTGTGCCTGCACCACCGCAGTAAGAGCAAAAAAACTTTACTCAGACATAGCAGAAATGTTTAAAGTCCGTGTAAAAACAGGGGTTTTTTATTTAATCAGAAGTTTTTCAATTCTCCGCTGAATCTGTTTAACGCAGGCAAGGTGGCCGGCATCTTCTTCTTCCGGCTCTTTTGTGATTATTTTTTCCAGCAGGGAATCTGCATAGGGTCTGATTATTTTTTTGTAGAAAATATCTTTTTCTTCTGGTGCCAGTGTGTCAAAATTTTCTTTTAAGAAGCTGTCAAAGGAAAGGTCTATGCCGGCTTTCTCTATTTTTGAAACAAGCTCCGGACAGAGGGCCAGAATTTTTTCTGCATCTTCTTCAGTTTTGTTTTCTGAATAATAAGCTGTGATTGTTTCCATTACATGAGCCAGAGTTCCGTAGAAAAAATCATCATTGTCAAATTGTCCCAGATAACAGTTTAAAATGAGGCCAAGTCGGGAAACATCATAATATTCATTTATAAGGGCTCTGCCGTTTTCACTTTCCTTATCTGCTGTTCCAAGAACTTCGTCCAGAATTCCAATATACTCAAAAATCACGTCCAGGATTGCATCCTGCTCTGACTTTGGAAAACTTTCCATTACTGTCATCATTAGGGCTTCGTTTGAAACCTGGTTTTTAAGGGAAGCATTCTGAGAAAGTTCAATCTTAATGTTTGAGAGGGCATCCTTTGCACCGGCATTTTTTGCTTCCAGCTGTGAATCAGGTTTTGACGCCAGTGAACGCTCCACAAAGGCACTGTATTTTGCCAGCACCGACATTAAAAACCCAAGGGGACTTGTCTTAAAATTTTCTGCTGACTGGTCAATTTTTGCCATAAGAAGCCTCCGCCGCTAATTTTATCAAAAATGCGTCAGGGATTTCTACGTGCAGGCACGCTGCGAGTATTTCT
>JAEDGQ010000054.1 GCA_016297415.1 Treponema sp.
ACTCCTTTGCGCCATTTTTCAATACAAAATCAGTTATAATGCGTTTGCCCTATAAGCTGTATGGGGGCAAATTGACAAAAAATCGAATTTTGTCATAATAGTAATGTACAATTTAAAACCAATCTTTTTAATGGAGTAAATAAATGGCAATTATTAAACCAATGATTCGTTCAAACATCTGTATCAATGCTCACCCAATGGGATGTGCTCAGGATACAAGAAATCAGATTGCTTATGTAAAAGCACAGAAGGCAAAGCGGGGTGTTAAAACTGCTGCTGAAGGTGGATACGCTCCAAAGAACGTTCTCGTCCTTGGTTGTTCTACAGGTTATGGTCTTGCAAGCCGTATTTCTGCAGCTTTTGAATTTGGTGCAGACACAATTGGTGTTTCATTTGAAAAAGAAGCTTCAGAAACTAAAGGTGGTACTCCAGGATGGTACAACAACCTTACTTTCGATACAGAAGCTAAAAAAGCAGGTCTTAAATCTGCAACATTTAATATGGACGCTTTCTCTGATGAATGTCGTCAGACTGTAATTGATGAAGCAAAAAAATGGGGAGTTAAATTTGACCTTGTTGTATACTCTCTCGCTTCACCTGTTCGTACAGATCCAGATACAAAAGTTCTTTACAAATCAGTTCTTAAACCAATCGGAAAACCATTTGGTGGTCCTTCACTTGATATGATGTCAGGTAAAATCACTGTAACAGAAGTTCAGCCTGCTGATGGTGATGATATTCCTAACACTGTAAAAGTAATGGGTGGCGAAGACTGGGAACGCTGGATCAAAATGCTTTCTGAAGCAGGTGTTCTTGCTGAGGGTGTTCGCACAGTTGCTTACTCTTACATTGGACCAAAATACTCTCACCCGATTTACCGGGACGGTACAATTGGTGAAGCTAAAAAAGACCTTGAAGCACGGGCTCACAACATTGATGCTTCTCTTAAAGCCCTCAACGGTGCAGCTTATGTTTCTGTAAACAAGGGCCTTGTAACTCGTTCTTCTGCAGTTATTCCAATCATTGCTCAGTACCTTGGCGTTCTCTTCAAGATTATGAAAGAAAACGGAACACACGAAGGCTGTATTGAACAGATGGAACGTCTGTTTTCAGAACGCCTCTACACAGCTGACAAAAAAGTTCCAGTTGATTCTGAAAACCGCATTCGTGTTGATGACCTTGAACTTGATCCTGCTGTTCAGGCTAAAGTTGACGAAATTATGCCAAAAGTAACAGAAGAAAATGTTGCGGAACTTACTGACCTTGCAGGAATCCGTCACGACTTCCTTATGATCAACGGTTTTGATGTTCCAGGTGTAGACTACGAAAAAGAAGTTACACTTATGAACGCAATTGAATAGTCATAAATTAAACTGATTTTAAGAAAAAGACTGCATATCCGTTTATGCAGTCTTTTTTTTTTGATATAGTAAAGGTACATGAAAAAAACTCTGAAATTGTTTTTGTTATCTGTATTTTTTATTCTCAGTTTTTCTCAGTTTTGTGCCGCAAAAGAGTATTCACGGAAGATTTTTCTTTGGCGTGGTGTAAAGGGAATGGAAACTCAGTTAAGAGATACTGTTCTTTATCATTTTGATGCCGTAAAAACAGACAGTCAGGCTGATTCTGGAAACAAACTAAAAACTGCTGTAATTATCTGTCCGGGGGGAAGTTATAACCATCTTGGAATTAAATCGGAAGGTTTTTCAACTGCCAGATGGTTCAGTTCTAAAGGTGTAGAAGCTTTTGTTCTCAGGTACAGAGTAGGTTACAACGAACACCATTATCCGGATCAGCTGGAAGACCTGCAGATGGCAATTTTATATTTAAGAAAAAATGCAGATCAGTTTGGCATTGATAAAAATAAAATCGGCTGTATAGGTTTTAGTGCAGGCGGTCATCTTGTTACAATGGCCGGTGAATTTGCAGAAACCTGTAATGAACTTTCAAAACTTGGCATTGAAGCTGAAGAAAGCCTCAGACCGGATTTTGTAATGCCTGTTTATCCTGTTGTAACAATGGACGATGATATTGGTCACAAATGGAGCCGCAAAAGTCTTCTGGGGCATGTGTATTCTGGTCCTGATGCTGATGCAGGATTCAGCCTTTTAAACATCAGAGGCTTTAAGTACAGCCAGTCTTACAAGGACAGATTCAGCATGGAAAAAAATGTTCCGGAGAATATGCCTCCTGTTTTTCTTCTTGCCTGTGAAGATGATCCTGTTGTAATTTTTGAAAACTCTGTGCGGCTTGATAAAGCTTTGACAGACAAAAATATTGAACATCTTTTTGTTACATATCCGAAAGGCGGCCACGGATTCGGTATGCAGGAAAAAAGTTATATTATAAAAACCTGGCACTGGAATGAAAAAGACCTGTGGCCCTGGCTTAAAAAAATAGGAATGGTTGACTGATGAACATGAGAAAATTTGCCACTTTTATGTCTGTGCTGGGGATTGCAGTTCTTCTTGGAACATGTGCAGTTTTTGTTGCTGCCCAGAAAGGTTTTATTCAGATTGATACAGCCCATATCCAGAGTGTAGTTTTCTGTTCTCTGGGGATTGCTTTGCTGTGCTTTGTGCCTTCCAAAATCGTGGTATATCAGGAAGCAAAAACAGAAGATGAAGACGAAACTGCAGAAATAAAGTCCAGAAACGCAGTTATTCTGAACGGGTCTGCAGGACTGATTTTAATCGGTCTTTCGATTTTTAAGTATTTTAACAATTAAAAATTAAAAGGGGATGACCCAAAAAGTTCAACGTGCGGTGGTTGAGCCCTTCGACAGGCTCAGGAACCTCTCGTCGAAATGACTGCTACACTAAATATGGTGGTTTCGATAAACTCAACCACCGTAATGCAAACTTATTAGACAGCCCCTTTTTTTGTGTGTATCTAAAAGCGTTTCTATTCCTTCCACCGCTTGAAAATCAAACTTGTGTTGATTCCCCCAAAGGCAAAGTTGTTGCTCATAACGTAATCAGTTTTGATTTCCCGGCCTGTGCCTGTAATGTAATCAAGAGGAGCACATTCAGGATCAACTTCTTTAAGGTTAATGTTTGGATGAAACCAGCCTTCATTCATCATATTGATTGTAAGCCAGGCTTCAATTGCACCGCAGGCACCAAGAGTGTGGCCTGTGTAGTTTTTAGTTGTTGAAACTGGAACTGCACGCTGGAAAACGTCGTAAGTAGCACCAGATTCGCACATATCGCCGGCTTTTGTAGCTGTACCGTGAGTGTTTACATAACCGATTTCTTTTGAATCGATTCCTGCATCTTCAATCGAAAGACGGATTGCATTGGCAATTGTATCGCGGTTTGGAGAAGTAATGTGAGTACCGTCAGTTGTAGTTCCAAAGCCAACAAGTTCAGCGTAGATTTTAGCACCCCGGGCTTTTGCGTGTTCGTATTCTTCAAGAATTAAAGAACCGGCACCTTCACCAACAACAAGTCCGTCACGGTCTTTGTCGTAAGCACTTGGAGTAAGTTCCGGTGTATCGTTTTTTGTAGAAGTAGAGAACAGAGTGTCAAAAGCTGCAGCATCAACAGGACAGAATTCTTCAGCGCCACCTGCAATCATTACATCCTGTTTTCCTGATTTGATAGTTTCGTAAGCATAACCAATAGACTGACTGCCCGAAGTACAAGCAGTATTTGTAGTAATAATTCGTCCCTTAAGCTGGTAATAAACTTCAAGGTTTGCAGCACATGTCTGTGGCATACATTTAATGTAAGTTGTGGCCCCGATTTTTGAAGTGTCGTTTGTAATGAGCATAGAAAAATAGTCCATCAAAGGCATTACAGAACCCATGGAAGAACCGTAAGCAATACCCATGCGGCCGCTCTGTAAAAGGGAATCATCTTCTTTAATTCCGGCACATTCAAGGGCATTGGCTGTAGCTGCAAGAGCCATCTGAGCCACAGGCCCCATACCGCGGATTTTTTTGCGGGGATATTTTTCCGGATCCAGGGCAAAGCCTTCGATTGGTGCTGCCAGCCGTGTATTCATTAAAGGATATTTTTCAGCCCATTCAGGCATGTATTTAATAAAGTTTTTGCAGGCTTTAAGGGATTTGAAAGCTTCTTCCCAGTTGTTTCCAAGAACACTTACAATTCCGCCCCCGGTAACTACAACTCTTCTTTCCATTATGCCATTCCTCCGTTTACATTAATAACTTGTCTTGTAATATAGCTGGCACCTTCACTTAAAAGAAAAACAGTGGCAGCAGCAACTTCTTCCGGCTGACCGGCACGACCCATAGGAATCATAGGAAGGATGTGGTCAACAGGAGCGTCTTTAATCATATCAGTTTCAATAAATCCGGGAGCAACACAGTTTACAGTGATTTTGCGGCTGGCAAGTTCCACAGCAAGGGCTTTTGTAGCTCCGATAATTCCGGCTTTTGAAGCAGAGTAGTTTACCTGGCCTCTGTTTCCTGTAACTCCGGAAACGCTGGAAATTGTAACAATGCGTCCCTTTTTTTTGCGGCAGAGAGGCATTACAAGAGGCTTAAGTACATTGTAAAAGCCGTCCAGATTTGTATGAATAACATCGTCCCAGTTTTCGTCAGAAAGGGCCGGGAAGGCATTGTCGCGGCAGATTCCGGCATTGAGGACGATTCCCCAGAAAGCACCATTTTCTTCGCTCCAGGCTTCAAGTTTTGCATTACAGTCTGAGCGGTCCGAAATATTAAACTGCAGAAGGGAACATTTTCCGCCAAAAGCTTCAATTTCTGCCTTTAAGGCTTCTGCTTTTTCTTTTCCGTTATTGTAGTGAGCTACAACTTCGTAACCTTCTTTTGCACAGGCAAGGGCAATTGCACGCCCGATTCCCCCAGATGCACCGGTTACTAAAACTTTCTTTTCTGAATTTTCATTAGACATACTGAAATTATAACTGAATATTAAGTTTTTTCAAATAAAGGGGGTTCCCCCAGTCCAAAGGCCTGGGGTCGGGCTATCCACCGTTCCGCGCAAAAGCGCTCCATTGCTTCGCAACGGCTACGCCGCGGTTACTATCCCTAACCCGAAAAAACGGCTACAGCCCCTCTGAGCCGGCTTCCATTACGGTAAGTTTACCGCCGCCACATTCCTGGCCGTCAATAAAGATTTTTGTAGTAAAGCCGTAAACTGAACCAACATCGCTTTCCCGTTGAGCCTGTACAGAAACTGTCTGGCCGGCTTTTACAAGGGGAACACTGATTTTAAGGCCTGAAACACTTAAAATCATGCCCATGTTTGGAGGCAGGTTGTTTTCTTTTGCAAAAATACCTGTAAGGGCAGAAACTGTCTGAGCCGCAATCTCGAAGATTGCGTAGTTAGGAACGCCTTCTGCAGTTTTATCATAAAACATAAAATCTTCAGTAATCTTAGTTTCAGAAGAAATTTTCCAGCCAGCTGTATCCCAGTCAGTAATGCGGTCGATTATAAACATTCTTCCACGGTGAGGAACAAGATCAGAAAGTTTTTCTTTTTCAATGATTTTCATAAATTATTTTCCTAAGTTAATTTTGATAAATTGCCCAAAGAAGGGAAAAGGATTGTATATGATTCAGGATATGCTAACGGGCAGAATACTATGCATCCGGATGTGTTACAATGCAATTATACCTCCCTAATAATCAGACTTGCGTTACAGCCTCCAAAAGCAAAGCTGTTGCTCATACAGATTTTTACTGGTTTTTCTGGTGTTACCGGTTTATGACTGGCCGGGCAAGTTACAATGTTGAGCTGTGGAATTTCCGGATCCTGCTGACCGTCCCAGATTTGAACAGGCAGTTTCTGGTTTTTGATTGTCATAAAGCAGGCTGCCAGTTCCAGTGCTCCGGCGGCACCAAGTGTATGACCCGTCATTGGTTTTGTTGTACTTACAGGCACTTTGTATTCTCCAAAAACCAGATCTACGCCTTTGCCTTCCATGCTGTCGTTTAAGTGTGTACCTGTTCCGTGAAGGTTGATGTAGTCAATCTGCTGAGGTTTTAAGTCAGCATCTTTTAATGCCTGTTCCATTGCCTGTTTTGCGCCTGTTCCGTCTGCCAGAGGTGCTGTCATGTGGCCGGCATCAGAACTTTCTCCTGAGCCTGCAAGCAGGATTCCTGTGTTTTCTAAATCGTCTTTGCTTAATACAAAAAAAGCGGCACCTTCTCCCAGAGTAATTCCCTTTCGTGATGCACTGAAGGGATTTGAAATTTTTTCTGTATCAATTGCTTCCAGACTGTTAAATCCCAGAAGTACTGTGTCGCTTGTAATGTCGGCGCCACCTGCAATAGCGGCGTCAACGATTCCTGCTTTAATCAGTTCTTTTGCTTTTATAATTGCTGTGGCACTTGAAGAGCAGGCTGTGGCAAAACTAAGGGCAGGACCTTTTACTCCCAGTTTTTCTGCTGCAAAAGTTGCAGCGTAGTCGGCGCCCTGAGCCTTTAAGTCGTAGTCAGGGGCAAAGGAGCCTGTGCCGAAGAACTGCTGGTGTGCTTTAAGACTCAGGTATGAACCGTTGTCGCACTGGCCGATACATACTGCTACTCTTTCTGCACCGTATTTTGAAACAGCTTTTTCTGCTGTGTCCTGGAGCTGGTTAAGTGCTGCGTCCATAACCTGCAGAAAGCGCATGTCGTATTTTGAACCTGTGGGAGTGAGTTTTTCGTCATCTATATGGCCGGCAAAGAAAGTTTTTGCACCTTCTTCTCCTGCAAGAGTAGTTGTTACTTTTTTGATTCCTTTCTGATTTCCAGTTGTAATTGAGTCGTAAAACTCTTCAGCGGTGCTGCCGGCACCACAGATAAGGGCTGGATTTGAAAGATAAATATTCATTGAAAAACTCCTGGTAAAAAACTGCCTGGATTTTTATATTATCTGCAGGCTTGATCCGGGCTTAGTCCTTAAAACCGCCCTGAGCCATAAAATGTTCTACTTTGTCTGTAAAAACTTTAGGACATACAAACTGGGATTCACCTGTGGCTGCTTCTACACACATCTGGCTAACCATACCTTTTGTACACAGTACTCCTGTTTTTGCGTTGTACAGTTCAAAGTTAATTTTGATCATGTTTTCCCATTCAACAAGAATTGCTTTTGCACGGCAAATGTCTCCAAAACGAAGGGAACTGATGTATTTTGACCGTACTTCTGCTACCGGAAAAATATAACCGGTTTCTTCCATTGTGATGTAGTTATAACCAATCTTGTCCAGAAGGGCACAGCGGGCACGTTCAAAATAATTAATGTAGTTTCCGTGCCATACGATTTTCATTGGATCACAGTCGTTAAAGTCAACTTTGAACTGAATTTCTGCTGAAAGATAATTAGTTTCCATAATTTTCCATTATAGTAAAAAGTGGTTTATGTGTCATTGATTTGCAGAAAGGCTTAGGGATAGTAGCCGCGGCGAAGCCGTTGCGAAGCAATGGAGTGCTGCTGCACGGAACGGCGGATAGCCCGGCCGGTCCCCTGGGACCGGAAGCCCCTAATCCCAGAAACTGTAAAAATTATACCACTGGTAAGGATGGGAAAGAGCCTGTTTTTCCAGAGTCTGAATGTAGGTCTGAGCTGTCTGATTGATGCGGTTTTCCCTTTCTTTGCGGCCGCAGTCAAAATCCAGGGGATTTTTAGAAACAAACATATCGTAGGCAGGATTTACTGTAAGGTCTTTGTGGCGGACTCCATAAATAAAATAAGTGGGAACATTCAGAAGTGAAACCATTAAAAAGACTCCGTATGGAAGTTTTGCGGGGCGACCAAGAAAATTTACATCAAGGAACCGTTCTGTGTTTGCACTTATTCTGTCTCCGGCGATTACTACTACTTCGCCTTTTTCCAGACGGTCCTGGAGCAGAATGATTGTGTCAGGTCCAATGTTGTTTGAGCTGATAATCTGGAAGGCTGAATCTTTGTTTATTTCCTTTAAGAGAGCTCCGAATCCTGCAGAAATATTTGAGTCCATAATTGTTGTAATGCTCATCTTTTTTTCTGTGCCGCTTTCGCCAAGTGTTGCAAGACCTTTAAGCATCTGGGCGTTTCCCAGGTGACTCGTAATCAGAAGTGTGCCTTTTCCTGAGTTTATGTTTTTTACAAGATCACCAACGTCGTCGTTCTGCCAGGTTACACAGTCGAATTTGAATTTTCCTGCCCAGGACTGTACGTTTTCTGCAAGATTAAGGGCAAAGGAAATAAAGTGACTGAGAGTTGATTTTTTGCGGTCGCCGGCGATTTTTGAACGGGTTTGGAGAAAGTCCCTGGAAAATTTTCTTGCTTTTGCTCCAAAGAGCCAGTAAAAAAATCCGATGATGTAGGCCAGAAACCGCATAAAAACTGCAGGAAATACTTTGAGGGTAAAAAGCATGAGTCTGTAACCCAGCTTTGTTTTTTCTTTATGTTCGTACCAGTTTGTTTTTTCTGACATTTTATCTGAGGGGGCCTGTTCTGTCTGTTTATTTAAAAAGTTTTCTCCACAGAAGAATCGGAGAGCGGAGAATCATGCCGATACACAGTTTTGTAAATACCCAGCTGATTCTGATGTTGTCTTTTACTACATGAAAGTTTGAAATGCCGTCCCTTGGGTATGTTACTTTGACGCTGTAAAAGTCATAAGGCATGCCTGTCCACATAAGACGGATGAGAATTTCAATGTCGAATCCCATGCGGAGATCGAAAAAATGAGAAGTCATAAATTTATGTGTTTTTTCTACAGGATAGATACGGAAACCGCACATACTGTCTTTAATTCCTGATTCCCAGGAAACAATTGCACACCAGGTGTTTGCAAAGACACGGCCCTTTTTGCGGTGGCCTGGAGCTGATTCATCGTATTCAGGGTAGCCGCATATCATAGCCTGTGGATTTTCTTTTGCTTTTTCAAAAAAGAACTGGCAACGGGTTATGTCGTGCTGACCGTCTGCGTCCAGCTGAAGAACATGTGTAATGCCGTTTTCATAAGCATATTTAACTCCTGCCTTAACTGCTCCTCCTTTACCGGAGTTTTTTTCAAGTACTACCAGTTTTACAAAATCCGGGTATGTGGCACTAATCTGTTCCAGACAGCTTTTTGTTTCCTGTCCGTTTCCGTCATCAACAAGAATGATTTTTGTACCTGATGAATGGCAGTATGGTTCCAGACCTTTTACTACTTCCATACAGGCTTTGCCGTGATTGTAAACTGGAATCAGAATTGCAGGGTTAAAATTACTCATAATAAATGTGATTTTACACAGAAAACATTGTTTTCTCAATGGACAGGGCAGAACAGGATAAGGCAAACGCATTATAACCGATTTTATATTGAAAATGGCGCAAAGGAGTGAAACGGCTTACGAAAACACTCGTTTTGTGCTGTTGCTGCTCTTGTTTACAAAGTTCTGCATAAAGCTGAATAAGTTTTAATCTTTTGATACACTTCTGCAACTTTTTGTAAGTCCTGGTGTCTAAATTCTTGAAGCGTAAAATTTGCAGGAGTATTTTTTTATATGAATTCAGAAAATCAGACTACTAAACTTAAGACTCCATATACAACTGGAGAAGAAATTTTTAATTCCGTAAGCCACGGAGCAGGCGCCCTTCTTTCTATTGCGGCCATTGTTCTGCTTGTAGTGTTTGCACCTAAAAACGGCATAACAGTTACAAGTCTTTCGATTTACGGAGCAAGCCTTATTATTCTTTATACTATGAGCTGCCTTTACCATGCTTTTACTAACATGCAGGTAAAGAAAGTTTTTCAGATTTTTGACCATGTTTCCATTTATCTGCTGATTGCCGGCACTTACACTCCCTTCTGTCTTTGTGTTCTTGGCGGTGCTTTTGGATGGACTATTTTTGGTATTATCTGGGGACTTGCTGCTGTTGGAATTACAATTTACTCAGTTTTTGGAAACAGAATGAGAAAAATGAGTTCCATTACTTATGTAATTATGGGATGGATTGTTATTGTGGCTTTTCTGCCTTTGCGGGAAACTCTGCCAAAAATAAGCTTTGTTTTTCTGGCTACTGGCGGGGTGGCTTACACAGCCGGCTTCCCATTCTACGGTCTTAAGACTGTAAAATGGGCTCATTCGATTTTTCATCTCTTTGTTTTAGCCGGCAGCGTTTTGCACTTCTTTTCTGTTTTTACTGCTCTCTGCAGATAAACCTTATTTGCTGGCGGTGTAATTGCCGCTGGCAAATGTTCTTGAACCGCTGAAGTCAGTAATTTCAAAACTGATTTTGTTCTTTGTACTGTCAAAACTTATCTTAAAAACAGTAATTGTATTTGGAAGAATTTTGTCGCTGAATTTGAAGCGCTTTATTTCTGGAATTGCCAGGTCTGTGCCGAAGTAGCGCTGTGCAAAGTGTGCTACCAGGTCAATCTGTGCAACTGCCGGAAGAAGCTTAAAATCAGGGAAGTGACCGTCAAAGTAGTCGCTTGTTTCCGGAATTTCAACTTCAAGTTCTACTTTTAATACACCGTCATTTTCTGAACGGGTCATTACTGTTTCTGCAGGAATTCCGTGAGGATTTTCCGGGGCAAAAAGTTTCTGAATTACAGGCTTCTTTTTCTTTCCCTGAACATCTGTTGGAAGTGAATCAAGGTAGCGCCATTTTTTTGGAAGAACTACGTTTTCAAAGAACTGAAGCAGGTAGTCGTGGAAGTGGCGGTTTATGAGATACTTTTCTGTGTCTGCAAATTTCTTTTTTCCTTCGTCGTTAAGTACAACTGCAGCAGCCAGATACTGACGGCGGTCGCTCATTGGAACTACACAGCAGTCAGCAACAAGTCCGCTCTGAATAAGACGGTTTTCTACTTCTACTACGCTGATTCGTTTTTCTTCGATTTTTACAATTGAATCTGCGCGGCCTTTTAAGAGGAATCTTCCGTCATCAAATATTTCTACCAGATCTCCTGTGGCAAAACCTGCCGGATCTTTGATGTATGGACTGATGATTGTCAAACAGCCTGCATCATTTTTCCAGATTTTAGCATTGGCAAAAGGTGTCCAGAGCTGGTCGTCTTTTGTCTGCTGACGGTAAGCAATACCTGAAGTTTCTGTGGAACCATATACTTCCAGAGGACAGAACCCAAAAATCTTAAGAGTGTCCCGGGCTACATCAGGATAAAGTACACCACCCGATGTGAAAATCCATGGATTTTTAAGGGGAAGTTTTTTTGCTTTGTCTGCGCTTTCTGTATTTGCTGCAGCTTTCATTTCCATGTTAGTTCGTTTTAAGAAAGCCGGAACTGCAATAATTATATACTGTTCGTCATCAAGATTTTCAAATTCTTCAGGGAATTCAATTCTTTTGCGGCGGTATGGAACTGCCAGTGTAAATGGAAGACTTGAAGAGAAAAGGTAGCCGTAAATGTGGTGCTGACTTACTGTTGTTACTAGTTTGCGGCTTAAAAATTCTTCGCCCCACTGTGAAATTACAAAAGCATTGTCTGCTTCAAATTCTGTAAGCCGCTGCTTTACTGCTTTTGGATGGCCTGTTGAGCCGGAAGTGTAAAGTACAAGACGGCTTGTGTCTGCATCAATGGCAGGTGTGTTCATTTTTTCTTCTTCCGAAGGTTCTGCTGCTTTTTCAATAATTCCAGGAATAAAATCAGCATCTGTGATTTTTGTTCCTTCAACTTCTGTCTGATCTGTTAAAAAGCGGATTCCGTCAGAAACAGAGCGGATTTCTTTTATGAAGTTTGGAGAAATGTTTGCTGTAAGCTGGGCTTCTTTGTGGCACTGAAGCAGGGCAATTAAAGTACAGCTGAAGAACCAGTAGTCTTCACAGTGAAGAATCCACTTGTCTGTTTCCGGGTGGGATTGAATGAAGGCACGCATTTTTGCGCTGTCTCTTAAAAAGTCGCTCCAGCGAAGATATTTTTTGTCTGACCACTTGTTTTCGTAGCAGAGAATTGTATCCATTGGACGGGATTTGGCATTGAACTTTGAAATTGGAATTGCTTTTGGCATTTTTGAATTAACCACCATTCTTACTAAAAATTCTAGGGCAAAAAGAAGACCCATTAAAACGTATGAAATTCCACCGTTATAAATCGACCATATTTTATCATTCTGACTGAAAACTGTGTATAACGCAGCAGCTCCGTTTAAGATAAAAAATATACACCAGATTACTGTGACTTTGCGGCAGTATTTTTCTACACGACGGGCTATAAGGGATTTTGAAAGGTTTTTGTCTGCAAGACAGGCAAATCTGTAAATGATAACTGGTCCCATAAAAAGTGTTGAACCGAATGTAAAAAGAAAAATCAGGTTCATCAGGACCGGGTAAAGTTTAATGAAAATTGTCTGGCCTGTGGCAAGGCAGATGAGTCCTGCGGCCAGCATAAGGCCTGCACTGACAAGAAGCTTTAAGTTTTTTTTGAGTCTGTCTTTCAGGTTGGATTCTCCGGTTCCGCTTGTTGCCATAAGCAGATACAAAAGCCCGATAAAAACAATAAAGAGGCTGAAAATCTTTACCGGTACATTAAAAATCACAAGGCAGGAAAAAACAATAATCGGGTAAAGAATGGACATGAAGACAAAAAGAATTTTTGACAGAACTTTCATAAATTGTTCTCCGTAAAAAAAACGGCACAAACAGGAAAAAATCCTAAGCCTGTGCCGTTTTGTTCTGACCTGAAGTCTGATTTATTTTGTAAGTGGTACAAGAACATCAACTACATCGCCAATGTTCTTTACGCTTTTGAATACATCCGGTTCAATTTTGCCGTTTAAATAAGGCTTCATTTTTACGATCATTTCAACTGCATCGATTGAATCAAGATCCAGATCTGTAACGATATTTGCTTCTGGAGTAATATCTGCTTCTTCAATATCAAATTCGTTAACAAGGATTTCTTTAAGCTTTGTATAAACTTCGTCTTTTGTCATTTGATTTTCCTTTTTATAAGTTAATTAGTCAGCGTTTTTTGCCTGTTCTGCAGAAATGAATTCTGCAAGTGCATTGATTGAAGCAAAGTGTTTGCGTGTTTCTGCATTTTCTGCATTGAATTTTACGCCGAACTTTTTCTTGAGTGCTACACCAAGTTCAAGAGCATCAATTGAATCAAGACCAAGACCTGTTCCGAAAAGTGGTTCTGAATCAACAATGTTTTCAGGAGTAATGTCTTCAAGTTCGAGGGCTGAAATAATACATTCCTTAATCTGTTTTTTAAGTTCGTCCATAAGCATTTCCTTGGTAAATATTAATTTATTAATTATAGAGAAAACACTGCTTTGGGGCAACTGAGCAGGGCAAACGCATTATAACTGATTTTGTATTGAAAAATGGCGCAAAGGAGTG
>JAEDGQ010000001.1 GCA_016297415.1 Treponema sp.
AACCCACGACATCCACCTTGGCAAGGTGGCGCACTACCACTGTGCTATTCCCGCAAAAAATTGCATCTGTTAATAATCTGTTTTTTTCAACAGTTTTGCAGTAGAGCGGGAAATGGGGATCGAACCCACGACATCCACCTTGGCAAGGTGGCGCACTACCACTGTGCTATTCCCGCAGAATTTACGCTTTGCAGTTACCTGCTATGCGCGAGAAGGGACTTGAACCCTTACGCCGAAGCACCAGATCCTAAGTCTGGCGTGTATGCCAATTTCACCACTCGCGCGTGTTACTGGCACAGCACATAAGTCACAATTCCGATCTTGAGCGACCGGGGGTTCGAACCCCGGACCCACAGATTAAGAGTCTGTTGCTCTACCAGCTGAGCTAGTCGCCCGTATATTTTTTCTCAGTTTTATGCGTCTGACACGGCTCGAACGTGCAACCTACGGATTCGAAGTCCGTTGCTCTATCCAGTTGAGCTACAAACGCATTTTGTTCAACTAAGGAGCTTAAGGTTACAGTAAGGACCAGTAAAAGACTTGGGTGCCTAGTGGGGATCGAACCCACGACAACCAGATCCACAATCTGGCGCTCTACCGCTGAACTATAGGCACCATATAACTGATGTATGAAAATATACCAAAAACCCGCTGTTTGTGTCAATAACTTAAAATGGACTTTTATGATTTTTTTTAATTATTTTTTTTACTTTTTTCTATAAAGAACATTTTTGAAATACCGAAAATTAAAGAGTATAAAAGGAGTTTTTATGAACGAAAATACTGCAGTTAAACAGAATCTTATTGATGTACTTGGAAAAGAAAGTCTTCTTCTTGATGACATTCTTTCTCAGCAGGTGGTAGTTCATAATTGTGTTACTAAAAGAAACTGGCTGGAACTTGAATCTACAATGACAAAACTTCAGAAGATGAGTGATGATTTTGTTGAACTTGAAAACCAGCGTGTTGCTTTAAGTGAAAAAATGAATATTTTTCAGGATCCGGAGTTTACTCCGGTTCTTAATACAGTAAGAAATAAACTTAATAAATCAAAAATTGAAAATCATGTATTAAATGAATACATTTCAACTACTAAAAACTTCCTTCAGGGAATCTTTGATGAAGCTCTTCCTCAGAGAAGAAATACACTTTATTCAAGATTCGGAAAAATTGTTAAACCTGAACTTCAGAGTGTAGTTTTAAATCAGGTTATTTAAGGAAAGGAGATTATTATGGCTAACGCATTTGCAGGAATTGAACTTGGAAAAAGAAGTATTATGGCTCACACACAGCAGATTCAGACTGCCGGTCATAATATTTCTAATGCTGATACAGAAGGATACACTCGTCAGAGAGTTCAGGTAAAAACATTTGATCCTCTTTACAGACCTGATTTAACTCGTGCAGAAACACCAGGTCAGATTGGCCAGGGAACTACAATTGAAAGTATTTCCCGTCTTAGAGATGAAATGCTTGATAAGCGTATTGTTGCTCAGACAAATCAGGAAACATACTGGGAAACACGCGAACAGTACTATTCAATGATTGAACAGATTTACAATGAACCTGCTGACATTTCTGTACGGGGTAATATGGACAAATTCTGGCAGTCATGGCAGGAACTTTCTGTTTATCCTGACAGTAAAGCTGTCCGTCAGGCTGTAGTTACTCGTGGAGAAACTCTGGCAGAATCAATTTCTCAGCGTTATACTTCACTTTCTGGAATTGGTACTCTCATTAACGGTGATATTGAAGCAACTGTAAAACAGATTAATGATTATGCAAAACAGATTGCCGATATTAATGGAGAAATCGTTCGTTCAAAAGCAATGGGTGATAATCCAAACGATCTTCTTGACCGTCGTGATGTTCTTGTTGAAAAACTTGCAAAACTGGCAAATGTATCATCTGACACAAGAGATAGTGATGAATTCAATGTTCATATTAACGGACAGGTTCTTGTTCAGGGTAGTGTAGCCCGGAGTTTTGACCTTGTTCCAAACACTGATAATAATGGTTATGACACAGTTGTATGGAAAGATACAGGTCTTACAGCTGATGTTGCCGGTGGAAAACTTGGTGCTCTTGTTGAACTCCGTGATGTTGATATTCGTAATGAAGTTCAGTCATTAAATTCAATGGCTTTGAATTTTGCTGACCTTGTTAATGACGTTCATCGTGCAGGTATAGGTGCAAACAATGTTTCAGGTCTTGATTTCTTTGTTCAGCATCCTTTCGTTACAGATGTAAAAGGAAATTTTGACAGAAATGGTGATGGTGCCGTAGATTCATCTTATGTATTCCGTCTTTCCGGAACCAATGAATTAAATCCTCAGGATAAAGTTGGTCTTGATGGTGTTATGACATTGTCTGGTAAAACAGGAAACATTACTGTTCCATATTATGCAAATGATACTATTGAAGCTGTTATTGCAAGAATTAATGATTCACAGGGTGAAGTAAAAGCTTATCTTGATAGAGATAACCATCTTGTTCTTAAAGCAACAACAGCTCAGGCAATGGAAAATCCTGATTTCGTAATTCGTCATGTAGAAGATTCCGGAATGTTCCTTGCAGGTTATTCAGGAATTCTTAATGGAAGTGGAGCTGAAGGGGCTTATGATTTTAATCGTGCAGATGCAGTAGACAGTATTTCAGGTTCTTATGCAGTTGCTCCTGTTCTTAATCCTGCAGAATATATTGCAGTTAATGACGCTGTAAAAAATGATGTAAATAGCGTTGCTGCAGCATTCCCAAATCCACAGGGTAGAGCAGTAATTGGAGATGGCCGTGCTGCTGTTGAAATTGCAGCAATCCGTAATTCTCCAGTTATGATTGGAGCCAGCCGTACATTTGATGATTATTTTGCAGAATCAGTTACAAATGCTGGTCTTAAAGGTGAACAGGCTGAAAATATGCTTTTAAGCCAGAATGCAATTATGAATGATCTTAGAGATCTTCGTGATTCAATCAGTGGTGTAAATATTGATGAAGAACTTGCAGACATTATGAAATTCCAGCATGGATATAATGCTGCTGCAAAATATGTAACTGTAATTGATTCAATGCTTGATACAATAATTAATCGTCTTGGTGTTTAAGTTCTCATAAAAAAGTTTCGATAATTAAGTAAGAGGTATTTTTATGAAGAGAATCTCAAGCCAGATGAATAATAACAATACTCAGTACAATCTTCGTATTCAGGAACAGCGACAAAATCGTCTGAATAATCAGATTGGTACTCAGTCAAGGATTCAATCTCTCCGTGATGATCCTGTTGCTGCAGGACATCTTGTAAAATACCAGTCTTATCTTACTCGCGTTAATAATTTTGAAAAAAATGGAATTACTTTAAGCGACCAGTTTCAGTATCGTGAAGGCTATATGACAAATTCCGTAGAAATTCTTCAGCGTGTACGTGAACTTGCAGTTACAGGTGCCAATGGAATTTATACTCAGGATGACATGCGTAATATGGCAGTTGAAGTTGATGAACTTTTACAGGAACTTGTTTCAAATGCAAATGCTGTAGGACCTGATGGAAATTTCATTTTCGCTGGTACAAATGTAAATGCTCCAGCCTTTGAAATTGATATGGGTCATGTAGAAGGTGCCGTTCAGCCGTTAATTTCTGCTGTAAGATACAACGGAACAATAGATCAGAATCAGGTAGAAATCGACGAAGGTAAATATATTACTGTTGATAATGTTGGTTCTAAAACTTTCTGGGCTGAAAATCAGCGTGTGTTTGGGGGAAGAGATCTTTCTTCATGGCAGGCAAAAGAAAGTGGAATTATTAATGTAGACGGCCAGAAAATTAAAATTGAAACCGGCGATACAGTATATTCTCTTATTTCAAAAATTAATTCTTCCGGAGCAGCTGTAAAAGCAAGTGTTGATCCTATTACAAGGGGTTTAAATCTTACTACAACTGATGCTCATCAGATCTGGATGGAAGATGTTTCAGGTACAACCTTGAATGAAATGGGAATCATTAAAGATGCAAGTCAGAAACCACCATACAATTTTGCAGACAATGTAAGGGTTTCCGGAGGTTCACTTTTTGATTCTGTAATTCAGTTAAGAAATTCACTTTTAAAGGGTGATACAGATGCTATAGGTGGTCGTGTACTTGCAAGTCTCGACAGCGGTATCGGTAATCTTACTACAAGAGTTGCTAAAAGCGGCAGCGAATATGAACGTCTTCAGAATGATATTTTAAGAAACAGTGCAACAGCCTTGAATGTAACTTCAAATATCAGTCGTGAAGGTGACCTTGATATTACTCAGGCAATTACAGATCAGAAAATGCTTGAATACACACAGCAGGCAACTTTAAGCAATGCTGGAAAAATGTATTCGTCATCATTATTAAATTACATGAAATAAATCCTTAAAAAAAAGGATTGGTTAACAATACATGGAGGACAAAGTTAACATGGATGTAAAGACAAAAACAATGGGAACAGTTTCCATTGATGAAAAACAGGTTATTACTTTTGACCACGGCCTGTTTGGATTTGAAGATTTTCACAAATTTGCAATTATTGAAGCAGAATATCAGCCTTTTTACTGGCTTCAGTCCCTTGATGAACCGGGACTTGCTTTTATTATTGTGGATCCATTCTTAATCGTAAATGATTATGAACTTGATATTGACGACAGAACATTGTGGGAAATCGGAATTGATTCTCCTGCAGATGTAATTCTTTTTGCTATTATTACAGTTCCTGCAGATGGTAGTGCTGTAACTGCAAATCTTCAGGGACCGATTGTTATTAACCGTAAAAATAACGTAGCTCTTCAGGTTATTCTTTCTGATTCAAAATGGACCACTAAGCATAATATCATCAAAGCTCTTAATAAAAAGGAAGCAAAGTAATGCTGATATTGTCAAGAAAGGTGGATGAAAAAATAAAAATTGGGGAAGACATAACAATTACTTTGATTGAAGTTCACGGAGATCAGGTAAAAATTGGTGTGGAAGCCCCAAAACATGTAAAAGTATTCCGTCAGGAAGTTTTTGACGCTATTCAGACAGAAAATAAATCTGCGGCAGCTGGAGATGAAACTCTGGAAGCTCTTTCAAAATTCCTTGGAAGCAAGTAAAAAAAAACACTTTATAATATGAAATGCACCCCTAAAGCTGGACAAATAAAGTTCAATTTCAGGGGTGCTTTTTTTTATGAATTTTTAGCTTCAAGAGCTAATTCTGCTTCGCTTTTACGCAGATATTCCGGACCATCAAAATCTTTAAGTGGCTGAGCGTTTTCAGAAATGAGTTTTTCCGCCATTTCAAAAAGCGATATGCATGGATTTTCCTGTAAATTAAAACTAATAACATTAAGTTCAGGACAGGCTTTTTTTAAGGTTTCTTTGAATAAAGCTCCGTCTGGTCCTGCACACAAAACAGGTTTTTCTTTGTTAAGTTGTGAAAGTACTTTTTCTACTGATGTATCTTCTTCTTTCATAACTGGTTTACCCTTTTCAAAAATTGCAGCAAAAAACTGATTTTTTTTGGCGTCAATTGTTGTGATTACCTGACCGTTAAAATCCTTAAACGGGTAAGCGTAGCACTCTAATGTGGAAATTCCGTAAACAGGTTTATTGAAAGCCAGTTCTATAGCTTTTAATGCAGCAAATGCAAGACGAAGACCTGTAAATGTGCCTGGTCCTTTACACAAAGCCATATAGTCCAGATCCTGTGGTTTAAGTCCAGTTTTATTAAGTACGTAATCTATTGCAGGAAGAAGTTCCTGACTCTGAGAAGGACCAATATCCAGTGTTAATGAAACACAGTCTTCTTCATTTTTTGCAGAAACTGTCATTCTGCTTGATGCACTATCTACACATAAAGCTTTCATTTCTAATACCTGATTATTCTAAAGATTTCCGTAAGGCCAGTTTTCAATGGTGATTTTGCGTTTTGTTCCTGAATCGTCAGCTTCTGGTTCAAGTTTAATTATTATGGTTTTTGAAGGAAGTTCATCCATAATTTTTTCAGACCATTCAATAATACAAACACCACGGCCATAAATCATATCTTCAACACCGAGGTTTATAAAATCATCAGTACCTTCAAGACGATAAACATCCATATGATACAAAGGCATTTTTCCTTCGTATTCACTTATAAGACAAAATGTTGGACTTGTTATTGTATCATCAACATCAAGAGCCTGTGCGATTCCTTTTGTGATTGTTGTTTTACCGGCAGCAAGAGTTCCCTGCATGGCAAGTACATCACCTTTTGTAAGCATTGAACCGATTTTTTTTCCAAGCTCAATAGTTTCTTCAGCAGAATTAGTGTATAGGGTCATATTGGCAATGTGCCTTCGTTATCCATAGTTATGATTTTTTCTTTAATTGCTTTTGTAACAGGAATTACAGGATAATCGAAATCTGTTCCAAAAGGGTATTCAAGATAAACTGTTTTACGGCCAAAAGGATCAATTTCAAGTGTGAAAGATATTTTTACATCAGCTTTAGAAGTCATAAACTCAAGAGAGGCAATAGCGGTGTAATTTCTTCGATAGTAGATAAGTGTGTCTTCACCAACTATTGAATGAATTTCTAAAACTTTCATATCATTAAATTATACTCATTAGTTTTATACCGTCAAGAACAGACCTTTAATCTATATTGAATAACCACAGGCTGCTGCATTGATTCTGTTATATGTTACATCATCAATGCTGACAAACTTTACATGCAGCGAGAATTCATTTTTTTTGTTTTTTGTAGTTCTGACAATTTTACCGATGGCTGTAGCGTCTGCTTTTCCGTCAAGCCAGCCGTTCACAATAAGGTACTGTTCAGGTTTGATTGGAAGGGATGTTAAAATTTTACATCCGCCCCCGGAAACTTCAGCAAGAATACCATCGTAATATTTTTCACCTGGCTTATACTCTGTTTTTGATTTTTTTCCTTCTGAAGTAACCTCAGTTTTAACAGAAGCAAATTTGCATGGAATATTAAGATTCAAACGCTGATGACTTCTTTTCTGAAGAGGAGTAATAGAATCTGTTTGTGCACAGATTAAGATATCTTTGTTGTTTTTATCTTTCTGGTAACGGATTACACGATTTTCCATCTCATAAGGAGTTCTGTTTGTGTATTCAAAATTGAATTTAACCTTAGAGAGGATTTCTGGTTTTTCGTCCTGTGTAAGTTCAGGTGGAAGTTCAAGCCAAAGTTCTTCCTGATTTGAATTAACAATTGTAAAAGAATGGTGAATGCCCTGAGATGGAGTAAAAACAAGTGTTGTCTGAAGGGGAATTGCTCTGGAATTTTTCAAAACTATTTCTTTTGAAATGATGGAAAGAAGTTTTGTTCGTATTGAAAAAAGTCTCTTTTTTGTGATTTCGTTTCCTATTCTGGAAATAATTTTAAAATGTTCAAGAAGCCAGGATTCAATAATATCGCAATCTTTGATGGCAAAAATAATGTTTGGGATTTTATTTCTCTCACAGATTTCCATGAGCATAAGTGTTTCTTCGTCTGTCAGGGAAGCTTTTCTGGCAATTGCAGTAATATCTTTTTTTGAAGAAGGTCTGTCTTTATTTTTTTCTGCGTATTCAAGTGTTTGTCTGTATTTTGTAAACAGCTTGTTAAATAACCAGAAACATAAAATGAGAAAAACAAGTCCTGCAGTCACACTGAATGCAACCAGAGGGTTTATGTTTAATCGTGCAGCAATGAGTGAACCACTATCCATTTATTCCTCCAGGGAATCGGCAAGCTGTTCGAGTCTTGGGCTGATTTCGTATTCAGCCAAATCTCCCATTAAAACTGTATCGCCAGATGAAATGGCCTGTTCAAAATCTTTAAAAATCTGAGAAAATTCAGAGAAAAACTCAGAAAAAGATTTATTGTCGATTTTAAGGTTTCCAAATTTCTCTGGAAAAAGGGCAGAAAGACTTGCTGTGTGGCAGATGTTGTCAATGAGATCTGCAAGGGAAGCAATCATAATATTTGCTTCTTTATCATTTCCGCTCTGGAATTTTAACGACAGTTCTTTTAATTCACCAGAAAGTTTGCGGCAGAAGATTTTTTCCTGTTCAAATGACGCTTCAATTGCGGCCTGACTTATTACGCCAAGTTCAATTTTTGTATCGTCTTTTAATGGCTGTGCAGAAACTTTTTCAAAATCCTCAGGAGGAACATTGCAGCCGTCAACTGCAATATTTACAGTTGTGGCATTTGTTTTCTGGCATTCAGTTTCAAAACTTTTGAGTACATCACCGATTGTTTTTTCGTTTTCCAGTTCAACATCGAGTTTTGAGCCGTTTACATATAATTCCATATATTCCACCTGATTAAAAAGACTTATTTATATATTTATTTTACTGCTGTTTTCCACTATTTGCAAAATTTGAAATTGTGCTGGACTGGGCGTTAAGGCCATTTAAGGCTCCTTCCATCTGTCCGTATTTAGAACGAAGCTGCTGTTCTTTTGATGCAAGCTGAGTTTCAAGACGGGTAATTTTCTGTTCTGAAGCTTTTATTCGGCCGTTAAGTGTTGAGTTTTTATTTGCAATAATACCACCGCTTTGAACCCATGATGAAAGCTGCTTGTCCAGGGCAAATCCGATTCCGCTGTCTACAATCAAATCTCCATCACTGTCATATCCAAAGATGTTTTTTATTTCATCAAGACTTCCCTCAAGAGCTTCATCGAGCTTTTTTTCGTTGATTTCGAGATAACCACGCATCTGTGCTGCAGAATATCCTCCTCCGGTACCTGTAGCTCTTGTAGAAATTCCAATCTGGTTAAGCATTGTGATTGAGGCTCTGTCAGACCATCTGTAACTTCCGGAAACAATGTTCTGCATTGTAGATTTTCCGTTTGTAAGAGAAAAATCTCCTTCAAACATACCAAGCCGTTCCCGTGCGGATTCCTGTTCCGCCTCTGTAAGATAATCAAGCTCTGAAATAATTTCAGGTTTATTTGAACTTAAAATGTTCATTTCGGCAATAGCCTGATTGTATGTTCCTACAAACTGAATGAGGGCATTTTTTGCAGATTCCTTATCAGGTTTAATGTCAATTGTTGCAGTTTTTTCTGTTGGACTGAACACATTAAGTGTAACATGAGGTACAACATCATCAATTTTGTTTGTTGGTCTGTTTATTGTTATGCCTTCGTATTTAATTGTGGCATCACCAGCTTCTGTAATTGCATGAACCGGCTCATATCCCAGGTTTTTCTTAGCATCATAAACAATAAAACTTGAAAGGGCGATTCCTTCACCTGTGTTGCGGTTTCTTACAACAATGGATTCCATATCAGGATAATCTTTAATGTTAACCTGAACAGTTTTATCTCCAGTTTCCGGGTTTACAGAAAGTTCTGCTACAGGAATCTGAACTTCTTTTCCATCTTTTGTTCTGACATAAAAATCAGCTTCTCCCTTAATAGGAACAAGAGGTGATTCCGGTACAGGTGGAAGATCTACCTTTGATTTGTCATTGTAAATTGTAATATCTTCGTATGTGGCTTTTCCTGCATCTCCGATTTCCGGACGGGTAGAGCGAATTATATTAAGTTCTTCAGTAATATCTTCTACTTCAAATGTATAAAATTCAAATTCAATTCTGTTGTTTTCGTTTTTTAAAAATTCTTCATCTACAGGAAGTGCAAAGCCGCTTCTAGGTGGAAGAATGTATCTGTTTTCTTCTGCATCCCATTGGATTTCTTTTTTTGTAAATTCCGGCATTCCGCTTTGTTCTACAGCAGGAACTGGAAATTCAACTTCAGGTGAAATGAAATCTTTTAATTCGGTACCAAACTCCACAAAATCTGCTTTTGTCTTTGTAATCATCTGGTGGTTTAAGCCGAAAGTAAGGGCATCATCTTTAAAAATTAAATTATTATCACGGCCTGTTTTTAAGGATTCAATTAAAAGTGACTGTTTGCTGTTTGAAACGCCTATAATGCTTGCTTTAATTGTATTTGCACCGCGTTTATTAAGTGAATTTACGAAATCGGAAAGTTTTCCGCCTTTCCAGTTGAAGGAAATAGTTTTATCTGCAACTGTAAAAGTATATTTTCCCTGAGGTACTTTAAAATCTTTATCTAATTCACCGGAAAGAAATCTGTCAGCAGTAGCAGGTTTGATTACATCAACCTTAAAAGAGCCATAAGCTGCTTCCCGGCCTGGAGATGCCGTAATGGAATTTTCTTCTGATGATGATGCTAATTTATTGTTGAAGGGATTTTCAAAAGAGTAGAGTGTTTTTGTATTTGTACGGAGTGAAGACATTTTCTGGTTCATTCCGTTCCAGGCAGTCTGCTGTTCTTTGTACCTGTCAAGCGTCTCCTGTTCACGAGTTAACGGGAGACGCTCTTTTTTCATCAAAGCTTCAATAAGATCATTAGTCTTATATTTGTCTGTGACGCCAGGTATTGATATATCAGCCATAAAAGTATTTCCCCAGGTGTATATTAATAATGAAAAGCGTAAAGGGTTAAATCATTTCGTCGAATAAAACGCCGATGGCTTTTCTTATTCTGACTTTTAATTTTTGTATATCAGCTGAAGGAATTTCCTTGAGAACCTGATTTGTTTCAGGGTCTACTACGCTGACAACAACCTGATTCAGTTCCTGATTAATAGAAAACTGAACTTTACGACCTGATACTACATCTGAAAGCTTCTGAAGCTGTTTTACATCTTCCTGAAGCTGGGCATTGTTGTCGGTTAGATTCTGAACCACTTTTGCAGCATCTGCCATTGGTACATTCATTTCGACCGGAGCTGAATTTTTTACAGCAGCAGTTGGTGCGGAGTTAATGTTGAAGCGGCCATCCATTGCCGGCTGCCCAAGTGAACTAATAGTCATAGGGCTTTTCCTCCTGAAAAAAAGAAAGTAGAAGGGGGGCGCACCCCTTCCGCTTTACGTCTCTTATACAAAAGACAACATCCAGGAGTCTCTTTATATAATCGACGGTTTTGCTATCTGAGCAATGCGAGTACGTTCTGTGACTGGCTGTTAGCCTGTGCAAGCATTGCAGTACCAGACTGTGTAAGAATCTGGTTCTTTGTGTATTCAACCATTTCAGAAGCCATATCTGTATCACGGATACGTGATTCAGCAGCCTGAAGGTTTTCAGCAGCTACGCCTACGCCGTTTGATGCCATTTCAAAGCGATTCTGGTATGCACCGAGATCTGCACGCTGTTTTGATACTGTCAAAAGTGCGTTGTCGATAGATGCGATAGCCATGTTAGCCTTGTCTGGAGATTCAATTCCAATCTGTTCATCAGATCCCTGAGCTCCCTTAAGACCAAGAGCCTGAGCTGTCATAGTGCCAATATATACACGTTCGTTCTGGTCAACATTTGCACCAATCTGGAACTGCATGATACGTCCAGATGCTGATTCTTTTGCGAATGCACCTGTAAGCATATTCATACCGTTGAACTGAGCCTGTGAAGCGATACGATCTACTTCTGATACAAGCTGTGATACTTCAACCTGAATCTGCATGCGGTCTTCGTCAGAATAGATACCGTTTGATGACTGAACTGCAAGTTCACGGATTCTCTGAAGAATATCTGTAGTTTCCTGCAGGTAACCTTCTGTAGACTGAATGAAAGAAACACCATTCTGAATGTTTCTGTTAGCCTGATTTAATCCGCGAATCTGGCTGCGCATCTTTTCAGATACTGCAAGTCCTGAAGCGTCGTCACCAGCGCGGTTGATGCGCTGACCTGAGCTGAGTTTTTCAATGTTATTCTGGAGCTGGTCGTTTGAAACTCCCAGAGTACGATTTGAATACATTGAACTCATGTTGTGATTAATAACCATAATATTTGCCCTCCATGAAATAAAAACATTACAGCATCATGCTGTATGTCCTGCCTTGTACGGGCTGCAGGCGGTTTTTGCGCCCCCATCTGCAGACTTAGATCCCATCAGCAGGAACTGTTATTCGTATGCCTTGTACAAACGATTAACCGTCCATGCTGTCACAAAGACCATGGATAGCATTTTTCAAAGATCTATAGTACCTGCTAAATACAGATACTGAATGGTTATGGGAATACATAATTGTTTATGTAATCACTTTCCCATGTTTACCAGCATTAATTTTAAGTGTTTTTTGAGATTAGTAAAGAGAGTAGAGCAGAAAAACACCGCAAATTTCTGGAAATTCCAGTTATTAAAACGGGAATCTCCAGAAATTTATAATACAGTACTATCTAAGCAAAGACAATACAGTCTGAGACTGTGAATTTGCCTGTGCAAGCATTGCTGTACCAGCCTGAGTGAGTACCTGGTTCTTAGTGAATTCAACCATCTGAGCAGCCATGTCTGTATCACGGATGCGTGATTCAGAAGCCTGTAAGTTTTCAGCTGAAACATTAAGACCGCGAACTGCATATTCCATGCGGTTCTGGTATCCACCAAGGTCAGCTCTCTGCTTGTTGATCTTTTTAAGAGCTTCGTCGATAGTGCCGATAGCGCGGTTGGCCAAATCAGGAGCAGAAATGCTCATAACAGTTTCAGTACCTACTTCGCGGATACCGAGAGCTTCAGAAGTCATTGTGCCGATGAATACCTGCATACGCTGATCCATGTTAGCTCCGATGTGGAACCACATAGAACCTGTTACAGTGTTTTCACCAGTAGACTGTGCAAAACGTCCTGTCAGCATGTTCATACCGTTAAACTGAGCCTGTGAAGCGATACGGTCAACTTCAGCAACAAGCTGTGAAACTTCAACCTGAATCTGCATACGATCTTCATCGCTGTAGATACCGTTGGCAGACTGAACTGCAAGTTCGCGAATACGCTGCATAATGTCTGTTGTTTCCTGAAGGTAACCTTCTGCTACCTGAATGAAACTGATACCATTCTGTGCGTTTGTTGAAGCCTGGTTCAAACCGCGGATCTGTGCACGCATCTTTTCAGATACTGCAAGTCCTGAAGCATCATCACCAGCGCGGTTGATTTTTTCGCCTGATGAAAGTTTTTCCATGTCTTTTGAAAGACCCAGATTTGTTACTCCTAACTGTCTGTTAGAGTAAAGAGCGGACATGTTGTGGTTAATGACCATAGTATTTTCCTCCGTGGAACTGTCAGACCAAAATCCTTTCTGGTCTGTTGTAAAAGGAAACTTCTGCATTACAAGGCTACATCCATTTCCTTTTACATTGACTCACTTAAATGGCAGCTTCTACGAAGTTTATCCATTTATAGTTCATCTTTATTTCTATCGGCATTAACCTGTGAAAACTTTAATATAAAATTTGAAAAAAATTATTTTTTTATGGTTTTTAAAATAGCAGCAATGGCCTTTGCGGCTTTCCCTCTGTGTGAAATTGCGTTTTTTTCATCAGCTGAAATTTCTGCTATTGTTTTTTTGTATTCCGGAAGATAAACAATAGGATCGTAGCCAAATCCACCGTTTCCTGCCTGTTTTGAAATGTCATCAATAAGCTGACCTTCAAAGGTTTCCTGAGCTACAAAGAATTTTTCGTCATTTAAAAGAAGAACCATAGCACAGGCATAGAAGCAGCTTCTGTCTGATGCCCCTGTGTCATTTAGCTGTTGAATTAAAAAACGATTTTGTTCCTCCTGGCTGATTTTTGAACCGTCTGGTTTGCCTTGCATATAGTCAGGACCTGCGTAGCGGGCAGAGTAGATGCCTGGAGCATTTTTTAAGGCTCTGACGCAGATACCTGAGTCATCTGCAATAACAGGTTCTTGTACAAGATTCCACAAAGCCCGTGCTTTGATAAGGGAATTCTCGTAAAAAGTTGTTCCTGTTTCATCCGGATCAAAATCAATTCCTGCATCTGCCGGAATTAATATCTCGTATTCAGGAAAGATTTCCTGCATTTCTTTCTGTTTATGTCTGTTACCTGAAGCTAAAAATAATCTCATAAGTTTATAATACAGAAAATCTTTCCTGTCCTCAATTATTCCTGTTTAAGAAATGGAAAAAGATCTTTTCGTTTTTTTGCGTGATTTAAATAAAACCAGACTGTGCGGGGTTTCATTCCTACATTTTCAGCTATTTCTTTTGCAGACGGAGATAATGAAAATCTGTTACTGAGAAGCAGATTGTGCTTTTTCCAGGTGTTTGTGTGCATTTTATATCGTTTAATAAGGTCTTCGTAAGAGGGACTTTCAGGGTCAACCCTCATAAGTTCATACAGATACTTTTTATGAAAAAAATAAGCCTGATTTCTGCGTTCTATGATTTTCTTTCTTGTTGCAAGCCGGCACCCGGATATCTTTTTCAGGTTTTTGATTTCATTAAAAAAAACCTCTTCATCCAGGTTCAGAAAACTGGCTATGCGGGAAATATGTTCATCTGTAAGTTCATTGCAGGCTTTACAGGCCATTATGTGAATGAAATTTCTGATTACTTCCTGTTTTTTCTTTGAAAGATTATTCATATTGAGGTATTCAATATCTTCCAGGATGTTTTCTTCCAGAGATTTTCTGAAACTCCCGTCAATTGTTTTTTCTTCAAAATTATTTTCAACAGTTTCTTCATCCTGCTGATAAATATCAGAAACAGTCTGATATGAAGCATATTTTTTTAAATGGCGTTTAAGCCAGCTTGTTTCTGAAAGTTTTAGGCTGCTTCTTAAAAAACTGTAAAAAGAAACTGTATTTCTATCATATTTAAGAATCAAATTTTTGAAGTAGGGAGAGAATGCAATTAAAAAATCACTTCTCTGATCCTCGTCCAGACTCTGAAGTCCAAAATAATGGGGATTCTGGTAAATGAAAATCCACAGCTTGTCTGAGGCTTCCTGGGCAGTTAATTCACCTTTTTTTACTTTAACCGGCAATTCGTTAAGTTCCTGTAAGTCCATATAAACTCCTTTAATTTTGTTGGTGAAAAAAAAGGAGCAATTTGTATGCCAGTTTTTTTATAAAGAAAATGCCATAAAAAAGCTGTGTGTTTACAAAAAAGTTGTTGAAATATAGCAAAAAAATAAATTTTATTTCAAAAAATGATTAATAACAGACAAAAGAAAATTAAAAATTACAAAGACTGATTATAAATTAAAAAAAATGCCGGAAATCCTGCTTTTCCCCATGGAAATAAAACAGTTCCGGCATTGTTCCTGCTTTTTCTTGCAAAAATCCTGCAAAATCTTGCAAAAAAAATTACAAAATTTTTTCAAACTCTGCTTTCAGTTCAGGAATGAGTTTTTCAAGTGTTGTTTCAGATGAAAATCCTGAGGCATTTTTATGTCCGCCGCCACCAAAGTGTGATGCAACAGAACTTACATCAATATCATCTCTGGAACGAAGTCCTGCAGTACAGTTGTTTTCTGTATCCTGTCTGAGAAAAGCTACGGCTTCAACTCCTTCACAGGCAAGAAGAAGAGAGTAAAGGGCATCGCTGTCTCTGCCGTTGATTCCCCATTTTTTTGTATCTTCCATTGTTTCCCAGGTAATAATAAGACGGTCATTGAAGCATTTTTCGGCCCTGCTTAAAAGAATTCCCAGAAGCTTTCTTGTGGAATATGGCTTTCCGCCGGTAATTTTGTCATACATTTTTCTAGGATTTACACCTGCAGAAACAAGTCTTGCAGTCTGAAGGAAAACTTCTGACGAGTCAGAGCCAAGGAATCTGAAATATCCTGTGTCTGTACTCATAGCAAAGAAAATGTATTCAGCTGTTTCGTAATCTAAAGGCCCTGCAATTTTTTCATAAATCTGCTGAACAAGACAGGCTGTAGCAGGAGAACTGGAATCGATTATACAATTTTCTGTTACATCTGCTGTAAGGTGGTGATCAATTACGTAAGTATCAAGATTTGAAAAATCTCCGTCAATTTCACCAAGACGCTTGATTTCTGAGCAGTCAAGTATAATAAGACCTGATTTTTCTCTCATCTGATCAGTAAGAAATTTTGCCTTTGATGAAAATAATTCAGCTTTATCTGAAATTTCATTTCTCTTAAACGGACCTGCATTTAAAAGCTGGTATTCAAGGTTCAGTTTATCAAGAAGTTTAGATAGGGCTAGACAACTGTAGATACAGTCACCGTCAGGATCTTTGTGACCGATTACATAGAAAAAATCATGGGAATCAAGAAATGATTTGAATTCGTTAATTTTACTGTCAGGAATAATTTTCATGGCATTTCCTTTTTTTTGAAAAAAATTGTGAAAAAAAAGAGCCATCTTTTAAAGACGGCTCTGTAGTGTCTTGTTTTTTCTGGAAATTAGTAAACGATATCCAGTGTATCTTTGTCTGCATCAACCTGAGCATTGCTGTCAGCAACACCCCAGTATGAATTACCGCGGCTTAATGGCATGGTAAGAATAACTTTATCAAAGTTTCCTTCACGGTAAAGAACAGTCATATAAGGAGTCATTCCTTTTGAAAGGTTACGGAATGAAAGTTTTTTAGGTGATTCTTTGTACCATTTTTTTGGAATTGTTATGCTTCCAACTTCACGATGACCTTTTGCATACATAACGATATATGCTTCTTTTGCATCAAGTACTTTATAAACCCATACATTTCTGTAGCTGATTGTTGATTCTACAAATTCATTTTTATAAACCTGTTCAGCTGTTGCTGTATCACTTTTTTTATCTGCAAAAGCTGAGAAACAAACACCTGTTAAAAGAACTGAAGAAATAAGTGCAATTAAAACTGACTTTTTCATTTTATTTTCTCCTTGACTGGTCAGAGGCCTAGATAAGGGCCAGCATGATAGCCTTGATTGTATGCTTACGGTTTTCAGCTTCATCCCAGACTTTGCTTGCAGGGCTTTCGAAAACATCTTCTGTGACTTCCTGTCCGAGAACTGCTGGAAGACAATGCATAAAGATTGTATTTTCTTTGCCTGTTGCAGCCATAAGCTGTTTGTTAACCTGATATGGTGTAAGCAGACGGGTTCTTTCTTCTTTGAGTGCTTCTTCACCCATAGAAACCCATACATCAGTATAAAGGCAATCTGCACCTTTTACAACTGAAATATTGTCTGAAACTTCAATTTTTGCACCGCTTTTTTCTGCAAATGGAGCGCAGATATCCAGGATGTCCTGTGGAGGGAATAATTCCTTTGGAGCATAAATTGCAAAATCAATACCAAGTTTTGCGGAAATAATCATCAATGAGCGGGCAACATTATTGCGTCCGTCACCACAGAAGGCCCATTTGAGTCCCTTAAGTTTTCCAAAGTTTTCTTTAAGGGTCATAATATCAGCAAGTGCCTGAGTAGGGTGGAAGTCGTCTGTAAGTCCGTTAATTACTGGAATACCAGAATATTTTGCCAGCTGTTCAGCATGATCCTGTTTGAATCCGCGGAATTCGATGGCACTGAACATACGGCCAAGAACACGAGCTGTGTCTTTTACGCTTTCTTTTCCACCAAGCTGAATATCTGCTGTAGACATAAATACAGGGTGACCACCTTCTTCTCCGAATGCTGTTTCGAAAGATGAACGGGTACGAGTTGATCTCTTTTCAAAAATCAGGGCAATTGTTTTACCGAGAAAACGCTGGTGAACTTCACCTGCGTGAGACTGTTTTTTTACAAGGATGGCATAATCGAGAACCTGAAGAATTTCTTCTGGTGTCCAGTCGATCCATGAAAGAAGTGAACGGCCTTTGAAAGGTGTTTCGAATTTTTCTGCTTCCATTTAAAGCTCCTTTAATCTATTTTTATATTTATAGTCACAAAAAACAAAAGCTAGCCATTTCTGACTAGCTCCTGATCTATAGGGGCACTAGGACTTGAACCTAGGACATACGGAATATGAGTCCGGTGTTCTACCAGCTGGACTATGCCCCCATAACGTTGTTAAAATATAACAGAATAACAAAATCAGGTCAATAGTGAAATTCAATTTTTTTGAAAATTATCTGATTTTTGCATCCGGTATTATAGATTTTGCCAGTTTTTCAAGTTCCAGTTCTTCTTTTTCAGTATAGGGTGGAAGACTGTTGTATAAAGGCTCAAGACAGTTTTCGTTTTTAAATTCTGCAAGCCGCCAGCAGCTTTCCTTCGGAATTAGTGATCCTATTTCAGTTATGTCGCTGCTTTTAATTAAGGTAGGAACAAGAACTGTTCTGAACTCATAATGCCCGTTCATAAACTCTTTTAAAAGTGAAACAGAATGTTTTATTTTTTGAGCATAATCAGTTTTATCTTCAGGCTTTGAAGCATTCAGCAGCTGACCATATTTAGAAGGTGAGGTTTTTATATCCATTGCAATAAAGTCTGGTTTTAATTCCGGAGATTTTAATAATTCTTCAAGTTTTTCAGGAAGGGTTCCGTTTGTATCAAGCTTGATTTTATAACCAAGTTCTCTAGCAAAAAGAATTACTTCTTTTGTGTAAGGAGAAAGTAAAGCTTCACCGCCTGAAATAACAAGCCCTGAAATTACATTTTTTCTTTTTCGAAGATGATTTTTTAAGTCGTCCAGAGATACAAAATCATCTTCATCAATGCCATTTACAAGGGAAACGTTATAACAGTAAGGACACCTGAGATTACAGTGTTTAAAAAAAATAACGGTGCTGACCATGCCGGGAAAATCTACAAGAGATGTTTTGACAAGTGCACCGATTTTTGTATTCATTTTTTTATTATGCTACTACAGCAACAAGGCCAAGAACAGCTTTGATTTCTTCAACATTATGACCACGTCCAGTTTCATTGTTGTTCTGGTCATAGAAGATTACTGTTGGAGCTGAAAATACACCTTTTGATGCAGCTTCTTTAAGTCCCTCATCTGTATCTACATCGATGATTCTTCCTTCAAAAAGAACACCGCTCATATAGTTTTTTACAGGAGGGCAGTTTGGACATGTTTTGCGCATGAAAAATTCATAGCGAAGAGTTTCTGCCGGATTTTCTGCTGCTGGAGCTGGTTTTGTTTCGCTTTTTTTGTGACCAAGAGCCTGTGTATTTGAAGGTCTTGATTCTGTAAAGTCTCCTTCATAAACGAAGAGTTTGCGGTTATTGAATTCATCACGCTTTCCTTTGTTCCAGTTGCGTACTGCACGGTAATAACCAACAATGCGTGCATATACTTCAGTTTCTGTTCCGTGTACATCCTGAAGTTCAGCTTTTACTGCTGCGATTTCTGCTTCTACTTCTTCAAGAGTTCTTTTTGCTTCTACTGCCATTTTCTAAAATTCTCCCACTTTTATATTTATTTCTTTAATTCGTCTCTTTCGGCTTCAAGCTTAGCAAGTTTTTCTCTAAGCTGTTTTTCCTTTTCAGCCTTACATTTTGGACATTCAAACTGTTCTCCGGCAATGTAGCCGTGGATTGGACAGATTGAATATGTAGGACTGATTGTCAGATATGGAATTCTGTAATTTGACAGAATCTTCTGAACAAGGTCGCGGCAAGCTTTCCAGTCTTTGATTTTTTCACCCGTAAAGGTGTGGAATACTGTACCGCCGGTATACTTAGTCTGAAGCTTTTCCTGATGATCAAGGGCATCAAATACATCTGATGTGTAATCAACAGGCAGCTGTGAACTGTTTGTATAGTAAGGTTCATCTTTTCCGCTTGTAATAATACCAGGATAATTTGTCTTGTCGTGGCGAGCCAGACGGTAAGATGTAGATTCAGCAGGTGTTGCTTCAAGGTTGAACAGTTCACCTGTTTTTTCCTGATAGTCCTGCATTCTTTCTCTCATGTGATCAAGAACATCGCAGGCAAATTTATATCCCTTTGGATCAACTATATTAACACCCAGGAAGTTAAGACAACATTCGTTCATACCGCACAAACCTATTGTATTGAAATGGTTGTCAAGCTTTGTAAGGTATCGCTTTGTATAAGGAAAAAGTCCGTTATCCAGAAGTTTCTGAACTACTTTTCGTTTGATACATAGACTCTGTTTTGCCAGATCCATAAGGTAATCAAGACGGGCATAGAATTCTTCTTCAGTTTTTGCCAGATAGCCAATCTGCGGAAGGTTGATTGTTACAACTCCCAGAGAACCTGTAAATTCATCGGAACCGAAAAGACCGCCTCCGCGTTTACGAAGTTCACGCTTATCAAGACGAAGACGGCAGCACATTGAACGAACATCACTTGGGTTAAGGTCAGAGTTGATGAAGTTCTGGAAATATGGAGTACCATAGGCTGCTGTCATTTCAAACAGAAGTTTTGCGTTTTCTGAATCCCAGCTGAAATCTTTTGTAATATTATAAGTTGGAATCGGGTAAGCAAAACCACGACCGTTTGCATCGCCTTCAAGCATAAGCTCAAGGAAAGCTTTGTTGATCATGTCCATTTCTTTCTGACAGTCACCGTAGTTAAAGTCCTGTTCTTTTCCACCTACAATTGCAGGTTTATTTTTAAGGTCATCCGGACACACCCAGTCAAGCGTAATGTTTGTAAAAGGTGCCTGAGAACCCCAGCGGCTAGGTGTATTTACACCGTAAACATAACTCTGGATGCACTGGCGTACACCTTCATAGTCCAGCTTGTCTGTACGAACAAATGGTGCAAGATATGTATCAAAAGAAGAAAAAGCCTGAGCTCCGGCCCATTCGTTCTGTAAAATTCCAAGGAAGTTTACAATCTGGTTTACCAGGGTTGAAAGGTGAGTTGCAGGTTTTGATGTAATCTTGTCTGTAACTCCTCCCAGACCTTCCTGAATCAGCTGGCGTAAAGACCATCCGGCACAGTAGCCTGAGAACATTGAAAGGTCATGGATGTGAAATGCACAGTTTTTGTGTGCCTCTGCAATATCCGGAGTGTAAATATTTTTGAGCCAGTAGTTTGCAGTAACAGTTCCTGAGTTGTGGAGAATAAGACCACCAAGGGAAAAGTTTACGTTGGCGTTTTCTTTTACACGCCAGTCTGACTGAGCAAGATATCCGTCCATTGTGGCATTGATATCAAGCATAAGGCTCTTTGAGTCTCTGATTGCTTCATGTTTAGCCCTGTAAAGAATATATGCTTTAGCAACTTCAACTTCTTTAGCTTCAATAAGAACGTTTTCTACAACATCCTGAATTTCTTCAATTGCAGGAATTGAGTGAGCACGACGGCCTGCAAGAAGGATACGGAGACTTTCTTCAACTTTGTCTGTAAGTGCTTTAGCTTTTTCTTCATCAGGATATCTTGAAACTGCTTCAATAGCCTTAGAAATAGCATTTTCGATTTTTGAACGGTCATATTTTTCGATTGAACCGTTGCGTTTAACTACCTGTCTGAAAAATTCCTTATTTTCGGAACTGTTTCCTGAGGAAAGAAAATTTCTCCACTGTGGAAAAACAGACTGGTCTTCGTCTTTGTTTTCTACATTTTTTAAATCACTCAATTTTAATTCCCTCCGAAGCTGCTTTTTTTGCAGCCGTTGCTTTTTTGTTTTTTAAGGTCAGGCTGTTTACTTCGGTAATAAACTCATCAAGATCTTCGAAATGCTTGTATACGGAAGCAAAACGGATATAAGCAACCTTATCTGTCTCGTAGAGACGTTCAAGGACAAATTCACCAAGTTCAGCTGTGGAGATTTCACGATTGGCTTTTCCGGCAATAATAGCCCGGTCTTCAATATCGTTAAGGATGTTTTCGATTACGCTGGAAGAAACAGGACGCTTTTCCAGAGCCCGGACAATGCCTTTTTCCAGTTTTGACCTGTCGAAAGGCTGTCTTCGGTCATCTCTTTTAACGACCATAAAAGGTTTTTCTTCGATTCTTTCGTAGCTGGTAAAACGGTATCCGCAGCTAACGCATTCCCGGCGACGGCGTATTGATTCACCATTTGCCATGGTGCGTGATTCGATAACCTTGTCATCAAGGCTTCCGCAGTATGGACAGCGCATAAAGTTAAATTATCCCCTCAGTAATAGTGTGCTTTAATAACTTTTTAATCTTAAAACACTATATCTGTGTTTGCAATAGGAAAGAGGAAAAAAAATTTGCAAAATTCCGACAGAAAATTTATTAAGGAAAAAACGCGGAAAATTTATACTTCCTCCACAGGCTTTATTTTTCTTCTTCTGCGTTTTTTTAGGAGTTCTGTGGAGATTTCTGTAATTTTATTTTCTGAAGAAAATTTTTCCAGACTGATAATGATTATAAGAACAAGAATCATTATTGAGTAAGGTAACCATTCTCCATAACGGGCATAAAAAGTCATTTTATGTTCATAAACAGGAATAGAACAGGCAAGGTATCCCTCTGTGAACAGCGGAAGGGACTGGAGAATGCGGCCTGATGGATCAACAACTGCAGTTACACCTGCATTTGTACATCTGGCCAGTGTTGTACGGAATTCAATGGCTCTGTAGGCAGCAATTACAAAATGCTGGTATTCGGCTGATTCTTTCTGAGACCAGGAGTCATTTGTAATATTCATAAAAAGTTCACTTCCTGCCAGAAAAAGACCTCTGCAGACATGACCGAAAGCATCGTCATAACAGATTGGAACTGAAACTTTAACAGTGGGGTTAGTTTTTTTAGAGTTTACAGGTGAGATTAATTCTACCGGACCTGAATCAAGAAGATTTGATTCTTTTATTGGAATGTCAAAAAGGACATATCTGGAACCCTGTGTCCAGCCGTAAGAAAATCCTGCAATTTTTTTTATAAAGTTACGTACAAACTCGTATTCAACAAAAGGAATTGCTTCTGCAAATGGTACCAGATGAAGTTTTACATAGGCTCCTGTATATTTTCCTTTGGGGCTTATGAGAATGGCAGCGTTACCGAATTTGTGTTTTTCCCGATTTATGGTAAGAGAGCCTCCGATTATAAAAGGAACTTTCTTCTGCTTTATGTATGTCATAAGAGGTTTTGACTCAGGAATTATTTCATAATAATACTGGGAATCAGGAAAGTATTTGTTAAGTACGCCTTCGCTCCATACTACCAGGTCAGGTTTTTTGTTCATAACGTTAAACTCTGAAAATCCCTGGTCTGTAAGTTTTTCTGAAAGGAGTATTTCATCTTCTTCATTAGCCCTGAAAGTCTGCATATTCTGCTGAACCATTACAGTGTCAATTGTTTTGACTGGTGTTCTTTTTTTTGAATACTGCCATGTGCCATAAAGCATGGAAAGAACATAAACAGCCAGAATAAAACGGGCTGAACTTAAAAAAGAGTAGTGTCTGAAATCTTTGCGTAAATAAGAATTGCCTGATGTTACAAGAACAAAACCTTCTCCCAGAAGAGCAGAAATAAAAACGAAAATGAAAGTAAGTCCGTAAGGACCTGTAATGTCTACAATTTGTGTAAGGAGGTGAAAATTCCAGGCTGTCATTGAAACAGTTCCCCATGGATATGCCAGAAAGCCTGTAGATTTGCACCATTCATAAATAACATAAATGAAAGTAAACCAGAATATTCTTAAAGGAACTTCAAAAATACTGAGTTTAAGATTTTCCTTAAAAATACTGTTTTTTGTATATGGATAGTGAAATAAAAGGCCTGTAAGACCTTCAATCATGGCAGTTCCAAATGTACTGGCACCGAGTGTAAAAGCTGCCATTCCCTGAAAATTTGAAAGCCAGTAGCTGGACAAAAGGTGAGTAACGGCTCCATGAAGGAAGCAGAGTAGAAAAGTTCTTCTGTAACTTTTTGCATTTGAAAGTGCTATGTATAATGGAACAAGACAAATAATTCCTAGAAAAGGATTTCCGTAATGATAGAATTCATTTGGAATTGCAAGTGCCATAAGGCCTGCGGAAAACAAGGATAAAAAAACTTGTAAAAAACAAAACATTATATTACTATTTTAATAGTATTGTTCAATTAAAGCAATGATACAAAACATATCGGGTGGGAAAATATGGAACAGCTTACGTTTGAACAGATGTGTGCTAAAACAGAAATAGCACATAATCTGGAGTATCAGGAAAAACCTGTTTCGGTTGCAACTGCAAACGGGCGGTTTCACTTAATCGGTGAACACTGCTGGTTCTGCAAAGATAAGACTCTTTCTATGTCTGTAAATCTTCCCGTCTTTGTTGCTGTTTCTCCACGTGATGATTCTTCTGTTAAGTTCTATTTTCAGCAGTTAGACGAAAGAAAAAGAGCAAATCTTGCTTCATTAAAATTCAAAAAAGAAGACAGATGGGCTAACGCCTTAAAAGCAATCATTTATGGCTTTACTTCAGGCGGATTTGAAGTAAAAGGACTTAACATTACGGTCTGGTCTCAGGTTCTTCCTTCAGCAGGATTCGGAATTACCACTGCCATAAAGATAGCTTCAGCCTGGGCAATCAGAAAACTTTATTCACTTCCTTGCACAGATGAACAGCTTTTGCAGGTTATTGAACGGGGAAACAAACTTTTCCTGAATACTGAAAATCATATTGCTGATAATTTTGCTGCCATTTATTCAAAACCTGGTCATATTCTTCTTACAGATCATTCTACAAATACTTACGATTTAATTCCTTTTAATTTTGATGATAAAGTCATTCTTCTTACAGATGCTAAAGTTCCAAGAATTGATCTCTGGAATAAAGATTCTGTTAGTCAGCCGGAAAATGTACTTCTTCTTGGTGAACTTAAAGAAAGAAAAACCAATGTTTACGGCGGCTGGAAATACGAAGAAAATCCAAATGAAGTAAACGAAGTTCTTTCTGTAGTAAACGAAGAAATGAGGCGTCGTCTTCTTTGTATTATGAAAGAACACAGTTCAATTCTTGAAGCTCAGGCTTCACTTGAAAAAGGTGAATTCGGTGGTTTTGCAAGAGCCGTAAATCACAGTCATATTAATATGCGGGATCTTTTTGATATTTCGTGTCCGGAAATCGACTGGATTTTGAAACGTCTTCAGGAAATTAATCCAAATCCGGAAGATTCAAGAAATCCTGTATCCTGCGGAAGAATTACTGGAAAGGGATTTGGCCGCGTTGCTTACACAATTATGAACAGATCCGATGAGGAAAATTTCAAAAAGAAGCTCGTTGAATATGAAAGAATCTTCGGATTTAAGGCAGAATGCTACGAAGTAAAACCTGCAGGTGGAGTTACAGTTGTCAGATAAACTAAATATTCTTATTACTAATGACGACGGTTATGAAGCAGAAGGTATTAAAGTTCTGGCAGAAACTCTGGGAGAAACTGCCAATGTTTATGTTTTTGCACCTGATTCCAACAGGTCTGCTGTTTCTTCTCATATTATAATGACCGATGAACTTACGATTAACAAAATCAGTGACAATGAAGCAACCTGTTCCGGTTTTCCTGCTGACTGTGTAATTACAGGGCTTCGGTCTGATGTTTTTTGTGATGTAAAGTTTGATGCTGTTTTAAGCGGAATTAATCAGGGGTCAAATATGGGGACTGATTGCATTTATTCCGGAACTGTTGCTGCTGCAAGACAGGCTGTTCTCTATCAGGTACCAGGAATTGCCTTAAGCCTTAAAGCTGAAAAAATATCAACTGAAAAAGGTATTGAATATAAGTTCAATTACAAAGGCCTGGCACTCTTTGTAAAACGGAATCTTAAGAATATAATAGCCATGTATGAACCTGGAAAAATCATCAGTATTAATGCACTTTCAGCAGAAAAAACTGAAGATTACAAAGGTGTTAAAAGAACATCCTTGTGCATCCGTGATTATAACGATAAAGTAAGTCTAGTAAAAAATAGTGAGGGGAGTTACGGCAGAAAATTCATTTCGGGCTGCATACAGACAACGGGACCTGAAGATAATGAATATATTGCCGTAAAAGAAGGTTATATTGCAGTTACACAGCTTTATGCTGAACCTGTAAATTTTCCAGTCAAGGATGATAATTTTCATCTCAGTATTTAATTTTTATTTCTGGCGAAGTGGAGGTGGGCCATGGCAGAAAAAAATATCCTTTCAGAAGGAATTTCTCTCTATAAAAAACGGGACTATACCAGTGCCCTTACTTTCTTTATTTCTCTTCCGGATAATTCAGAAATTGATAATCTTGAACTTGCTTATTACATAGGCCTGTGTTATGCGAAACTCGAAAGATACGATGATGCACTTCTTTATCTTGAACAGGTTGTAACTGCAGAGCAGCAATCTGATAGAGTTTTACAGTGCCGCTATCTTCTTGCAGTTATCTATGCTTTAATGGGCAGAAAACGCCATGCTGATTACGAATTAAATGAACTTCTGAAAACAGGATATAAAAGCAGCAGTGTTTATTCTTCACTTGCTTATATTGCCTGGGATCAGGGTGAAATTGAAAAATGTATGGAGTATTACAAGAAAGCTCTTGAAACAGACCCTGAAAATCCTACAGCTCTCAATGGAATGGGATATGTTCTGGCCTGTCAGGATAAAGAACTTTCAAAAGCTCTTTCATACTGTAAAAAAGCCCTTGATAAAGAACCTCAGTCCCCGGCCTGTCTTGATTCTGTTGGCTGGGTTTATTACAAGCTGGGCTTAAAAAGCGATGCGGAAAAATACCTTAAACAGGCTCATGCGCTTCGTCCTGAAAATGTAGAAATTCGTGAGCATATGCAGATTGCTCAGGTGGAATTAAATGATTAGTAAAAAACTGATTAAATATTTATTTGTCTCATGCTTAATTGCGGCAGGTTTTTTTGCTGCTGCAGATAATGGTGCATTTACCAGTGAAGAAGCCGTGAAAAAGAGTTCTACAGGAGCCAGATCTGCAAAGGCAGGTTTTGCTGAAGAAGAATTCCGCCGTGGTGTTCAGGCTTATTATCGGGGCAGTTATAACGATGCAATTATGGAGTTTGAAAAAGCTCTTTCTTATCTGCCGGAAGAAAACCTTATTATTGAATGGCTTGGAAAAGCTTATTACAGAGCCGGACTTGAAGGAACTGCTCTTGCTCAGTGGATTACAGCAAGTGATAAGGGATGGGGCGGACTTCTCTTAAAAAACAAAATTGAAATTATTCGTGAACGCAGAATTAATGACAATGCCTGTGAAGCACCAATAAAATACACAGAAAATGGAAGTTACCCTGGCAGAACTGGTCCTAAGGGAGAAAACCTTATTTTCAGTCAGCCTGTTTCAATCCTTCCAAATCCTGATGGAACTGTCTGGGTAGTTGCTTATGGTTCTAATGAACTTATTCACATGGACATTAACGGTTATGTTTTTGAACGTTCATTCGGACCTTTAGCCGGTTTTGACAGACCTATGGATATTCTGAGACTTTCAGACGGTAACCTCCTTGTTACTGAATTTGCAGGGGACAGAGTAAGCATTTTCAATAAAAATGGAAAATTCATTAAATCATTTGGTTCAAAAGGAACTGGAACTGGTTGTTTTGTAGGTCCTCAGTACGCATCTGTTGATGAACTTGGAAATATTTATGTAACAGATTTTGGAAACTGCCGTGTTGATGTTTTTGATAAAGACGGACAGGGACTTTTTTATTTTGGAAATAAAACTGCAGGATTCTCCGGATTAAAAGCTCCTACAGGAATTGCTGTTATTGATTCTACAGTTTATGTTGCAGATGCTGTTAGCGGCGGTATTTATAAATTTGATCTTGCAGGCAACTATCTTGGAATGCTCTGTAAAGACAAGACTTTTATTCATCCTGAAGCAATGAAAAAATGGGACAAATATCTTGTTCTCTGTGATAAAAACAAGATTTACTCTATTGATACAGAAACAGGGGCTGCTTTCCAGAATGTTTCTACAGGTAATGCACCTTCAAGACTTACATGTGCAGTTCCTGATGTAAACGGCAACCTTCTTGCCACAGATTACATAACAAACGAAATTTATGTTATGGCTAAGCTTTCTGAACTTGTAGGCGGACTTTTTGTTCAGATTGAAAAAGTTCATGCAGAAAACTTCCCGAAAGTTACTCTTGAAGTTAAAGTTGAAAACAGACATCGTCAGGCTGTTGTGGGCCTTAAGGAATCAAACTTTGTAGTAACTGAGAAGAAAGCAGCTGTTAAAGATTACAGATTTCAGGGTGCATCTTACGTAAATGATACTGCAGATATTACTTTAATCATTGACCGCAGTTATGAAACTTCAGGAAAAGATGAAGCAATTGATACTGCAGTTCGTGAAATTGCCGGTGCTATGGGTGGAAAAGGTACTCTCCGCATTGTAAGTGCAGGTTCTGTTCCTGTACAGGAATATGAAGGTTCACCAGATGGTGCCTTAAAATTCAGCGTTAAAGCTTTGAAAAACCCTCTTTCATCGGGTAGTTCCCTTGATATGGCAATCAGACTTGCTGCCAACGGACTTATTAATGGAGAAAAGAAACGGGCAATTGTTCTTATTGGAACTGGAAATGTTGCTCCTGTTTCATTCGAACGATACGGTTTAACTGACATAACTACTTATCTGAACAATAACAATATTATTCTTTCGTCTGTACTTGTTAATCAGGGGGGAGAATCAAAAGAAATTACATACCTTTGTCAGCATACTGAAGGAAACGAATACTATGTTTACAGAAGCCAGGGCTTAAGTGCTGTAGTATCAGACATTATTGATACACCTTCCGGAATATACATTCTTTCATTTACTTCTTCCCAGTCAACATCTTTTGGTCAGAAATACCTTCCTGTTGAAGTTGAAGCTTATATGATGAATAGAAGTGGCCGTGATGATTCCGGTTACTTTGCACCTCTTCAATAATTTTTTACAGGTTATCAGAATCTTACAGTAGCTCCAATGGAAAGGGCTGCTGTAAGAATATTGATTTTGTTAACTGTCATATCGTAATTCAGACTGCCTGATGCATTCAGGGTTGTATAGTCTGTAAGTTTCAGGTCAACTTCATGACAATAATCTAAAACAAGTTTTTCAGATACGGATCTGCTGTTTGAACTTGAGGAACTTGCTCTTGAGTAAGAGGCATTAAAACTGTCTGTTTTTGTAATTCTTGAACTGGTAAAATCTTCAGACTTATAAATCAGGGCTACGGCTTCTTTTAATAAAGAACCTGATGAAGGGCGTCTGTAGATTACAGTTCCTTTTCCTTTCAGGTTATTCTTATCTTCATATGTAAAATCAACACCAGTTTTAATTGTTGCTGATTCTGTAAGATAAAAAGTACTCTGCTGATATCCGTTAACAGACAGTCTTGGGGTTGAAAGTGTAACAGCAGGAAGTTTTACACTAGCGGTAATTGAAGACATATATTCATCAGTTTCAAAAAGGTCTGTCAGTTTTTTTACACCTTTGGCACCAAAAATATTTACTGAGTTATATGAAACTGTGGTCTTAAACTGATACTGGTCAGAAACGGAAGAGGCTGTTCTTATATCTCTTTCAACTGCAAATAAAGTTTGAGAAGGTAAGTAAAAATCCCTGAAAGTGCCAGAAAAAGGTCTGTTCCAGGATGCGGAGTAGGAACTTGAGTAAAAAAGAGATTCCATTGACTTTGCAGTCATGGAAGAATCTTTTAATACTTGTTTTCTAAGACCTGAACTGAATAAATCAGCAACTGGAAGAGATGTAAGGTACCATTTTCTTTCAGAAAGACTTTCAGAAAGTTCCTGTGTATCCTTTATGTAAGAACCTCCCGATTCTGTTTTCTTTACACCTCCAGAAGATTTTTCCCACATAAAGCGAATTGAATGTTTGGAAAGTGAAAATGGAAGTGCAAACATTTGAACTGTTTTATCACTGTAAACTGTTGAATTTCCGTTTTTATAATTTTCCTCTGCAGAAAATTTGTATTCAGGACGGAAATTAGCAAAATCAAGATTTCCGGCTAAATTCAATTTATAAGATACCTTTCTTGTGGTAGAGTCTTCGTTTCCAGAGCTGAAGGCAAGTTCTGTAATATCTTTCCAGCCCCAGACATAGTTGACGGTGGAATAATTCACTTTTGCATTATCTGTTCCGTTTAAGGATTGAGAAAAGTCAGAACTTAAAGTTGTTTTAATAAATCTGTAATTTAAGGCTCCTTCAATTCTTGATTTCTGGCTGACAGACCAGGGTGTATATGAAGCCTGATTGTCCGATTTAAGGGTGAGTGGTATAACAGGAAGAAGAGGTGCAAAATTCAGGGAAATGGAATTTAGTTTATCGAGAGAATTTTCATCATTGTCAAAGCTGTAATTTTCCGAAAAATTCAAAATTCCAAAAACAGGCTTTGCAGAATAAATCTGGTGAGAAGCCTGTGGTAAAGCAATATTTGAATCTGAATTTCGGCCAGCCTCTGCTGAAAGTTTTAAATTCCATATTCCAGTTTCAGCTTTTGCGTGTCCTGAAATAAATACAGGTTTATTATCAGCAGAGTTTTCACGGAAGGCTGTTCCTGCGTCAGTTTCCAGGGATACAGATGAGTCATGAAGAACAGGGATGTGATTTAAGCTTATAAGGGTGCCTGTATAGTTCCAGCCGGCTTTTGTTTTGTCCTGAAGAACAATATAAGGCCGGGAACCGTTCAGAGAAACTTCATCGATAGAAAGAGATGTTTTGTCTGATGTATGAAGTTGAATTTTAAGTAACTCAGGTACTGTTTTTAAATTGATTTTTTCAAGGTTACCCCAGTTCACTTTTTTGTTTTTAAGGTCAACCTGAAGATTAATCCATCCTTGATCTCGAATCTGGTTGAGCTGCTCTGATGAAAGTGTATATTTTACTGCAGTTTTGGGGTTACCGTTTTTTTCAATTCTCTCGAAGGATACTGTCATATAATCGTCAGAAGATGGAATTGAAGAATCATATTTAATTTTTAAAGTTAATTTTTCATAGTTTTCCAGAGAGAATTCTTCAAAATATTTTGTAATGGTAAAAGTTTCCGGGGTTTCGTTTAAGAAATCGAAAGTCTTGCATCTGTTGTTTTTTGAAAGACGCTGTGTGTTTTCAAAAAAGAGAGAATTATTCTCTGCTGTAACAGAAAAATCAGAAGCTGAAATTTCGTAGGGACCGGCAAGAAATTCTCCTTTAATTTTGGACTCTGCTGTAACAACAAGCCTCATATCATGGGCAGACTGAAGCATAGCTTTATCTTTGTCTGAAATTTTTACAGTAACAGTCTGCCAGTTTCCCTTTTCCATATCAGTTTGATCTGGTAAAAATGCTGATTTTACATCAGGACTTTTTGATCCGTCCCAGGAAGAAATAAGCCATGTAGGGATAAACTCAGAATCTTCAATTCTGTAAGTTTCATCACCGTTAACACCAAGCTGAAGATAAATCCGGATTTTGGCATCTCTGAGTGCATCAGAAAGCTCTGGTGAAGGATTTTTTAATGCAAAAGAAAATTCCGAAGCACTGGCAAGAACTGCAGCAGCGGGAAGTCTGATTGTGGTAGAAGCCCAGAAAGGGGAAGCTTCAGAAGCTGGTTCGTCTAAATCTGAAAAGTCAAAGGAAACTGGAATGGCCCAGCCGCTGATTGAAGAATCTGATTTTCCTTCAGAGGGTGAAAGAGATCCGTTTTTTGTTTCTTCCAGAAGCTGGAAAGAAGAATAATCCCTGCTGTTCAATTTTGGAATAAAATTGTTTTTGTTCTTTACTGAAGAATTTTTTGAAAGATAAATTGTATCTGATTCAGTTTCATCCATTGATGAAATAATGCAGTTTCCTCTTGTGTTGTCAGATTCAACACTAAAAGCTGCACCGTTTTTTACAAAAAATCTTTTTCCTTCATACTCAAATCCTGTTGAAAGGGTAACAAATCCCGGAGTTGATATTTTTTTTGCATCTTTGAAGTCCTGTGGCAGATAAGACCAGCGGGAAGCGAAGGATAAATCAAGGGCCATTTGAGGAGTAAACTGTTTTTTCCAGCCGGCAGCAGCTGCTATCTGTCCTGAATCTGTGTCAGATGAATCTTCACTCCATATTGCAGATATTCTGTCAGAAGGTGAAACGGAAGAAGTTAAATTAATTAAACCTGTTGAACTGTCATAAACTGCTGTACTGTCAGGAATTCCGTTTCTGTAAACTTTTACTGTTCCCGGAACTGCTTTTGTGCTTATTTCAAATCTTGAAACAGGAGTGTAGGTTCTTATGCTTAAAGAAAGATTAGATTTAAGATTGAAGGAAAGATATGCTCCGCTGTCAATTTTTGAAAGAGGAAAACGGTATTCAGGATCCAAAGGAGAATATGAACCTTCAAGAAACAAATCTGCATAACGGTGATTTGTGGAAAAGAAATCTTCTGTTGAAAATTCAAAATCGTTGTCAGCTAAAATTACTGTAGCCAGGGAAGAAACAATTCCTGTTGATTTATCTGTAAGACTTGCTTCTCCGGAAGAAAGAATTCCTGCATCATATCTGTTTAATACTGCGAAAGGAGAAAATCTTGAAGGATACTGCAGGTAATATGCTTTTTTTCCGTTTATTTCTGTTGAGAAAGGAATTGACCAGGCTTTCAGGTCTTCTTCAAATATTTCATTTACGGCACCAGAAAAACTTGAACTGTCATTCCAGTCACCGGCTGCTGCTTCAAGATCCCAGTTATCGTAGAATTCGATAATTATGGCTGGCAGTAAGCCGTCCTTTCGTGATGAGCGGGAATCTTTTGACAGATAAATTGAATTATCATGACCGTTAAGAAGATATTGAGTTGAATCAAGTTTTTTATATCGTCTTTTAGAGGAGTCTGTGTATGTACCGTCACTGGCTTCTACATAAACAGCCTTTGTTTTCATTATTCCTTCGCTGTCCGGCAGAACAAAATGCATGCCTGTTACATAATCTGAAAGTTCAAGTTCTGTTGTTGTAACTGTATTTTTTCCATACCAGGTTTTAGTTCTGGTTTCAAGCATGTCATATCGGACAACAAAATGAGAAATCCAGTTTTCATCCTGAAGATGAACAAAAATTCCTGGACTTAAATTTTCTCCTCCGCCGATTCCTCTGTTCATAAAATCAATTGAATAGAGTGAAGGAAAATTAATTCCACGATTGGCTGCACGAACTTCTTTTAGAATTCCCTGACCTTTGTATCCTGCAGCGAAAGTTGTGGTGTCAAAATCATCTGCAAAAGCTGCTTCAAAAAACCAGGTTTTATTAAGGAAAAACCAGAGTGAAAGATCTATCTGATTTCGGAATACTGGAGTTGTAATAGTGTAGCCCGGAGCATTATTGTTTCCGTAAGAAAGGGCTCCACCACCAGTTATAGAAGTCTGCCAGTAACCTTCAGCCGAAAAATCAACATTTTTATCAAAAATATTGTAAGAAAACAAAGCTTCTCCATCATTAAATGTTTGAGGCAGCTTTTTCTGGTTAAATACGAGAGAACCTGCACCGTCAGCGTCACGGCTTGTTTCTGTCAGAGTCTGTGCTTTACTTTCAGACGGCTGAAGGAAAAAAAACAGAGTAGCGAAAAGAATGACCAGTTTTTTTGTGGTATTCAGAAGCCTTGCCTTTGTAATTTTTACACCAGGAATTTTTACTTCTGATTTAAGAATGGCAGCTTCAACTTTCTGTTTTTTTTCTTCTCCAAAATCAAAAAGTTCTGCCTGGAATGGAGCGTTTTCTGATTCTGTGTTGTAAACTCCGGCACCAAGAAGACGGATTGTATGTCTGCTGTCAAATTTTTTGTAAAAAAGTTTTTTTATTCTTTCGAACATATCATCAACAGAGGTGATGTTTCTGTCAGAGGCTTCCTGAACTGTAAATGTAGAAAAATCGTCATATCTGATTTTTAACATTACATTTGAAGACCGAAGGTGTTCCCTGCGGAGCCTGAATACTACGGTGTGGCTTAATTCAAGAAGGGCTGTTTCTATGGCAAAAGAATCAGTCAAATCAAAAGGGTAAGTGTTTTCAGCACTGATAGAATGGCTTTTGGGTTTATGATTAAAGGTGTCTTTTTCAAGACCTCTCACAGCGTTAAAAAGAAAAGCTCCTGTTGACTGTCCAAAAAGATTTACCAGAAGAGGCAGCGGTTTATCATAAATAGATTTTGTGGTGTTAATTCCCCTTGATTTGATAACTTCCAGGGTTTTAGAACCTACGCCCCAGAGCTTTTCAAGAGGAAGTTTCATCATAAAATCAACTTCTTCGCCATCCTTTACTACAAAAAGTCCGTCCGGTTTTTTAATTTCTGAGGAAATTTTTGCCAGATATTTTGTTGAGGCGATTCCTACGCTTACAGTAAGACCTGTCTTTTCAAATACTTCCTGCTTTATTTTTTTTCCTGTTTCTTCAGGAGGACCAAAAAGCCTTTCTGTTCCAGTCAGGTCAATAAAAGCTTCATCAATGGAAATCTGCTGAACATCAGGGGAATAATTTTTAAATATATTCATTATTTTTTCGGAAAGTTCAAGATACCTTTCCATTCTTGGATGTACATAAATTCCCTGAGGACAAAGCCTGTAAGCTTGAAATACAGGCATTGCAGAGTGGACTCCGTATTTTCTGGCTTCATAAGAAGCTGTAGATACAACTGACCGTCTGTCTTCCGGTTTTCCACCAACAATTACAGGTTTGTTTTTCCATTCCGGGTGGTCCAGAAGTTCTACAGAGGCGAAAAATGCATCAAGATCTGCATGTAAGAAAACATTTTTCACTTTTTTATACCTGTAATTACCTGTTTTTCAAAAATAAAAGGATCCTCTGTTTTAAACAGAACTTCAACTCTGATTTCTTTGTAAATATCAGCTTCTGTTGCAAAATCAATGGACAGCTTTTCAGGAGGATAATCAGGCATTGAAAAAGTAACTTTTTTTGTTTCTTCTGAAATTGAATACAGGTAGGTAGAATCAAGAACCGGTATTGTATTATCTGCAGAAATTTCTACCTTACAGCGGAAAGCCGGTTTCTTAAAATGAATGTTTAAGAGGGCATTTTCCATATTGTCAAAGTTTTCACCTGAGAAGAAAAGTTCCAGGTCTTCAGCCTGTTTTTCAACAATCTGAGGCATACTTTCGTCCACTGTATTTTTAGCAAGGTACAGATGTGAAACCATAATGATTGAAATTACAAATAAACTTAAAATAATAAGGGTTGAAAATCCCAGAACTTTAAGAAGCTTTTTGATAGAAAATTGTGAAAGTGTCTTTTTTGAATAGATTCTGTTTATAACCCTGAGCCACATGGAGTTGAACGGGAAAAGAACAAGGGAAATAAGCAGATTAATTGAAAATGTGCTGGAAATAAGTTTCTGCATGTCAAAGTCTGTGGCATTTGCAGTAATTATTGAAATGTAAGGAATAAACGGAATCAGCATTAAAGCTGTGTATGTAATAAGACCTGGAAGAGCCTTTGCATATCGGGAAAGATAAACAATAAGGTATTCAAAGGCAAAAAGCCAGAAAAGTGAAATATCTGCAATACTGAAAATGAAAATATTTGCTATGGAAACTATGTTAAGAAGATAACTGTATACAAATTCCATAGACAGTTTTGTAAGGTGCTGATGAAGCCCGAAAAGAGGGGAACTTAAAATTACAGAGATAATTAATTTAAAACCAAGCTGAATTACAGGATTTGCCTGTGAGATGAATGGAATCACCATGCACAGAAGCTGCCCCGTATAAAGTGAAACAAGGCTGACAGTCAAAGTTAGAGGCAGCATGTACCAGGTTTTTGAAAATTCTTTTTTATATCTGATTCGTTTTTTTCCGATAAAAGAAAAACTTGTAATAAGCAGCAGAAGAAGAATACCGAAAAATTCCAGGGCAAGAATGTTTGTTTTTTCGTTAATCCAGATGATTTTTTTTACTGGAGTTTTGTAAATATTGTAGTGAACATCATTGCTGGAGGTTTCAGAAATGGAAAAATCACTGATGATTTTTTCAATAACTTTCAGGTGAGACGGACTTCCTAATTTAATTTTTATACATCTGCAGTTATTTCGGAAGTAAGAAGCCATCTGACCGTCACCGAAGATAAGTCCTGATCTGTAAAGGGAAAGAATTTTTTGTGGAAGTACAAAATCCACATCATTGTCGTTAAAGGCTGTTACAACTGCTTTTGTAAGCCACAGTGGAGAAGATTTTCTTAAACCTGTTGTGTAGATTTCAGAAGAGTTTTGTTCTTCTTCTGAAATTGTAAGTAAAACAGCAGCACATTCTTCAGGATTATCCATTGAGGAGGCAAAACACTCTGAACCTGTGTATATAAAATTCCTGAAAAAAATGCTGTACATACTGTTTTCGTATGTTGTAAAACCGAATTCAATCCGGTAGTTTTTTTTCTGTTTGCCGGCAAAATTCAAAAGAGAAATAATTTCATCCCTGTTACTGAAAAAGTCTTTCTGACTTACAGTAAATATCAGGGTAGAAACCAGCTGATCCATGTTATTTTCTTCAGCATAGTAAACGGGGTTAAAAACAACTGAAATGTTGTAGGGAAACTGATCTGAACCTGTTGAAACAAGGTCTTTTTTTGATGGTGAAAAACCATTTTCCTGAAGCTGACTGTAGGTCCAGTCTGCAAGTTCAAGCCCCTGAGGAATGGCTCCATGTAAGGAAAGGAGACTGATGCAACTTATTAAAATAAAAGAAAATAAATGCTTTTTCAGCTCCATAATACTCATTATATAAGTATACAAATTTGTCTGTTTACAATGCAAGACCTTTCATTTATAATTAAATCTGTTATTATTTTTGGAGAAAAGTTATGTGTGCTGCAGGAAAAAAATTTTCATTAAATCTTCCTCTCAAAGTAATTCTTACTGAAGAAGGAGCATCTCATTTTCTCAGCCATAATATGAAACTTCAGCGTTTCAAGCTTGCTGATAATGTTGATGAATATGGTGTTTCTTTAAATTCCTTTTCACCACAGTCTCTTCAGAATATGATTCTTGTAAACTACATTTCAAAAATTGAAATTTCCATGTCAGAATTCGTTTCTGTCCGTCAGGAAGTAATGGATCTTTCAAAAGTTGTAGTTTATTCACTTCTTTACAAACAGTTTGACCGCCAGCTTTTTGCTGAACTTATTCAGACAGACTGTGTTCAGAAACATAACAGAAAAAATCCAACACAGCTTATTGATGAACGTACAAAACTTTCTGAAAATCAGCTTCGTACATCTCTTGCAGCAAAACAGAGTACAATCAATCTGGCAAAAAAAGAAATCCTTGATCCAATCTGGAAATCAGTTATGGAAAATAAGGATTATTCCCTGGAAGAAAAAAACATTTACCTGCTTATGACAGAAAAGTTCCTTAACAGACTTTCCCTCATGAACTGGCACATTATTACAAAATTCTATAACACAGACGGTTTCCCTCAGATTAATCTTGCTATCAGACACCTGCTTCAGGTATACATGGAAAAATCCCGTGTAGCCGAATATATTTCGATTCTTGTAATGGAACTTGCACTTAACAATGAAAATTCAAACATGCGTAAAGAAGCAAGAAAAATGTACGCAGGAATTGACGATACTGATTCACTTATTTACGATCCTGAAGTAAGAGAAAAAATCGTTGATGAATTGAAAAGAAATCATGAACAGGTTTTTGTTTCATGGAAACTGGGCGGTGGTTCTTCGGCTATCGGAAAACAGGGACGCCTTCAGATTACTCTTTATAACAAGGATGACGAATTTCAGGAAGTTAAAGAGAATATTGAAACAAAGGCAGCTGCAGATACAAATAAAAAGTCCCTCATAGACTTTTATCGTGAACTTCCGGAAGGTCAGGAAAGTACTGATCTTGGATTGTATTACCTTTCTTATCTGGATGATGCCTGCAAAAAGGTAAACGTAAAGTTTGAATCTATTGTAAACCAGTTCTCTTCAAGTGATCTTACAGTCATTAATCTGGTATTTAATTTTTAGTCATAGGATCATGAAAAAAACTCAATTAGTTTTTCTTTCTTTGGCAGTATTTTTGACAGGAATACTGTGTTCCTGTTCTGATTCGGATAGTGGAATTAGGGCTGTAAATCATTCTCTTGTTTTTGATTATTCAAAAAACAGTTCTGTTCCTGATGTTTATCTGTCCGTTTTTGTTCAGCCTGCAAATGAAGCTCAGAGGGCAGAAAAAATTACGGTAACTGAATTAAAAACAGACAGAAAATGGATTATCACCAATCCTGAAAAAATTTCAAACAGAAATAAAAACTGGGCCGGATGGAGCAGACTTCACGCTGCAGAGGGGGAACGGTTTAATGCCGGAAAGTATCATATTCTTTATGAAGATGCATCAGGGGATGAAAGCGAAGCAGAATTCAATCTGGCGCTGGAAGATTCTTTTTTTGTTACGTCTTTTGAAGATATTCCTAAAAAAACAACTTTAACTTTAAGCAGACAGTGTGCGCTGTATGATAAAGATATGAATATGATTTTTTATGGTCCTGTAAAAAGTACCTGGACTAACGGAAAACAGATAAAAAAAGATCATCAGCGTTCAGAAAAAATCAGGTATAGTTTGACAAATTCTAACGGAAGCATGATTTTCTTAAAGGCAATAGAAGATATTTATGTGGAATAGGTAAGTAAAATGAGTGAAGTTTTAGAAGAAGTTGAAAATAAAAAAGAGTCTCTTTCTCCGGAAGAGTCAATGAGAAGAAGAATTCATACTTTTCAGATCAGGGCAGGTCATTTTACAAATTCTGAAAAAAAAGATTACGAAGAACTTCTTCCTGTCTGGGGACTTGAATATAAAAGAGAAAAACTGGACTGGGAAAAGGTTTTTGGAAATAAAAATCCTGTAGTTATTGAAATCGGATTTGGAATGGGAAAGGCTACGGCAATTATTGCTCAGAATAATCCGGACATTAATTATCTTGGTCTTGAAGTTCATAAACCTGGAATCGGAAAACTTTTAGGTGAAATCCGGGAAAAAGACCTTAAAAACCTTCGTATTATTGAACATGATGCACTGGAAGTTCTTGAAAACATGATTGAAGATGAATCAGTAAGTGCTTTTCATATTTTCTTCCCGGATCCATGGCAGAAAAAGCGTCATTTTAAGCGCCGTCTGATTCAGCGTCCAAGAACAGATTTGATAACTTCAAAAATTCAGAAAGGCGGCTATTTTTATTTTGTAACAGACTGGCTTCCTTATGCTGAATTTGGTATTGAGCAGCTTAACCGGACACCGGGACTTAAAAATAAATATGAAGGATATGCACCTCGTCAGGAATGGAGACCGGAAACTCGTTTTGAACAGAAAGGTCTTGATGCAAACCGTGTAATCAACGAGATGATGTTTATTAAGCAGTAGAATTTTACTGTGGAGGGGAATATGGATTTATTTGATATTGATGAACAGGGCAGAATAAGTGAACTGGCCGGGTTAATAAAAAAATATCAGGCCTCATATTATAACGGAGAAGGTGAAATTTCAGATGCTGAGTTTGATAAGCTTTGGGATGAATTAAAACGCCTTGATCCGGAAAATCCGGTTCTCCAGAAAGTTGGTGCAGATTCCGGTAACTTTGCAAAAGTAAATCATGTTATGCCTATGGGAAGTCAGGAAAAAGCTGCAGATCCTGAACAGTTTCTGGACTGGGCCCGTACCCATATTTATGATGAATATCTTGTTGAATACAAGCTTGATGGAGCTTCCCTTGAACTTCAGTATGAGCATGGTGAATTAAAAATTGCTGTAACTCGTGGTGACGGTTCTGTTGGAGATGACATTTCTGCTAATGCCCGCAAAATGAAGGGAGTTCAGGCAGCTCTTTTTGACAGAAAGGGAAATAAAATAGACTTTACCGGTGGTATTCGTGGCGAAGTAATTATGACTCACCAGGTTCACCAGCAGTTTTATTCTGATAAGGCAAACTGCCGTAATGCAGCCAACGGTCTTATGAAACGCAAAGACGGTTCCGGAAGTGAAAATTTAACCCTTATTACTTATGATGCTCTTTCTACTGACGGTCCTAATCCGTTTAAGGACGAAGAAGAAAAAATCAAATGGCTTACTGAATGCGGCTTAAATGTTGTTCCTTTAAAAATCTGCAGAACACCAGAAGATGTAATTGAATACAGAGCTCAGGTCATGGAGATTCGTCCCAGCCTGGACTATGATATTGATGGTCTTGTAGTTAAAGAAAGGGAAATTAATTTTGCAGATGCTTCAAGAGCCAGACCTGACAGACAGATTGCCTTTAAGTTCAGTCTTGAAGAAGCAGTTACAACTGTAAAAGAAGTTGAATGGAGTGAATCTGGAGCTACTTATACACCGGTCGCAATTTTTGACGGTGTTCAGCTTAACGGAACAACAGTTCAGCGTGCCAGTCTTGCAAATCCGGAAACAATGCGCCGTCTCGGTGTAAAAATCGGCAGCCGTGTAGTTGTTGTAAAACGAGGGGAAATTATTCCAAAAATTGAATCTGTTCTTCCTGAAGAAGAAGGGACGTTAACATCTGCTGTTCCGGTTCCTTCAAAATGCAGCTGCTGTGGTGAAACTTTAATTGATGAAGGCACAAGACTTTACTGTCCAAATAAAAACTGTTCAAAAAGAGTTCTTCACCAGCTTTTAAAATGGATCAGCGTTATTGATATCAGGGACTTTGGAGAGACTCTTGTTACATCCATGTTTAATAAAGGAGCCGTAAAAAGCGTAGCAGATATTTACCGTCTTACAGAAGACTCTCTCACACCATTTTTCCTTAATGCAGATTCAATGGAAAAGGAAAAAGACTCTCTTGGAGCAAAAAAAGTCTACGAAAGTATACAGTCTCACAAAAAAATGAGCCTTTCCGTGTTTATTGCAGGGCTGGATATTGAAGGTATTGGTGAAACTACAGTCCAGAAACTTATTGATGCAGGTTACACAAACCTTGAAAAACTTCAGAATGCCAGTGTTGATGCAATTGCTTCTGTTTATGGCTTTGCAGAAATAATGGCAAAAACATTCAAAAAAGGACTTGAAGAAAACCATTCCCTCATAAAAGAACTTCTTGAAAAAGGCCTTGTTTCCCTTGAAGAAACTGGTGAAGGAAAACTTACAGGAAAATCTTTCTGTTTTACTGGTGAACTTGTAACAATGAAGAGAAATGATGCAGAAGCTCTCGTCAAAAAGAATGGTGGAAGCTGTAAATCTTCAGTTACTAAAGATTTAAATTATCTTGTTACAAACGATACAACAAGCGGTTCAAGTAAAAACGTAAAGGCTGCAAAGCTTGGAATTCCTGTAATTACAGAAGAGGAATTCCTTGCCCTTATAAAATAACTTACTGCATTCCATTGATTGTAAAATATTCAGGATTTACGGCTTCCGTGTTGAGCCGTACTTCCCAGTGAATGTGAGGGCCTGTTGCAAGACCTGTGCAGCCTGATTCTCCAAGCCTCTGACCTTTTTGAACAATCTGTCCTTCCGTCACATCCAGTTTATTCATGTGATAGTAAAGGGAATAAAGACCCGGAAGATGTTCAATACAAACACTCCAGCCTGTTGTAATTCTGTTCTCTGCCATTACAACTTTTCCTTTTCCGCAGGCTGCTACAGGGGATCCTTCAGGAACTCCCCAGTCAATTCCGTAGTGAAGTGAAGTAGCCGACTTTCCGTCGCTGTAAGCAAAAATCCGTCTGTCAGCAAAAAAAGATGTTCTTCTTGTGGTTGTTGTAGGATAAATAAAGCCTTCCGTTTCATAAATAGAATCAGGATTTCTGGCAGAAAGAATGACATTAAGTTTTTCAATCTGTGTTTTTCTTAATTCGCTGTCATCAGTTCTGATAGCCGTATTTCTGGCATCAAGATAAATTGTTTCACTTACAAATTCTTTTGGAGAAACTTTTACATAGTATTCAGCAGTTTCAGTCTTACCGTTTTCAAATTTCCAGGAAATTGTTGTTCTGTATTCAGCACTCTCCAGGTAAGTTGATGATGGCATGGCCCCTATAAAAGTCTTTGTTTTAATTCCTGGAACAGCGTAAAGAGTTGTTTTTCTTAAAGCCTTTTCAGGATTTGCATTGGACCAGTAGCAGGCAGAAACTTCCGGTTCTTTTGAAAAAAGTTTTTTTCCCTCTTTTGTTTTAGGAATAAAAGATGTTTTTATAAAAAAAGGATCTCCTGGAAAAATAGAGGAATTAAAATAGAGGAGTACATCATAGTTTTCAAAACTTTTGATGATTTTACTGGCAATAAGTGGTTCTGAATTTAATTCCAGGTCTGATTTTGTGGCAGAAACCTTATTTCCGGCAGAAAGACATCCTGATGAAAAACAAAGTGTGCACAAAATCAGACATGTTGAGATAAATAAACTTGTTTTTTTCACTATTCTACCTGATTTGTAAAGATTTCTTTCAGAATCATCTGAGGTGTAACATTGCCGTTAAACACGTTTCTCTGAACCTGATAAATAACATTTATATTATCACCTTTGTTAAAATCCCGGTTTAATCTGGCAGCTTCACCAAAGAAAATTGCAGGCCATTTATTCTGTCCGCAGTCAAGAATAAGCTTAAGATGTGTTGGTTCTGGTTTTCCCATTTTAAGGCCATCCTGAATCCTTAAATTTCTTGAAAGGAAGTTTAATTCAGGATTTCCTTCACCATAAGGTTCAAACTTATCTACAATCTGTAAAAGCTCTGGAGTCAGGTGTTTCTGCTGAAGTTCTGCATCAATGTCTACAGTTTCCTCATCGTCATCACTTAAGTTAATTTCTGAGCAGAGGGCAGTAAGTCTTTGTTCAAATTCATGAAGCTTGTTTTTTTCAAAGCTGAATCCGGCAGCCTGATCGTGGCCCCCGTGATTAATGAAAATATCTGACATTTTATCCAGGAATGGAGTAACAGAAAAACCTCTGCAGCTTCTCATGGAACCCATGGCTGTATCACCTACGAAAGTTATTGCCATAGATGGAACTCTGTATTCAGAAACAAGTCTTCCTGCCAGAATGCCTGAAACTCCACGGTTAATGTTTTCGTCAATAACAACACAAAGTTTTCCGGCAAATCTGGCTATGCTTTCCTGAGCTTTCTGATTTCCGATACACCAGGCTTCGGCTCCAAGCTGTTTTCGCTGGTTGTTAAGTGCAATAATCTGATCTGCCAGCTGATCTCTTTTTATGTTGTCTTTTTCTTTAAAAAGTTCCAGCCCCAGTTCCGGCTGCCCGAGACGACCTGTTGCATTGAGAACGGGAACAATATTCCAGGAAAGTTTTGTACTGTTAACGGGTTTTCCAAGCAGGTCAAGTTTTGAAAGAAGTTCTACAAGTCCAGGACGGGCTTTTCCTTCATTAATTGATTGAATTCCCTGACGGACAAAAATCCTGTTTTCATTTTTTAAGGGCATAATATCTGCAAGGGCTGCAAGGGCAACAAGCTGAAGATCCTTTTCTTCGGCAATAATATTTTCAGGATAAAGCCTGTCCATTTCCATTGAAGCATAAGTTACAAAAATATTGTAAAAGCCTTCAATTTCGGTAAAAGCAGATTTGTCATAGCGGGCAATTTTCGAGGCCGTTTTCAACTGACCCGGACTTAAAGACCGAACCTGAGGAATAGATTTTGAAATCATTTCCCGGGCATCAAAAATACTGAATTCAATTCCGCTTCCAAAAGCTGCCTTTAAGGCCTGAAGAGTTTCTTTTTTGTCCCATGCAAAAATTGCCTGTCCCTGTAAAAAGCGGCTTGTTTTTGAACGGGAAAAATCTGTTTGACCATCTGCAATTTCTTCTTCAAGAAAACCTGTTTTTACAAGATTCTGAACTTTTAATGCAGAAATTACAGTTTTGTTTTCTTTTATCTGAGCATTTATAAGACAAATTTCCTGTTTATAGTTGTCTGAAACAGCGAAGCGAAGAGCTTTAACTGTTTTGTATGCAACAGCTGCACCTGAGATATCCTGAAAGGGATAACCAGAATCTTCACATTTAGGATCAATAATAACTGCCGGTGAAGGTAAATCTGCAGGGGGATTATGATGATCGAGTACGATTACATCAATTCCTTTTTCTGCAGCGTAAGCAATCTCAGCATTATTGGAAATACCGCAGTCAACTGTAATGATCAAAGTTCCGTTTCTGCTGTAAAAATCATCAACAGCTTCAACAGAAAGACCATATCCGTCATTGCCGCCTGGAAGCCTGCATTCAACTTCAAGTCCCATCTTAACAAGCTGATCGTAAAGAATAGTTGTACTTGAAATACCGTCAACATCACGGTCTCCAAAAATCATAACTATTTCGCCTTCATCCTGTGCCTGAAGAATACGGTCAACTACATCTTCCATATTTTTAAAGAGGAAGGGGTTATGTAAAAAGCGTTTGTCGTTCTCAAGAAAATAAAGAATATCTTTTCCGTCTGTAACACCACGACGGATTAAAATAGAGGCTGTTAAAAGATCTGTGCCATATTTTTCAGAAATTTCTTTTGCACTTTCAAGAGGAACATTTTTTTTGTTCCATTTAATCATTTTAGTGAATTTCCTTACGAATAAGAGTTGAAAGGGCTGGTTTTGTGTCTGACCAGCTGATGGCTTCTTCTTTTATGATTTTTACAGCAGGTTCAAGACATGCCTGATCTTTTCCGTAAACATCAAGAATTAATTCACCTTTTTTTACAAAGTCACCTGTTTTTTTATGAACGATAAATCCTGCATCAGGGCAAACTTTTTCATCTGATTTATTTCTGCCAACACCAAGATAAACACCTGCAATACCTGTTTTGTATGCATCAAGAGTTAACCAGCCCTCTTTTTCTGCACAAATTGTTGTGTGGAAAGGACTTCTTCTTTTTCCAATCTGGCTCATTAAGAGATCTGGATTTCCCCCCTGTGTTTTTACGTTTGCAAGGAAACGTTCAAGAGCTTTTCCTGAAGAAACAGCTTCTTTTTCCATTTTAAGGGCTTCTTCTTTTGTTTTTGCTTTGCCGGCAAGAAGAATCATTTCTGCTCCAAGGGCATAAGTTAATTCCATAACATCTTCCGGGCCTTTTCCCTGAAGACATTCAATTGTTTCTTCAATTTCCAGGAAATTTCCCACCATTTTTCCCAAAGGAGTACTCATAGATGTAATAAGGGCTGTTGCTTTTTTGCCCATAGCCTGAGCTGTTTTAACAAGATAGTTTGCCAGTTCTTCAGCATCTTCCGAAGTTTTCATAAAGGCTCCGGTTCCGCATTTTACGTCAAAAACAAGACCGTCAGCTCCTTCTGCAACTTTTTTTGAAAGAATCGAAGATGTAATGAGTGGAACTGATTCAACAGTTGCAGTTACATCACGAAGTGCATACATTTTTTTGTCTGCAGGTGCAATTGCAGGTGTCTGACCCATCATTGCAAATCCGTTCTTTTTAATTCCTTCGCGAAAAACTTCAGGGGAAAGATTAACATTGTAACCTTCGATTGATTCAAGCTTGTCCAGAGTGCCTCCTGTATGACCAAGAGCACGACCGCTCATCATAGGATCCTGAACTCCGCAGCAGGCTACGATAGGTGCAAGTGGAAGGGAAATTTTGTCTCCAACACCGCCTGTAGAATGTTTATCAATAAAAGGTCCTGTAAGACCGTCTTTTTCATATCCGTGGAGCTGAATTACATCTCCAGAGTGAAGCATACAGTCTGTTAAAACACCTGTTTCTTCAAAGGTCATGCCGTTAAAATAAACAGCCATTAAAAAGGAACTCATCTGATAATCAGGAATGTCTCCTTTTGTGTACCCGTCAATAAGAAATTTAATTTCTTCTCTTGAAAGAGTAGTTGAGCCTGAAGGAATTTTATTTCCTTTTTCATCACGGAGAATCGTGCCCCGTTTTTTCATAATAATGTCAGTTGCTCTCATAGTTTTATATCTCCTGTCATGGCCTTTCGGCCGTTGTTCACAAAATTAAAGAATGCCTATACCAGACTGAAGAGAAAGAAGGCTTGAAGAACAGGCATTTTCTATAAGCCAGTAACAAAAATCTTTCAGTTCAATTAAAGTCTGTCCGCTTATAACAATTGATCTGACTTCCCTGGGAGAAAGTACAGAAACTGCTTCCAGATAAGTTATTGAAGGCCGAGATAAAACAAACCGTTTGTCTGACATTGAGGTGCATTCTTCGCAGACAAAACCGTTTTCACTCTCAATATATGCAGCTTTATATTTTATTGTATCAGTTGTTAATTTTCCAGTTAAAAAAGATTTTCCGCACTGACGGCATTCAGATGTGTCAGGTTTAATGCCAAGAAGCCACATATAGCGCCATAAAAAACGGATAAGACCCAGCCTTGAATCATTTTCATCACAAAGTTCCATTCCATCAAGCAGTCCGTTATACAGAACAAAGGCCTGGGAAGGGGAACCGGCACATTTTGTTTTAATGAGGATTTCAGCACCCAGATTAGCAGCCCAGGTTTTAAAAAGATTTTCCCGGAAAGAAAGATGAAAGGATTTAACATCAAAATCTGTAATTTTAGAAGTTTTTTTAGTTTCGTCTGTGTAGAGATATAAAGTGCCTTTGTTAAAAGGACTGACAAGGGACTTTAACTTACTTTTGGGGCCGCCGAATAAAGTGCCGTAAATAATTCCCTGGTCGGGAGTTAAAAAACAAACGGATCTGTTGTTCTCTCCGGACTGTTTAAGTGAAAGGACTGTAGCTTCCATGGAATTATTTCTGCTCATAAATTGATTATAGCATTTACTAGACATAAAGTCTGATTTTTAATAAAATTATTTATTCTTTTTTGATGGGGTATAAAGAATGATTTTTCCTTTAGAACAGCTTGTAAAGTTTTCAAACAATGTTTATGAAGTAACTGTAGCAGCAAGTCGCCGTGCATATCAGATGTCAATGATTAAAGATCCTGCAATTGAACAGAATGACGGTAAGGTTGTATCTCTTGCAGCTAAACAGCTTTTTACTGAACAGGTTCAGTACAGAATCGAAAATTAGTTTTTTTTGTCATTAAAAATTAAAATAAAATTAATTCAAACCTTGACGAAAAAGGCTGAATTTAAGATAATAATACTACATTTTTTTTAAGGAGTGCCCATAATGCCTTGTGGTAAGAAAAGAAAGCGCCAGAAGATGGCAACACATAAGCGCAAGAAGATGCTTAGACGCAATCGCCATAAGAGCAAGTAACATCTTCCTAAAGGTGTTTTGATATATGCTCGTAAAGAGACCGCGACAGTTAATGACTACGCGGTCTTTTTTTTTACTTGCTTAATAATCTCATTCATATAAAATTGAATCAGGAGACTGTTGTGTTGCTTTCAAAAATCAAGTCGCCGGAAGATCTTAAAAAAGTTCCAAAAGAACAGCTTCCGCAGGTAGCCGCAGAGATGCGGAAAAAAATAATAGAAGTAGTGGGAAAAAACGGGGGACATCTGGCTTCCAATCTTGGTGTTGTTGAACTTTCCATTGCTTTACACCGGGTTTTTTCATCACCGGATGATGCAATTATATTTGATGTAAGTCATCAGTCTTATGCTCATAAAATGATTACAGGCCGTTACGACCAGTTTGATACAATCCGGCTTCATGGTGGTTTGTCTGGTTTTACAAGAAGAACTGAAAGTAAGCATGATTTTTTTGATAATGGTCATTCATCTACTTCAATCAGTCAGGCAATAGGGCTTTTAACAGCCTGGGAGCTGGAAGGAAAAAAAGGAAAAGTTGTTGCTGTAATTGGTGACGGTGCCCTTACAGGGGGAATGGCTCTTGAAGCTATGAATCACGCAGGACAGCTTGGAAAAAATCTGATTGTTGTGTTGAACGATAATCAGATGTCTATCAGCAAAAACACCGGTTCAATTTCAAATTATCTCAGCCACATTACAATGTCACCTTTTTATCAGAAAAGCCGGACTTTTATTGATACTCTTGTTTCTAAGCTTCCAAGTTCTGAAAAACATGTAGGAAAATTTATTTACAGATTTAAGAGAGCCTTAAAAGGATTCCTTCTCTCTGACAGTTTCTTTTCAGACCTTGCTTTTGAATATGCAGGCCCTCTTGATGGACACAACATTAAAGAGATGGAAAAAGTTTTTAACAGGGTAAAAAAATTAAATCATCCTGTTGTTGTTCATGTAATTACAAAAAAAGGAAAAGGATATTCTCCTGCAGAAAATGATCCTGCAACATTCCATGGTATCGGACCATTTCTTATGTCTGACGGTAAGGTTGAAAAATTCGATAACCTTAGTTTTACAGAATGTTTCAGTAATACACTGCTTAAAATTGCAGAAAAAAATACAAAAATCGCAGGTATTACAGCAGCTATGTCAAAAGGCACAGGACTTGATACTTTTGCCAGAAAATATCCGGAGAGATTTTTTGATGTTGGCATTGCAGAAGAACATGCTGTTACCTTTGCAGCAGGTCTTGCAGCCGGCGGAATGATTCCTGTTGTTGCAATTTATTCAACATTTATTCAGCGTGCAGTAGATCAGATAATTCACGACGTGGCTTTACCGGCACTTCCAGTAATTATCTGCCTTGATAGAGCTGGTATTGTTCCTAATGACGGAGAAACACATCAGGGACTTTTTGATATTGCTCTTCTCAGACCTGTTCCAAATATTTCAATTCTTTCACCTGCTACTGTTCGTGACCTGGAGCTTTCTCTTAATTGGGCAGCGGGTGCTGGAAAACCAGTTGTAATCCGTTATCCAAAATTGACTTGTCCTACAGAATTAAAGGCTTTTGATAAAGAAATTGAAGAAGGAAAAGGCGTATTTGTCAGTTGTGAAGAATTTGCACCGGCTTTAAGCGTAAATTTTGAGGACGTTCCTTCCAGAGAAAATAAACATAGTGAAAAAGTTCTTTTTGTAACTACAGGCGGAATGTTCGCTGAAGTAATTCAGGCTTGCCGTACACTTATGATGGAAAATGTTAAGGCAGACATTTACTCCCTGCGTTTTGTAAAAGATACAGATTGCGATCACATTTATTCCATCGGAAAAGATTATTCTGCTGTTGTTTTTGTTGAAGACGGTGTAAAAACCGGTGGAGTTGCAGAAGCTCTTGAAACAGACTTCCTGAAAAGAGGGTATACAAAAACTGCAGTTAAAGCTTTTCCTCAGAAATTCCTTCCACAGGGAAACCGTTCACAGATATGTGATGATGCTGAAATGAATCCAAGAAAACTTGCAGAATGTGCTATGGAACTGGTGTATAAAAAATGATTTCTCTTAAACTGAAGAACAGAACTGTCACAACAGAAGATCCTGCCTTTGTAATGGCCATAGTTAATGCAACACCAGATTCTTTCTGGAAAGAAAGTCGGGGTGGAATTGAACTGGCTTTAAAGGCAATTGAAGAAGGAGCTCATATTCTGGATCTTGGTGCAGAATCTACAAGACCTGGTTCGCAATATGTAAGTGAAGAAGAAGAAATTAAGAGACTTATTCCTCTTCTTAAAGAAATCCGACGCCACTCAGATATACCTGTTTCAATTGATACAAGAAAAGCCGGGGTTTTTAAAGCCTGTCTGGAAGAAGGTGCAGATATATTGAATGATGTTTCTGCCCTTGAAGATGATGAAAAAATGGCCGGTCTCTGCGCCAGGGAAGAAGTTCCTGTAATTCTTATGCATAAACGAAATACACCGGATAAAATGCAGCTTAATACTGAATATAAAGATGTATTTTCAGAAGTTGAAAATTATCTTTACAGCAGGATTGAATATGCTTTGAAACAGGGGATTTCTTCTGATAAAATAATTCTTGATCCCGGAATTGGATTTGGAAAAAATGCCCAAGATAACTGTACCCTCATTAAAAAATGCGGACTTTTATGCGGAAAAAAATATCCGGTTCTGATGGCTCTTTCCCGTAAGACTGTAATCGGAGCCCTTACAGGAAGGGAAGTTGAAGACAGACTTGCAGGAACACTTGCTGCAGATCTGCTGGCTGTACAAAGCGGAGCTTTTATGGTTCGCGTACATGATGTAAAAGAAACAGTAGATTCTCTTAAAGTATTAAAAGGAATCTCTGAAGCTAGATAAAACCGGAGTATAAATTGAACGCATTTGATAACTTATTAAAGGCATATTCATTTATCAGACCTGTACTTGATGTGGCCCTTATGGCTTTTATCATTTACAAATCCTATGAATTTATCGTAAAGACAAACGCTCTTCAGATTATTAAAGCTGCATCAGTAGTTGCCATGGCCTATGCTGTTGCAACTTTCTTCCATCTTGATATGATCCTCTGGGTATTACAAAAACTTGCCCCGGGACTTGTAATCTGTTTTGCCATTGTATTCCAGCCTGAGCTTCGAAAGGTTTTCCTTAAAATCGGACAAAGCCAGTGGTTCGCCTTTGGAAACAGATCTAAACACACTTATGTTGATGCTGTAATTCTTGCTGCCGATATGCTTTCAAAAATGAAAAGAGGTATGCTGGTTGTTTTCCCCCGTCATACGAAAATTGACGATGTAATTGAAACTGGAACAATCATTAATGCAGATATTTCTTCAGCACTTCTCGTTACAATTTTTGGTCATGATACACCTCTTCATGATGCAGCCTGTATTATACAGGGCGGAAAAATCATTGCTGCCGGTTGTTTCCTTCCTCTCAGTGAACAGTACGATATTAAAAAAACTTTCGGTACACGCCATCGTGCGGCACTGGGACTGGCAGAATCTACAGACGCTGTAATTCTCGTAGTATCTGAAGAATCTGGTGCAATTTCACTTGCCTATGATTCACAGCTTCACTATGACCTTACTGCAAGACAAATCAAGGTTCAGCTTGAAAAACTCCTTGATGTAACACCTGAACAGAAAACAATTGAGGATACAATTGATGAAAATATCAGAAAACTTTAATAAGCTGCTTGATAACTGGCCTGTAAAAGCAGTCTGCCTTTTAATCGCACTTTTCGTTTATATTTTTTATAATCTTTCAATTCAGGAAAGCCGTTCCTTTACAGTTCCTCTGGAAGTACGTTCTCAAAATGGAATTTCTCCTGCAAGCAATCATCTGAAAAAAGTAAGAATTACTCTCAAAGGAAAAACCGAAGAAATCGCCTCTGTCAGAGAAAATGAAGTAACTGCCTATCTGGATTTAAATCACCTTGCAAAAGACGGTACATACAAGGTTCCTGTTTCCATCGACCTTCCAAAATCAGCCCTTATGCTTGATACTCTGGAAGTTTCAGTTGCTCCTCAGAATGTTTCCCTCAAAGTTGAAGAATCAATTTCCGGCTGGGTTAAAGTTAACCCTTTGATTTCAGGAACTCCTGCCCATGGTTACGAAATCAAGAGTATTAACGTTTATCCTGATGAAATTGAAATTTACGGGCCACGTTCTCTTGTTGAAAACTGCACGCGAATTCAGACTCAGGTTGTTTCTGTAAAAAATGCTTCAACATCTCTGGAAAAAGCTGTAATCCCTGAAAATCTTGGTGCTTTTTTGAAGCATGTTTCGGGAGAAAAACTTAGGGTAGAAGTTGAAATTGGACCTGTTATCAGCGAAAAATCATTCGATAACATTCCTTTGATTTTTGTAAATCCGGCACAGGATTTTGAAGTTATTCCTGCAATTTCTTCCGTAAAAATCACTGTTTCAGGAAACCTTCTTGAAATGGAAAAATTTACACCTGAAAAAGACTGTGCAAAAATTGACTGTTCTTCAATTACAGAAGAAGGAGATTTTGAGCTTCCTGTAAAATATTCAATTCCTGATTCCCTTAGTGTTATTGATGGTCCTGCTACAGTAAAAGTTATGATGAAAAAATCTAAGCCGGCTGATCTTCCTGAAGAAGTTTCACCCGGAAAAGCAGAGCATCAAGCAGGGGAGACCGGCAGATGATTTATGGTATCGGAACTGATATCTCTCAGGTAAACAGATTTGAAAGATGGGTGAATAATCCTGATATTATAAAAAGATATTTCAATGAAGGTGAATTCTTCTGTAAGGAAGCCGTTTCAAAAACTGCTAAAATTGAAGTTCAGGCACGGCATTATGCAGCCAGATTTGCCGCAAAAGAAGCCTTTTCAAAAGCTCTGGGGACAGGGTTTGCAGGTTTGTGTCTGTCTGATTTTTATGTTAAAAAAAATGAAGATGGAAAACCTTTTTTTGAATTAGGTGAAAAAACAAAAAAGGCTGTAGAAAACAGAACTGGCAAAGATTTTTCAGTACATCTTTCCATAAGTCACGAAAAAGAATATGCAGTTGCTTTTGTTATTATTGAAAAATTAAGGTAGAATAAAGATAGAAACAAATCCGGAGAACTAAATGGTATATCGTTCATCAAAAAAACAGGAAGAGCCTGAAAAAAAGCCAAAGATGTCATACTGGTCAAAGAACAAGTGTCATTGTCCTGTATGTAAAAAAGACTTTGATAGAGAAGAAATGCTTTCCGGCAGTGGACGTATGATTGCCGGAGAACTTACAGATGAATTACATCGCATTTACGAACCATCTGCAAAGTATGGTCAGATTTTTCCTATCCTTTATTCAATTGGTGCCTGTCCTCACTGCGAAACTGCCCTCTGGTGGAAAGACTTTGAGGAAATTAATGACAATGCTACCTTAAATGCACTTTTAGACAGCACAGAAGAAAGAAAAAAAGCTGTAAATCTCATTTTCCCTTATTACGACCTTAAAAGAGAAAGAACACTTCTTGATGGTGCAGCAATGTATTATCTGGCACTTTTAAGTTATGAAAAAGTTGATCTTGGTTACGCTCCAACAATTAAAAGAGCCATGATTTCACTTCGTCTTGCATGGATTTGTCAGGATTTGAATAAAGCAGCTCCAGGACACAATTATGACTTTGTTGCTCAGGTGTTCTATCGTAAAGCTCAGTTCTTTTATGAGCAGACTCTTATAAACGAAACAGGAAGAATTGAAACAATCGCAAAAGTAAGTAACTTTGGACCAGATATCGATAAAAACTACGGTTACGACGGTGTAATTTATCTTAACAGCCTTCTTGAATACAAATATGGTCAGACAGAAGACATGCAGATGCGATTCAAAAAACTTGATGAAAACAAGCGCTCAATTGCCAGAATCTTTGGTCTAGGTAAATCTTCTAAATCAAAGCCAGGTCCTCTTCTTGAAAAATCCCGGGAACTTTACGATCAGCTTACAGCTACATTAAATGAAGCTAACATAATTTCAGTTGATGATTAATCATGCGTAATATTTTGCTTACAATTTCCTATGACGGAACTGATTTTTGCGGATGGCAGCGGCAGGATTTTGCAGATAAAGGCAAAGCCGTAAGAACTGTGCAGGCTACAGTTGAAGATGCTCTCGAAAAACTTCATAAACAGAAAATAAATCTTACAGGCTCAGGCAGAACTGACAGTGGAGTTCATGCTTTTGCACAGGCTGCCAATTTTTTTTCACCTGTAGACTCTATACCTGTTGAAAAATATCCTGTTGCCCTGAATTGTTTTCTTCCTCAGGATGTAAGAATCATGGATGCAAAAGTTGTACCTGATGATTTTTCCAGTCGTTTTAGTGCTACCAGCCGTGTATACAGATATTTTATAAACATGGAAAAACCATTTGCCTCTGAAACACGCTATGTGTGGTCAATTAATCACAAGCCTGACATTAAGGTTTTGAATAAAATGGCTTCCTGTCTCCGTGGTGAAATTGACTGTGCTGCATTTGCTGCCAGTGGAGACCAGAGTCTTTCAACAAAGCGGTATATTGATAATGCTCATTTTTTTATGGAGGGCAGAAATCTTGTTTTTGAAATTGAAGCAAATGCCTTTTTGTGGAGAATGGTTCGTTCTTTAACAGGCAGCCTTATTCATTTTGAAAAAATGGGAAAATCACCTGAATACTTTAAGCAGGTTCTTGAAAGTTGTGACAGAAAAAAAGCAGGCCCAACAGCTCCTGCTACCGGTCTTTTTTTATACGAAATTAAGTTTGACGGAATCAGACGCCACGTATAAGTTACAGCAGTGTAACAGGATCTACATCACTTTCAATATAAACATCAGAAGGACGCTGATAATTAAAAAGCAGTTCTCTTGCTGCTGTCTGAAGAATAGCAATGTTTTGTCCCCGAAGAATAATCTGCCATCTGTAGTTGCTGGAAATTTTTGAAAGAGGGCATTCTGCTGGTCCCAGAATTTCAGTATTACCGGCAGCTTCCTTATGCTTTTCTGTCCAGTTTTGTGTTAAAGGTTTGTTGTATAAAGCATAAATAATCTGTCTTAAAATTTCGGAAGCCCCTGCTGCAGCTTCTTCTGCCTGTTTCATTGTAGGAGCACGGAAAACCAGCCTTATAAGACGGGAAAAAGGCGGAAAATTAAGAATCTTTCGGGATTCCAGTTCCATATCGTAAAATTTCTGAATTTCATTGTTTACAGAAAGAAGAATCGGTTCCCGTTCTGGAGAGTAGGTTTGAACAAATACTTTTCCGTCAGGAAAAAATCTGCCTGCGCGACCGGCTACCTGAGTAATAAGACTGAATGTTCTTTCTGCCGCCCTAAAATCAGGAAGATGAAGTCCTGTATCTGCAAGAACAACACCAACCAGTTTAAGACCTGGAAAATTCAATCCTTTTGCAACCATCTGTGTACCAAGCATAATGTCATATTCATGGTTTTTAAAATCTGCCAGTTTCTGCTGAAGTTCACCTTTTTTTGTAAGACTGTCTGTGTCTATACGGAGGATTCTGGCATTAGGAAACTTAGCATTAACTTCTGCTTCAATGAATTCAGTTCCAAAACCTGAATATCCTGCATCCAGGGAACCGCATTGAGGACACTGCTGGGGTGGGATTACATTCCAGCCACAGTAATGACAGCGAAGTCTGTTTTCAGACTTATGATATGTGAGGCTTACTGAACAGTTTTTGCACTTGAGTTCAAAACCACAGGAACGGCAGCGGTAAAAATGAGAAAAACCTCTTCTGTTCAGAAAAAGAATTGCCTGTTTTTTTTCTGCAAGAGTTAAATTTATTTCATGTTCAAGTTCCCTGGAGATACATCCTGAGTCCTGAGGCTCGTTTGTCAGGTTTACTGATTTAATGTGAGGCATAGCACCGCCGGAAAGTCTTTTTGAAAGGGTATGGCGCATAATAACACCGGTTTTCATCATATGCCAGGCTTCAACTCCAGGAGTAGCGCTTCCCATAAGGAGAGGAATGTTTAACCGGGAACATCTGTACATGGCAACCTGACGCCCGTGATATCGTGGTGTTGAACCTGATTTGTAAGAACCGTCATGTTCCTCATCAATAATAATCATTCCCAGGTCTGGAACTGGAGCAAAAACAGCTGAACGGGCTCCAATAACAACTCTGGCTTCTTTGTTTATAATTCTTTTATATTCACTAAGTTTTTGACTAGGTGTAAGTCCTGAATGTAAAACTGCTGCAGTCTGACCAAAACGCTGAACAACTGCTTCAATAACCTGCTGTGTAAGACCAATTTCAGGAACCAGATAAATAACACCTTTTCCCTGGTCAAGAAGTCTTTGGGCACACTGTAAAAAAACTTCTGTTTTGCCGGTTCCTGTAGGACCATAAAGATAATGAAGGTTTGTTTTTGATTTCTCAGAAAGAATTTCATTTACTGCTTTTTTCTGTTCGTCACTTAATTCCACGGCTTTTTTTGAAGAGATGTCATCAATAAAAGAAAACCCGCCTGCATCAGTTTCACGCTTTGCAGATGGAAGCATTACACTTACAGCTTCCCCAATGGAACACAAATAGTAGGAAGAAATCCATTTGGCAAGTTTTATAAGTTCTGGAGAAAGAAGAGGCATTTCGTCCATATATCTGGTTACGGGACGAATTTTTGATTCATCAACAGGACAGTCAGCAGGAAGTTCATCAGATTCGCCCATAACACATCCAATTGTTTTTCTGGCACCGAATTTTATTTCAACACGGCAACCTGTTCTGCTTGTATTCAGAGGCTCAATATTGCTGTAAGTAAAAGTTTGATTTAAAGGCACATTTAATGCCACCTGAACATACTTTGACAAAACTAAGTTCCTTACAGGCTTGTATTAACAAATGCTTTATTGTATTCCGGAGCAATTTCGGACAGCTTGATTTTGAACATTTTAAGGTCTTCCCAGGCTGGTCTTTTTAGGGACGGATCTCTCAACAATGCACTTGGGTGATAAGTTACTGCAACTGGAATTCCAGAATATTCGTAAAACTGGCCTCTGAGTTTTGTAACGCCCAGTTCAGTTTTTAAGAGATTTTTTGCCGCAACAGTACCTGCACAGAGAATCATTTTTGGTTTTAAAACAGCAATCTGAGCCTGAAGGAAAGAAGAACAGGCATCAGCTTCTTCCGGATAAGGATTTCTGTTCATTGGTGGACGGCACTTAACAATATTTGTAATAAATGTGTTTGAGTTTCTTGAAAGCTCAATGGCAGCAAGCATTTTGTCGAGAAGCTGTCCTGCAGGTCCAACAAAAGGGAGTCCCTGCTGGTTTTCTTCATAACCCGGACCTTCGCCGATAACAAGAACAAAAGGTGATGTATTTCCAGTTCCCGGAACAACTTTATTACGTTCCTTGCATAATGGACAACGCTGGCACCGGGCAATTTTTTCAGCAATAGCTGAAAGCTGTGGAGCAGAAACAGTACTGAAAGGTTTTTCTGTAACCTGCTTAACCTCAGTCTGTTTACTTATTGAAACTTGAGGTACAGTTTTAACTGTTTCAGATTCAATTTGTTTTGAACTGTCCGGCAGATCCTGTGTTTTAACACTTGCAGAAGCTGAAATCTGTGGATTTTCATTAAAAACAGGCTGGTTCTCATTAAAAGCAGGAGAACTGAAGCCCAGAAGGGCATCGGAGGCTGTTTTTAACAAATTATAAACCTGCATTTTTTCCTGACTGTTCATACAAAAAATATAGCAAAAACTGCTTGTTTTTTCTATGCTTGCAAGTAAGTATTTAATTGGTTAAAATTATAAAACTTATGAATATTGCGCTTTTTTCTGACAGCTATCTTCCTACTAAAAGTGGAATTGTAACTGTTGTTATTCAGCTCAGACAGATTCTTGAGCAGATGGGACATCATGTTGTAATTGTCACAGTAGATGCAGGACCAGATGGTCAGGTTGAAGACGATCCTTGTGTTCTCAGAGTACCTTCGTTGCATAGCCCTGTTGGTGATGACCAGTACATGGGGTTTCCTCGAAGAAGACGGGTTATTGAATTCCTTAAAAAAAATAATATACAGATAATTCATTCTCATACAGAATTCTTCCTGGGACATATGGCTAATGTTGCCGGAAAAAAACTTAAAATTCCTGTAATCGCCACGACTCATACAATGTGGGAAGATTACTACAAATATTATCTTATGCTTGGAAAACTTATTCCAAGAAAAGTTATCAGAAAAGTCGTACAGAGAATTTACAAGAAATTTTACGCATTCATTAATGTTTCACAAAAAGCCCATGATTATTTCAGAAAGCCTTTTATACTTCCAAAAATTCCTTCTGCAATTATTCCTAATGCAATTGATGCAAAACATTTTGCCGGGGAAAAAGCCACAGAACAGCAGAAAAAAGAACTTAAAAACAGCCTTGGTATCGGCGAAAACGACAGGGTAATTCTTTATGTTGGAAGAATTGTTTCAGAAAAACGCCTTGATGAACTTCTTGATGTTGTAATCAGAACTGTAAATAAACGGGCAGATACAAAAATGGTATTTGTTGGAAGCGGTGACAGGGAAGAAGCTCTTAGAAATAAAGTAAAAGAACTTGGTCTTTCAGATAAAATCATTTTTACAGGATTTATCGACTGGCACAAACTTTATATTTATTACAACATTGCAGATGTTTTTGTAACAGTTTCTCTTTCAGAAATGCATTCCATGACTATTCTCGAAGCTCTTTCTCAGGGAGTACCTGTTGTCTGCAGAAAAGATACAAGTTTCAGTGATACTGTTTTCCACGGAATTGATGGTTTTTTTGCTCTTTCAGATAAAGAAGTTGATGATTATCTTATAAAGATTCTTAATGATTCTGAACTTGGAGCAAAAATGGGAAAAGAAGCTTTTGAAGTAAGCCAGCGTTTTACACTTGATATTCACGGACGGAGAACTGTTGCTTTTTACGAAGAAGTATTAAAACACTATCCGAACCCTGTAACTCCAGAAGAACTGCAGCTTGCAGTTGATAAGATTCATTAATCAGTCAGGCATACCATGAAAAAATCATTCTGCTTAAAAATTTGTGTAATTTTATGTTTCTTTTTTTTCCCTTTTTTTGCATTTAGTGTAACAAGAGGAAATCAGGAACTTGTTCCGGCTGGAAGCTGGGTATATGACAATCTTTTTTCAATTTCTGTTGAATCAGGAATAATTAATTTTGCTGATAATGAGCCCCTGTCAGTTGAAGAAATCAAAGTTTATCTTTCAGAAATAGATTATGATTCTTTAAGCAGCTCCGGAAAAAAACAGTACGACGAAATTCAAAAATACTTTGACAGGCAGCTGCCATCTTTTGATTCAGGATTTCTTTCTTTTGCAATTGAACCATCCCTCAATCTTTCCGGCTTTTACAAAACAAATGATGATCTGGATTGGGTTTATGACAGATATGAACGCCGTCATTTTCTTGATGTTCCTTTAAGTCTTAACTGCGGCAATTATTTAACTCTCAAAATGGATACTTTCCTGGGAATGAATAAGAGTTACAGCCTTCACAACAATGTGTACAGCAACATTCCTCTGGGAGCAGATTATATTGATATTAACTTTCCTGATGAGGGTTATCTTTCAACAGGATATGTGTTTGGGAAAAATACTGGCATTAATTTTCAGCTTGGAAAAGGTGAAAGAAATATCGGACGTACTTTAACAGGATCAATGATCTGGTCCCGGTATTTAACTGGCGTTTCCTATGGTTCCCTTACACTTTATTCCCCAAATATTCGTTACACAGGCAATGTAAGTCAGTTTGGTGTAGACCGTTATATGTATTACCATGAATTTGAAGGCCGTTTTTTCAAGAAGTTTACCTTTACAGCCCTGGAAGGAATGTTTATTAATGCACCAATGGAACTCCGTTTCTTAAATCCTTTTACAATTTTTCACGGAATGGCTCCATGGCGTGAATATGAGCCTGAAGAATACGATGCTGAATCTCATATCTGTGCTTATCTTGGAATAAAATTTCAGTATGTACCTGTAAAAAATTTAAGAATCTACGGCCTTTATGCCATGACTCAGTTTCAGACTCCATTTGAAGTCAATAATTACCCAAATGATGTTACACCAAATGGAATCGGCGGACAGCTGGGAAGTGAATTATTCATTCCGTTAAAAGATGGTAAGCTTTATTTCGGTATTGAAGGCAGTTATGCTCAGCCATACCTGTACATTAAGGAAGGACCTAACTGGACTCTTGTAAAAACCTATTATGAAAACTCCGGAGATAAAAGACATCCTTTCTATGAATGGATCGGATCTCCTTTTGGACCAGATACTGTCAGCTGTGAATTCAAAGCTGAATACTCAGTTCCTCATAAATATTCCCTTGGACTTGTTTATCTTTTGATGGCCCGGGGCGAAATGTCGGAAGACAGAGTATTTACAACTATGGCAGGAGATTCAAGGCATCCTGCATGGGGTGGAGTTCATACTCCTGAGAAGATTCCTGATGACTGGTGTTATCCAGATAAAGAGCGTCAGGGAGTAGAAAATGCAAAACACAATCAGAAACTTGTTACACCAACGGGAATTCCGGAAAATGTAAATCGCCTTTCTGTTCGGGGGACTTACTGGCTTAATGATAAAACTGAAATTACACTCCAGCCTTCTTATGTTTTGATTTTTAATAATGATCATAAAAAAGGAAATACACAGCAGGGAATTGAAATTGCCTGTGCCGTTTCCTATAAATTTTAATTGTGATATACTTTTTTTAAATAGTTTTAAGAATTTCGAGGAAAAAATGAAAAAGTTTATTTTGTCTGTCCTTTTTTTAACTTTTCTTTCTGCAGTATTTGCACAGGTTTCCGTAGATCCTACAGATGTTTTCTATCAGGAAGCACAGGGCTGGGAATTAAAAGGTTACGTAAGTTCACTTCCTCTTATCCGTCCTTATCCAAATAAGCTTATTAAAGAAATTCTTGAAAAAGTAATTGACTGCGGCAACAGACAGGATTCTGAAATTGCCCTTTACGAGTATGAACGTATTTTCGGAAAAAAACTTAATCTTTATGTAAATGGTTCCGGTCAGTATAAAAACAGCAGTACCCTGAAAGACGAAAACGGACATGAAAAAAGTTCAAAAAACTTTAAGAGAATTAATGGAGAAGGCGGAGTTGCAGGAGAATTTTCACTTCATCCTCTCGTAAGCCTTGGTTATGATCTTGCCATTTTCCTTGAAACAGATAAATTTGAAAAAACATCACCTTACTATGTAAACAAACCTGAAGATTCTGTTTTTGACCCGGCAAAGATTGGCCCCGTAAACGAGTATCTTGACTGGAATATGAATATTTCTGCAGGTACAACAGCAACATATTTTACCTGCGGTCTGAATAAAACAGGTTACGGACCATTCCATAATGATGGACTTGCCCTTAATGATACAGGCTATCATTCAGCAAACATAATTTTTAACGTTTCGAGAGAAATGTGGAGCTATGCTTCTACATATCAGATTCTTGGTGCAAAGGCAAATAATCCAGATGCTTTTGAATCAGTTCTGAGCGACGGTAAATATCTTGCCTTTCATGTAATCAAATATAATTTTAATAAAAAACTTTCTGTTTCATATTACGAAAATATTATTTTTGGACCCCGTCCAAATCTGGCATATCTTTTCCCGGTACCTTACATGCCTGTACAGAACATTGGCGGTGCCAGCGACAACCTGCAAATGGGACTTATGCTGGAAGTTAAGCCTGTTAAAGGTGTTGTATGGGCAACTGATATTTTTGTTGATGACCTTTCTGTAAACAATGTATTTAAACTGAATTTTGACTCCAAAAACCGCTGTGCAGGACAGACAGGGCTCATAATTACTCCAGAAAATAATTCCTGTACTTATATGGCCTTGAATTATCAGCTGGTAATTCCTTATGTTTATACACACTGGGAATACAAAGAAGGAACAAACAATATAATTACGGGAGATTCTCCAAACTATCAGAATTATACAAATGCCGGTGTAAATATTGGTTCTACACTTGATCCAAATTCAGATAAGGTTTCTTTTGCAGCAACTTTCCAGCCTAAGCCTAACATTAAAGTTGATTTCTTTACTAACTTTATCCGTCACGCAAACTCTGCAGAAGCTTTCGGGATAGATGACCGTGGGGAATACGTTCTTGCAGATAAAAATCAGTATATTTCAGACGGCTCTGCATCAATGCACCAGATGATTTCGAATACAAACGGAAATGCTGGAAAACATGTTAATCAGGCCTGGGACTGTCTTGGATTTATGACTTCTGATCATAAAATGGGTATTTTACAGAGCGGCTTAAAAGGTCAGTTCGATTTTCCTCGTACTAAATATGGTCAGCTTTCACTTTTTGCAGGCTATACTTTCGAATTTGTTCATAATGACGGTGTAAGATCCAGCATTTATGAAGGTGGAAACCTTAATTGGACAGAAAAAGCTTCTGATGATGGAACTTATAAAATTTATATACTTGATAAAGGTCTTCCAGGTGAAAAAGAATTTGATGGTGGAAGTACAAAAGATTCCTGGAAAATGATATGCCGTTCTGAAGAAGTTCAGGCCGAAGCAAAACGTCAGAAACAGGAATGGGTAAACCAGCTGACAGATAAAGTAAATAATTACTTCACAGTTGGTTTCAGGTATGTATATTAAAAAAGACCTGATTTGATTATTTAGACATAAAAAAATGCATCTCCTGAAATTGAACTTTATCTGTCCAGCTTTAGGGATGCACTTCAATTTTTATCAGGTCTTTTTTTTAGTCTTTTTTAGGAACTACATAGCCGTTGCCGTCTATAAGTTTCTGTTTGTTTTCTTTCGTTCCCCATTTTGAAGCAATGTAACCTGAGGCTTCATAACGCTTAAGAACCCGGTCATCAAAAGCTTTTTTTACAAGTTCATCAATTTCCATTTCCCTGTAAATTTTCCGGGCTTCTTCAACAGAGGCTCTAAGAATTGGGTGTTTAGGGCTAAAGAGTACACAGCAGTCTTCGTAAGGAAGAATTGAAGTTTCATAAGTATCAATCTGTTTTGCTGTTTCAATAATTTCTTCTTTGTCCAGACCTATAAGGGGACGGTACAATGGAAGTTCGGCCATGCTTTCTGTAACAGCCATATTTTCATTTGTCTGGCTTGCAACCTGACCAAGGCTTTCACCTGTAATAAGACAGTCAGCACCGATTCTTTCTGCAAGCATAGAAGCAACTTTCATCATACACATGCGGAGCATAAGTGTTGAAAAATTTTCCGGAGCTTTTTTCTTAATCTGCATCTGAACTTCTGTAAACGGAATAATATTAATGTGTGTCCGAAGTCCGTATCCGCTTATGATTTCTGCAAGTCTTTCAACTTTTTCCTGAGCTTCCTGACTTGTGTAAGGGTAGGAATGAAAATAAACGCAGTCTACAGTCATTCCTCTTCTCATCATTCTATAACCGGCTACAGGACTGTCGAGGCCTCCGGAAAGAAGAAGAAGTCCTTTGCCGCTGGAACCAACAGGAAGTCCTCTACAGCCTTTTTCTGAATCAGAGTAAACATAACATTTGTCACGAACTTCAACTGTAAAAGTAACATCAGGGTTGTGAACATCAACATCAAGAAGCTTTTCGGAGTAAACAAGATTTCCTGCTTCTCTCATGATTCCGTAACTGTCCAGAACAAATCCCTTGTCACTTCTTTTTGCATTGATTTTGAAAGTTTTTGCACCGTTTTCTTTTGCAATAAGGGCCAGTTCATAAACTTTTTTCTGGATAGCTTCAATATCTTTTTCAACAACTTCAGCTTTTGCCCAGCCTGTAATACCGATTAAATGACGGAGTGTGTATTCAACAGCTTCAGCTGCTGAGTCTTCACATTCAATATAAAGTCTTCCTGCATGAAGAGTAACCTCTGCATTTACAGAAAGAAGATAAGTTTTAACATTTGAAACAAGAAGCCGTTCAAATAATTTAAGGTTTGAACCTTTTAATGTAAGTTCACCAAGTTTTCCTAAGTAAGTAATCATAAAAAAAATATATCAGATTCTGAAATTAATTAAAAGAAAGGGGGAGATTTCAGGTTTATTAAAGCGAAAAAATAGTCTTATTGACAGATTGACATTTTATGTAATTTTGTCATAATAAAATCTGTAACTAAAAATTTGGGGGATAGTTATGATTTTTGATAATAGCGGTGACAATACTCAGTCGCCAAAAAACCTTGCGCTTCTTCTTAAAGACAAGGCTAAACTTCTCGCTGACCAGCCGTTGCAGTCAGTAAAAAATAAAAGCGGAGTATTCGTAAAATACAGCTACGCTCAGGTATACCAGCATGTTGTAGAACTTGCTTTTGCTTTAAAAAAACTTGGTGTAAAAAAAGGATCTCATGTAGGTCTTATTTCAGATAACCGCCGGGAATGGCTTATTACAGACTTTGCACTTCTTTCTCTTGGTGCATGTGACGTTCCTCGGGGATGCGATTCAATGGGTGTAGAAATCCGTTTTATCCTTAACTTTGCAGATTGTGAAATTTCTGTATTTGAAAATGCACGTCAGCTGGAAAAAGTTCTTGAAAAACTTGATGAATGTCCAAATCTCAAAACAGCAGTTCTTTTTGATTACGATAATCACGAAATTATTGAAAAAGCAGAAGCTGCAGGAATTCATGTTGTAAACTATCATTATCTTGAAAGTGACGGTGCTTCTCTTTCTAAAGAAGAATGGGCAGAAATCGAAAAAGGTATGGAAGAAGTAACAGGTGATGACCTTGCAACAATCATCTTTACGTCTGGTACAACAGGAACTCCAAAAGGTGTTCAGCTTACTCACGATAACTATCTTGCTCAGAATGAAGCAGCTCACAAACCTCTTAACCTTATGCAGAGAGGTGATACATGGCTTACAGTTCTTCCAATCTGGCATTCTTTTGAACGCGCTTTCGTTTACATCGTAGTCGAACTTGAAGGAAGCTTTGCATACTCTAAGCCTGTAGGATCAGTTCTTCTTGGAGATCTGGCTATGGTTCAGCCGCAGTGGATGAATGCTGTTCCACGTCTTTGGGAAGCAATTGCAAATGCTCTGTTCCGGGAAATCAAAAAACAGAATTCTACAAAACGGTGGGTATTCAATACTTTCATTGGTATTGGTAAAGCTTATTACCGTGAAAAGGCAAAAGTTCTTGGACTTACATGCCGCTGGCACTATTATCCACGTTTTATTGAAACTTTAATGGGAATTGTTCCATTCCTTCTTCTGGTTATTCCACACTTTATTGGGGAACACATGCTTTACAAAAAGATTCGTGCTAAGTTTGGTGGAAAAATCCGTGCCGGTATTTCTGGTGGCGGTGCACTTCAAAAGGATATTGAAATGTTCTACCGTGCAATCGGATTTAACCTTCTGGAAGGTTACGGTCTTACAGAAGCAGCTCCAGTTACATCTGTAAACCTTTCTAAAAAATGCCGTTCAGGTAACATTGGACCAGCTCTTTCAAGCTTTGAAGTTAGAATTGCAGAACTTGATGAAAACAACCAGCCGGTTCCAGGAACTTCTCTAAAACCTGGAAAGAAGGGTGTTCTTATGGTTAGAGGCCGTCAGGTAATGAAAGGGTACTACAATAACCCTGAAGCAACAGCTGCAGTTATTGATGCTGAAGGCTGGCTTAATACTGGTGACCTTGCAATGATTTCTTATGATAAGGAACTAAAGATTGTTGGTCGTGCAAAAGACACCATCGTTCTTCTTGGTGGAGAAAACATTGAACCTGCTGTAATTGAAAAAGCAGTAAACACAAGTCCCTACATCGAACGCACATGTTGTGTTGGTCAGGACCAGAAATATGTTGCAGCTCTCATTGTTCCAGATCAGAACAATGTAAGTGCTTATGCAGCAGAAAACAACATCTACTACGATAACTGGGAAAACCTTCTTGAAACAAAAGAAATCCAGAATCTTTTCAAAAGCGAAATTGACAGCCTTGTAAATGCAAAAACTGGATTCCGTGCCTGTGAACGTATTTTCAACTTCAAGGTTCTTCCAAACAGCTTTGAACTTGGAAAAGAAATCAACGGTAAACAGGAAATGGTTCGTCCAAAGATTTTCAAAATCTACAAAAACGAAATCGAAGCACTTTTCAAAGAAGTGTAATCTCCGCTGATTAACCATATTATTTCCGGCAGATTTAAGGTTCGTACTACAATTACACCTCAGGCTAATCTGCCGGATTTTTTTATGGAAAAAATACAGATTTTTTTTTATACTTGAAGTGTGAAAAACAAAATCTTTCATCTTACTTTTTTATTTATTCTTCTATCTTCTCTTTCAGCTCTTCCTCAGACAAAGATTATTCCACATAAATTAAACGATGAAGAATTAAGTTTAATCGAATACAAAGATGAAGTACCGGAGCTCTTAAAAGGAATCTGGCAGGGTAGTGACAGACTTCTTCTTTTTTCTGATAATTCCAGCGATTTTGCCTGCGTTCTCCGGGTTTTTTATAAATGGTACGATGACAGAGCCGCAGAACCACCGGCCTTTGCACAGATAACTTCCAGAAACAGAAATGATGCCACAGCCCGTCATGGTGAAAATATCGAAATTAAATACAGAACTTTAGTTAAGGATTCCTCAAACAAATCAGGTGCCTGGGAGCTTCAGGTAAAGTATCCTTCACTTAAAGAATATGTTTACATTCCGGTTTGTGTAATAAACGGAAATCTTTACCTTAATTTTTTTATTAAACAGAATTTTTACCAGGAGATTCCTTCTCCAGACAATCCTGAAGAAACAATTCAAAAGCTTATTCCTGAAATTTATTATCTTAAAGACACAGGTGCAGCTTCAGGAATTACAATTTCCCCTCCAGTAATTAAAAACGAACTGCTTTCCTATTTTGTAGACGGTTCTTCGGTTTACCATATCCGTTACTGGCTTTCTGACATGGAATTAACTTCTGAACAGGCAGAATTTTCTGATGATGAAAATGAATATCGTGTAAATAAATTTTTAAAGACAGCAGGAAGGCTTTACACCTGTACAACAGGACGCAGCACAAAAATCCGTAATATTCAAAAGTCATCCAGCTTAAAATTTGAATATGTATTAAACGAAGAAAGTACAATTCTTGCCACAGGAAAACCTTATCTTGTAAAAGTTCCGGCTCCTGGAAACAGGGAAGAGCTTCAGAAAATAGTTGATGAAAATAACAAAAGAAAGGCACCTCCGCCACCACCTTTGTTTCCTCCTTCAGAAATAAATTTTCACTGGAAAGAAATCTCAGAACTGGAAATGTATAATCCTTACACCTGGAACAGAAGAAATCTGGATCTTCATAAGTAGTTTTTTTCGGGTGTGCCGGCTTTCGCCGTCGGGCTTTCCGCTGTTACGGCTTTCGCCTTCATTGGCTTACGCCAACGCTTCGTGCAGCTCCAATCCCTCACACAGTTGAGCTGTATATGTTGTTTTTCTGTAGAATAAAAGCCTCTAATTCGTTATAATTATTAAGATTATCATTAAATAAAAAGAGGACTATCGTGTATAAATCAGTTGATCCAAAACCAGACTTTCCTAAACAGGAAGAAGAAGTATTAAAGTTCTGGGAAAAAAATGACACATTCAAAAAGTCAGTAGCACAGAGAGAAGGTGCAGAAGACTTTGTATTCTATGACGGACCTCCATTTGCAACAGGTCTTCCACACTTTGGACATTTTATTCCATCAACAATTAAAGATATTATTCCTCGCTATCAGACAATGAAGGGTAAAAAGGTAGAACGCCGTTTTGGCTGGGACTGTCACGGTCTTCCAGTAGAAAACCTCATTGAAAAAGAACTTGGTATTAACTCTAAACACGAAATTGAAGAATACGGAATCGATAAATTCAACGATAAATGTAAGGCTTCAGTTCTTAAATATACATCAGAATGGCGCAAAACAATTACCCGTATGGGCCGCTGGGTAGATTTTGATCACGACTACAAGACAATGAATCCAGACTTTATGGAATCTATCTGGTGGGTTGCAAAATCTCTCTGGAATAAAGGTCTTATTTATGAAGGTCAGTATATTCTCCCGTATTGTCCACGGTGTGCCACAGTTCTTTCTACACACGAACTTGCTCAGGGTTACAAAGATGTTAACGACATGACTGTAACAGTACGCTTCAAGATTACAAAAGCTCCTGCTGGCGTAAAAGACCCTGATATGACAAACGGTAAGACATACTTTATCGCATGGACTACAACACCATGGACACTTCCATCAAACCTTGGTCTTTGCATGGGTCCGGAACTTGATTATGTAAAAATCCTTGATAAAGAATCAGGCGACTATTACATTTTTGCAGAAGCTCGTCTTTCAGCTTACTACAAAGATGAAAACGCTTACGAAATCATTTACCGTGCTAAAGGTAAGGACTTTCTTGGCGCTGAATATGAACCACTTTTACCATATTTTGCAAATCTCAAAGATTCTGCTGCATGTGAAGCTGAAAGCGGACAGAAATGTACTGCCGGTGCTTTCCGTATGTTCAATGCTGATTATGTATCTACAGAAGACGGTACAGGTATTGTTCATATTGCTCCCGCATTCGGTGAAGAAGATAATAAAGTATTCCGTGGAAGCGGTGTTCCAAACGTTCAGCCAATTGATGCAGAATGTAAATTTACAAAAGCAGTTCCTGATTACACAGGCCGTTTTGTAATAGACTGTAATAAAGACATTATGGACCGTCTTAAGGCAGAAGGTAAGCTTGTAAAGAAAGAACAGCACATGCACTCATATCCACACTGCTGGAGATGTTCTTCTCCTCTTATTTACCGTGGTATTGGTTCATGGTTTGTAAAAGTAGCAGATCATCACGATTCACTTCTTAAAGCAAACTCTCAGATTAAATGGCAGCCTGCTCATATTAAAGAAGGTCGTTTCGGTAAATGGCTTGCAGGTTCTCGTGACTGGGCAGTAAGCCGCAACCGTTTCTGGGGTAACCCGATTCCAATCTGGCGTTGTGATGACCCGGACTGTAAAAATATGGTTTGTGTAGGAAGCCGTCAGGAACTTAAAGAGCTTTCCGGAACATATCCTGAAGACCTTCACAAGCAGTTTGTAGATAAAATTACTTTCAAATGTTCTAAATGTAATAAAGGCACAATGCGCCGTATTCCAGAAGTATTTGACTGCTGGTTTGAATCTGGTTCAATGCCTTATGCTCAGCAGCATTATCCTTTTGAAAATAAAGAATATTTCGAAAAACATTTCCCTGCAAACTTCATCTCTGAAGGTCTGGACCAGACTCGGGGATGGTTCTATACACTTACAATTCTTGCAAGCCATCTCTTCAACAAACCTGCTTTCCAGAATTGTATCGTAAACGGTCTTGTACTTGCAGAAGACGGACGTAAAATGTCTAAATCTCTCCGCAACTATACAGATCCTGTGGAAGCAATCAACAAGTTTGGTGCAGATGCTCTCCGTCTGTTCCTTACACATTCAGCAGTAGTTAAGGCAGACGACCTCCGCTATTCAGATAACGGCGTTCGTGAAGTTCTTAAGAATATTATCATTCCTCTCTGGTCTGGTTATAACTTCTTCATCAGCTATGCAAATGTAGAAGGATATACTTGTACAGGTCACGCATTTGACAGCAAACTTCCTTCAAATCCAATGGACCGCTGGATTCTTTCAGTAGCTCAGCAGATGATTAAAGATGTTTCTTCAGCACTGGATGATTATGATCTTAGTGCAGCAATTGATCCTCTTATTAACTTTATTGATCAGCTCAATAACTGGTACATCCGCCGCAGCCGCAAGCGTTTCTCTAAGGGTGAAGATCAGCAGGACAAGATTGAAGCATTTGAAAGCCTTTATACAGCCCTCAGAACATTCTCTCTCTGTTCAGCACCATTTATTCCATTCCTTTCAGAAGAAATGTGGCAGAATCTTAAACTTGATTCAGATAAAGAATCTGTACACCTTATGGATTTCCCTGTATACAACGAAAAACTTCGTGATACAGAACTTGAATTCAAAATGGCTACAGTTCAGAAAGCAGTTTCAATGGGACGCAGCCTTCGTAATCAGTTCAATCTCAAGAACAGACAGCCTCTTGCAGCTGCAGAACTTGTTACTCGGGATGCAGAAGAACGCAAAGTTCTTGAAAACATGCAGGATGCTATTGCAGAAGAACTTAATGTTAAAAAGGTTATTTTCCATGAACGTGAAGATGAACTTGTTTCATACTCAGCAAAAGCAAACTTCCGTAATCTGGGAAAAGAACTTGGTCCAAAAATGAAAGCAGCAGCTGCAGTTATTGCAGCGCTTTCTAATGACCAGATTTCTGATATTCTTGGGGGAAAGTCTGTTTCAATTGACGTTGAAGGTCAGAAAGTTGAACTTAATACAGATAAAATCATTGTTGAACGTACTGAAAAAGAAGATCTTAAAGTTCTTAACGAAGGTACAATCACAATCGGTCTTGAAACAAAAGTTACAGATGAACTTAAAAAAGAAGGTTATGTTCGTGACCTTATCCGCGGTATTCAGAATCTGCGTAAGGAATCGGGCTTAACAGTTCTGGACAAGATTAACCTTACAGTAGGCGGGGACGCTGAACTTAAAGCAGCCTTTGAAATGTTTGGTGACCTTATTGCTTCATCTACACTTACAGCAAGTCAGCAGTGGAGTGATTCAGTTTCTGGCGGAGCTTCAATCGATGCCGATGATAAAACATGGAGTGCTTCTATTGTTAAAGCATAACTTTTCAAGAGTTGCAGCAAAGCTTATGGGCCTTGCTGCGGCTCTTTTTTTTACAGTATCATTTTTCTCCTGTAAATCTGCACAGCAGGAACTTCCTCATGCAGATATATTAAAACTTATTGATCAGAATGCACCTTTTTTTGTTTATATTCCTGTTGAACAGAATCAGCAGTTCGTTGAATATACAATTGCAAAAATGGGTGGCCCTTCACAGGATAATGCTAAAACAATAGCAAGCCGCTCTAAAAATATTGCAATTTCAACAGATGATAAAACTGGTACATGTATTGCAATTGAAGGTTCTTTCCCTGCATTTGGCATTAAATCAGCACTTTCTGAAAAAAACGGATGGACAGCAAGTCAGACAGATAATACTGTTTTTCCTTTAAGCTATTTTGTAAATCCAAAAGTAAATTTACAGACAGCAAGTCCCGTTCCAACTTTGTTTCTTGCTTCTAATGACATAAAGACTATGCTGAAACGTTACAATGATGAAGCTTTTGGAATTGTTACTCCTGAAGAAAATGTAAAAGTTTCAGTAAATGTAAAGGTTAATGAGTTTAACCCTTATGATTACGATCTTCCTGGATTTGAAAAGCCTCAGGTTCAGGAAAAGCCTTTTAAAGCTTCAACTGAAGAAATTTTTAAATATCTTCTGGATAATAATGATACAGACATTAAATTCTACTCCAATAATCCTTCAAGAATACTCAAAACTTTTCTTGGTAAAGCAGTAGGACTTGGCATTAATTCCCTAAAAGGAACTTTACAGCCTTCCAGAACCGAAAAAGTATTTAATGTAAAACTTGAATTACAGCTTTCTCAGCCATCTATGACTAAAGCAGCCGTAAAAATGCTTAAACTGGCATTGTTCCCCATTCCTGCTAAAATTATATCAGCTGGTAATGGTGTAATTGCAATCAGTGATGTTTCCCTCACTTATAATCAGCTTATTCAAATGATTGTCCAGTAAAGGGGATTTATGAAACAAAGGCAGATTTTTTTTAATGTATTTTTAATTTCTATTTTCTCTTTTTTTTCCTGTCAGAGTAATTCCGGCTTTAAGATTCCTGGAGAAAGGGAAATCATAAATAAAAACATTGCCTCTGAATATTTTGCCATAGCAGACGGATATGCTGATTTAAAAAAATATGATAAAGCAGCACAGTATTATAAACTGGCAATGAAAGATAAAGGGGTAGCAAAAAGTGCTTATTATAAAATGGCTCGTTGTTATGCTCTTGGCAAAAACTATAAACAGGCTGAAGAAGCCTATGAAAATCTCTTAAAACTAGATCCTGATAATACAGATATCAAATTATCTCTGGCATATATCCATGCAATGAACGGGAAAAATGAAAAAGCTCTTTCGGAATACCAGGTTCTTGTAAAAGAAAATCCAGAGAATTCTGCAATTCTTGAAAACTATATTAATCTTCTTATGTTCAATCAGAAATTCGAAGATGCTGATGCTCAGTTTAAGATTCTTTCCCAAAAGTTCCCGGATAATAAAAACCTCCAGAACCTTGAAGAAAAAATAAATTCAAAATTAGATAAAAGTTCAGAAATCCCTCCTGAACAGCCTCCACTGTAATAATAGTTTATGGATATAAAAGGGGCTGTCCAATAAGTTTGCATTACGGTGGTTGAGTTTATCGAAACCACCATATTATGTTCTTTATTTAATCTAGTTGTTAAGAATAAAATCTCTGTATTTTTCAGGATTTACACGGAAAGCAATTACAGGAGATTCATTATCTGCGTGTTTTCTTGCTTCAAAAGCTTCTGTAAAAAGGCGTTCTGCACTGATAAGACGGCCTGTTCTGGCACTTATACCAATTGTAACTGGTACTGTAAGATTTTGTGTCTTAAGAAGTGCATTAAGTTTTTCGTAAAGAGTTTCAGAAACAGTTAAGGACTCATCAAGAGATGTGTTTTTGAGAAGAAGAACATATGAATCATTTTCAAACTGGAATACAGTTCCGTTGCTTGAAGCTGTTTCTTTTATACAGAGTGATAAAGCATTTCCTGAATCATCTTCATTTGGAATATTTTCAACTTTTATTACAAATACAGAAAAATCCTGTTCCGAAGAAGCTGCAAGTACAAGTTCTTCTTCCAGTGCAGCATTTAACTGTGATTCCGGAAGGTAAGGAAGACTGTTTTCTGGTTCAGCCGGGACTTCCGGTGCTGCAGCCATTTCATATACAGTTTTTTCAGCAACAGTACCAGCATCAGAAGCTTCAGTTACAGTTTCTTTTTTTGCTTCTTCGGAAGGTTCAGAAACTGTATTCTGAACTTTTTCTTTTGGGTTTTCTGATTCAGGTGTTTCATCTTCAAAAGAAATTGAAAAATCATTGTTATTTTTTACTTCATAAGAAGAATTATCAGAAACAGCGTTTTCATGTTCAGGATTTTCTTCTTTCAGTTCATTAAAAGGGCTTGTAATTACAATTTCATCATCTTCTTCATCTGTTTCTCCGGCTTTTACCAGGAAAAGAATAAGAATTGAAGCAACTGTACCAATAAAAATAATGATAAATGCAATTCTTGAGTGAAGGTAAATTGAACCAGGCCTTACAGTATAAATATCAGCCTGAATTGTAATGAACTTGCCGCTTCCGCTTACAATATCCTGTTTATAGCGTCTTGAATCTGCATTTGAAACAGAGTTTGCTTTATTCTGTGGAGGATAGGAATAAACTTTTTCTCCATTAATAAAAAGAGTCAGATTTTTGTAGTTTTTGAAATTGCCGGCACTTTTTATAAAACTTTCTTTAAAGGAATAAGAATCTGGTTCTCCATAAACTGTAACGCTGTTTACTGTGTTTTCGAGAAGTGTCTGAAATATATTATCTGCACGGTCTAATCCATTCTTTCTGTCAGAAGCAATACCTGCAAAAAGGTAAATTATAGCCATTAAAAAAACAGAAACAATAATTAAAGCAATTAGATTAAATTTTTTCTTAGTCATAATATTTAATTATACTGTAACACTTTACCCCGTGCAAGTTCATAGCTTTTTTCAAGAGATTCTGTTTTTTCGTAGAAAGCCATGAGGGGAAGAATCATAAAAATGGCAGGACAAAGTGAAACTTGCTGGAATTTTTCAGGAAGACTAAGCTTCAGGTTTCTATAATTTTCATTAAAAATCTGGAAATTAAACTGGTTAAATTCTGGTAAAGCTGTGGATTTTATATTTTTTCTGTAAGATTCGAATGATTCCTTATAACTTTGCAAAACTGTAGTGGTATATCTGTTATCACCTGTTTTTATAAGTTCTGTTCTAAAAAGAAGTTTATTCCATATAGTTTCATTTGGAATAAGACGGTCTTGATTAAGTGCGTACAAATTTTCAAGGTAAGTTCCTTTTGTATAAGTCTTTCCTTCTGAATATGAAAAATCAGCGCCAAAAACTTCCTGTTTCATAAAACCGGCTTTTACGGCAAGATCCAGAGCTGCAATAGTTACAGTACCGCTTCCTGCTTCAAGGTGAATAAAGTTTCTCTGGTTTTCTTTGCAGCCCGACATTGAAGCAAGAACAGAAAGAGGATGACCTGATTCAAAATATACAACTTTAAGATTATGGCGGAAGGCTTTTTTACTGATTGAAGTGTCAGTACATAAATCAAGAAAAAGTGTTGTTTCGGGACTTATTTCCTGAAGATAATGGTTGGAAGAAAGTCTTTGTCCGTCAATTGAAACAACAGCGTCGCTTTTAATTCCCTGCTTTGAAAGTGCAGAAAAAGCAGTGTCGGTGGAAATGATGTAATATTCATTTCTGTTGTTTTTCAATTCTTCAATGGCTGTGTCCAGACCTGGGCCTGCTGCTATTACAGCTGCTTTTTTCTGATTTAAAACAGGTTCAATATTTTTCTTAAACTCGTTGAATGAAACTGCTTTATCTGCAAAAGAAAGATTAGAAAGAATATTTTTATGCCAGATTTTACCAAAGCGGGCCTGTACAGAAAAATCAGAACTTACAGATTTGAGTGCTTCTGAAACTACATATCTGATTTTCTGAATTGTTTCAGGAAAAACATTTTCCCAGGAACGAAGATTTAATACTTTTAGCTGTCCATGAAAAGCAGGTAAATATAGGGAAATAATCTTTTTAAAAAGAGTTTCAGGTGTACAAAAGTGAAGATTGGGATTTTGTACAAGTTTTTTTAAGGATTCATTCTGAAGTAAAAACTCAATATCATTCTCCGTATTTTCTACTGCAATAATTGTTCTTGTTCCTGATTCAAGAAGTTTTTGAAGGTGATAACCTCCACAAATTCCGCCGGTAATAATAAAGCGGTCCTGAATGGAAAATTGAGAGGCAAAATCCAGAGCCTCTTTTTCAGGATTGTATTTTGAGTGAAATGCCGTATTGTTTTTTACTGGAATCATCCATCCGTTTTTTGCCTGAATGAAGCCTGTGTAATTACTATTCATCAAAAAACCTTTCTATTTTTTTTCTGAAATCTTCAACTTTTGAAGATTTTTCTAAAACAGCCTTAGATTTATCTTCCTGTGTAAGACTTCTGTTTATTAACAGATTTTCAAGAGGAAATAATTCATTTTGAACAAAATCTGTTTCAATTAAATCAAGAATTATGGATTTCAATTTATTTTTTGTGTATGAAGGAATTTTTATCTTCAAAAATTCAGTTTTATCAGATTCAATTCTATGGAGAGTTAAATCCTTCCAGTTTAAATCCTTTATCTTTCCCAGGGTAAAAGTGTATTTATAGTTATCAGATAATCTGAAAAACCTTTCAGCAGATATGGAACTGGTATTTGAAAACCAGTTTCTGTAAATTTCTAAAGCCCCTTCGCTTGAAAATCTTGAAATTGTAAGTCTTTGTTCCTTTGGTCTATATCTGAAATCTTTGGATGAGTTTTCTTTTTCAAGATTGTTTGGTGAGGCGTGTTGAAAACCTGGTGCCGGACATAAATCAAGGCCGCAGAAATAAACTTTTTTGTCAGTAAGAGAAAGGGCAAGCTCTGCGGCAGTACCGCTGACAGTACCGTTTCTGGAGGCATAAAAAAAAGGAAATTGCAGTTTTTTGAAAATCTTTTCCCCAATACTGTTTTTATAGGCCAGTGGAAAAATGACCGAGTTCCTTAAAAGTGCTGTTGAAATGCAGCTTTCATCAGTGAGTGCAAATATGCTGGAATTGCCAGAAAGATGTTTTTTAGCCCAGAAACCTCCGTCTGTTGAAAGAACAAGATCGGGAGTTATTTCGTTATTCTGTAAAACAGAAAGGGAAGAGGAAACAGCTATAAGAAAAAAATTATTTCTATATTCTTTAATATATCTGATGGAATCTGTCAGGCTTGGACCACTGGCAGTTATTAAAATATCTTTTTTAATTTTATCTGTCAGCGTAATTTTTCTTATATTAAGAAAAAACTTGATTGTGTTAAAGAACCATTTTTTTGAAAAATGTTCTCTTGTATATAAAACACTTCTGCTTTTTACTACGGCTTTTTTTATTTCGGCAAGTACTGCATTATTTAATTCTGTAAGAATAGATGAAGATTGAGGCCAGGAATATATGGCTGTTCGTAAAAGATTTTCTTCTCCAAAATAATTATAAAGCTCTTCGGAAATGGAAGAATTGCTGTTAAAGTAAAAAACTTTATCCCAAAGAAAGTCATACTCTGAAAAAGAGTCAGTAAGACGAACTGCAGCAATTTGGGAGTCAGGAAAAAGTTTTTTCAATTCACCAGCACAATAAGAAAGACCTGGTTCAATAATAAGAATTACAGAAGGCTTAAATGAAGGCTTTACAGTGTTTTTGCAAAAAGATAAGGCTTCATTTTCTGGATTATAAAGTGAATGATACTGTTTGTTATTAATTGTACAGCTTAAAGATCCATTTCTTGCGGCTGAAAAAACAACTTTCAAAGTTTAATCCTGAGTAAGGAACATTTTTGTTCCTTTAAGATTTGGACACATTCCTGCGATTAAAACAAGAATATTGTGAGGATTCTGATTATTAAAGAATACATTGAAATGAGAATTAATGTGGAACTGAAGCAGTTTGTCATCGATTTCTTCTTTTCCAAACATAACGATTTTAATTTCATTATTTTTAGCAGGGTAAATGCAGTTTGGTGCCTGGAAAAGAGACTTTAATTTTGAATACAAAATGTTCATGGCTGTTTGAGCAATCAGATTCCGTAATTCTTCTTCAAAATCTTTAAACGCAGAATCAAGAGCCAGTTTTGGTGTAATAATGAAAAGAGAAGCCGGGGAAACTGAAAGTCCCAGATTCAGAGCATCATCAAAAGAATCACAGTCAGGTGTTTTTTCTGGATTCAGAATAAAGTTTACTAAATCGTATTTAATATCAAGAGACTGAAGCTGTTCTTCTGTAAGATTGTCACAGGAAATGAAATAATAAGTCTGATTATCTATAGCAAATGGAAAAATATTTATATCTGAGATTAAGCTTTTTATATTGTCAGAAAAAAGCTGCATAAAGGGCAGCAAATCATTATTAGTGTAGTGACACCATGTAGAATTGTCAGAAACAAGTCCTTTCCAGAAATCACCAGTTGATACAGACCGGGCTAAAGATTCAAGATCAAAGCCGTAAGCATGAGAAAAATAGTAAAAGGACTTACAACAAGAAAAGATTCCGCATAAAGCGAAACCTTTTTCTGAGGCCCATTCACTGAAATTTGAATTTTTTTTACCAAGAAGTTCAGCCTTGGCCAGTAACCCCGGCCCGGGCTGATTCATGCTGTCAATGCGGCTCAAAAGACCCATTATGCCAGACCTAATTCCTTAAACAGTTTTTTGTATGTATCGAACTGTTCAGACTGAGCAAACTCAGCGATTTTTTCTTCAGGAAGATTTTCAAGAAGCTGATCCATATATGAAAGAACAGATTTGATTTCTGTTTTAAGATCATCAGGAAGTTCTTCTTTCTTTTCTTCAGCAACTGGAATTTCCTCTGCTGGAACATCTAATGGAACTTCTTCTGAAAGTTCATTTGCTGAATCAGCAGAAAGATAATTAATCTTGTCGTCTGTTAATGTTTCAGAAATTGAAGGATCTTCTTTGTCAAAGTCTGCAAATGCAGCAATGTCTTCAGGTGAAACTTCTTCTTCGAATGATGAACCTGCAGAAAGATTTTCATGGTCTGTGTTTACATCATCTGCATTAAAACTTCCCATAAAATCAGAAGAGCTTGATTCCACGATCATATCCTCAGATTTTGGAACTGAAATTTCTTCAGGAAGATCACTGTCTTCGTTTACTGCCGAATAATCGACTTCATCCAGAGAAGGTTCTTCAAGACCTTCATTTGAGAAGTCAACATCGTATTCTGTTTCATCGTTAAAGTCTTCATCAGGAATAGAAATTTCATTTTCTGCCGGGATTTCAATTCCTTCTGGAAGTTCTGCATCTGGTTCAATTTCATCAACTGTTTCATCAGCAGGTTCTTCAATTACAGGTTCACCTGCAACTGTTTCTTCAGCAACTGGTTCAGCTGTTACAGTTTCTTCTGTTGCAAATGAAGCTGTGTTAAGAATGTTATCAAGTTCATCGTTTGAAAGTGCAATTGTATCGTCTTCATCTGTTGAAGAGAAGAATCCGGCAGTTTCATCAACGGCTGGTGCAGGAGCATTAACCTGGGAAATAATGTTTCCGGATTTCATTTCTGAAAGATCATTTTTAAGTGAGGCAATTTCATCTTTGAGAGAAGAAAGTTCATTAACAATCTGACTGAAAATAGCTGTCATCTGAGTTGATGGCTGTTCAGCTGAAGTTTCCATTTCTTCAAGAATTGGTGCTTTAATTGATTCTGCAAATTCAGATGTTTCAACATCAGATGAATCATGGCTGTCAAAGAGGGCAGCTGTTTCTTCGTCAAATGAATCTGGAATTTCCATAGTTTCGTTTTCGTCAATAGTTGGATCTGTATCTGTAAAATCTTCAATTGTTTCTTCCGGAACATCAATTACAGGTTCTTCAGAAGGAATATCTTCAATTTCTTTTACAGTGTTTTCTTCCTGATCACCAATGCTTACTGTATTACCGTTTTCATCTTTTACATCGCCAAGAAGAGCGTTTACATCAAAGTCATCTTCAGCAGGGGCAAAATCAGCAGAAGGAGTTGTTTCAGTTACTGTATCAGGTTCCAGTTCAAGATTATCTTCATCAGCTGAAACTGTAAAATCATCAGAAGCATCTTCTGTAACAGCAGTTTCTGCAACTGGTGCACCTTCTTCAACAGGAGTTTCTGTTACTTCTTCACTAACAGGATCAGAAGAAGAGTCTGTGTCTTCAAATCCGAATTCAGAAAGATCAACTGATTCCATACCGTCATCAGCACTTGTATCTGCAGGTTCTGAAGAATCAAGGTCATTGAAATCTGAAAGGCCGAATTCGCTTAAATCAACATCTTCAGTTCCGGCAGGGGAGTCAGCAGAGATGGAAGTTTCTTCTGTTGTCGGTGAATCTACTGTAAATCCGGAAGATTCTGAAATATTTTGAGACTGTCCGTCATCAAAAGAAAGGTCAAGGTTGAAAATATCATCATTATCAACTGCAGCAAAAGATGTATCTTCTTCCTGAGCTGGAGTTTCTTCTGTTTCTGGTTCAATAGAGTCATCAAAACCAAAATCACTTAAATCAACTGATTCTGTTTCTGCTGGTGCAGGTGCAGGTGCTTCTGCAGCTTCTGGTTCAGAGTTTTTATCTTCAGGACCTGTTTCAAAAATTCCATCAGTAATGAATTCGTCAAGGGAAATTTCTTCTTCAACAGAAGATTGAGTATCAGATTCTTCTTCCGGCATATCTGGTGTATCGGATGTAACTCCGGCAATGGCTGAAAGTTCTTCGGCAGAGAGTGCTGTGTTCTGATTGTCGTAATCATCAGTATTTGCAGAATCTTCGATTACGTCCAGAGAAGAAAAATCAGGAAGATCTGTATCAATGTTAAATAAATCTGCTGCTGTATCTGTTTGTTCTGTGGCAGAGGAGTCTACGGTTTTTGGCGGTGTTTTAACCCATACACCATAGCTGTCAAGTTCTTTTGTGTTATCTGATTCGCTCATTTCTTTTTCCCCTTAAAAGTAAATACTATAGAAAGTATCGGCAAATTCATTGTGATTCTAAAATGAAATAACCAAAATAAAATCGAATAATTATATCATTTACTTTTGTGTAAGTCCATCTGATTTTTTTTTAACATATTTATTACAAAAAATAAGTTTTGTGCCGATAAATAAAACATAATGAAAAAGTACCGCGTATTAACAGCAGCCCTTGCAGGGATTTTTGTTTATGTTTTGATTTCTGTTACAGGTGGTCGTGATGGACTTATTGCTGAACGTCAGCAGAATGAACAGAGAAGAATTTTAAGTGCCCGTCTTGAATCAATTCAGAAGATTAATGATTCCCTTCAGCTTGAATGTACAGCACTTGAAAATGACCAGGAAGTTATTGCGGGACTTGCAAAAAAAATCGGATATGTTTCTTCCGGAGATAAAATCGTAATTATCAACGGACTTTACGATGATGATATTGCTGTTTATGAAGCCGGTACTCCATTAAAAGCTAAGGATGCTGAATATCTTCCTGAATATGTAGGAAAAATCCTGGGGATTTTTGTGTTTCTTATTGTTCTTTTCTTTATGTTTTACAAAGACTATAAAAACGGTGAGTTTAGAAAAAATAAAAAAATTATTTATGTAGAAGGTGTTCCAGTATATGATTTGCCGCAAATCTGATGAAGAATCAGTTTTAATTGCCGCCGATTATCTTCGGCGTGGAAAAATTGTAATTCTTCCAACAGACACTGTTTATGGTTTTTCGGGAATCGTAGACGGCCGTCATTATTCATTTCATACTGGTGAAAAAATTGCAGCAATTAAAGGCCGGGATGAAAGCAAACAGCTTATTCAGCTCATTGCAAAACCTGAGGATGTTAAAAAATATACCAGAGATGTTATTCCAGATGAACTGTTCAGTAAGTGGCCTGGTCCTCTTACAATAATTGTTCATACTTTTGCAAAAGATGGAAATTTTGCAACTACTGCTTTTCGTTGTCCTGGTGATGAATGGCTTCGTAAAGTTATTGCAAGATGTGGAGCACCTGTTTTTTCAACAAGTGTTAATAAAAGCGGAAATCCATGCCTTAATGATGTTACACAGATTAAAAATGAATTTGGTTCTGAAGTTGATCTGATAATTGATGATGGAGATAAAAATTCCGGAGTTCCTTCAACAATAGTTTCAATTCTTGAAGACGGATCTGTAAAACTAATCCGGGAAGGCGCTGTAAAACTTTAATCTAAAAATGATAAAAAAACACTTCCTTAAAACTTATAAAAAGAAAGTTTTGGGAAGTTTTTTTTTGTTTATAGAACTTTGTTTGAAGATTAGTGTTGATTTTTAGACCAGGAAACTTTTTGAATTCCCTGGGAAGCAGATTCTGGAACTGTATTTGACTTTATAAGTGTATGTTTATCACCAGAAAGGGAAGTTGCTGAAGAAATAGAGAAAATCCATTCGATTGGAGATGCATTTGCAGCGGCTGTAAGGGCTATTTCTCTTGAAAGTTCCGGGTAGAAAGATGCGTTAGATTTACCGGTTTGTTTTACATGAAGCTTTTGTGTTCCTGAAGAATCTTTTTCCAGGGAAAGGGCAATGTTCATTGTGGCACCGTTTTTATAAATAATAAAACCTCTTCCACCTCTCAGAATTACGATTTTATCTGCATAAGGTTCTCCGCTCCAGGTTCCGGAAAAGGATTCAAGGGTAAGGTTGATTTTGCCTGGTATAAAATCATCTGCATTTTCAGATGGTGTTTCCAGTGCCATTTCTTTAAGAGGATTCAGAAGATTTTCAATTGAAAGTTTAGCATTTACAAGAATCTTGTAATAAGAATCAAAACTTGTGTTGTTGGAATAAGTTTTTCCGTCTGAAGGAGTCTTTGCTTTAAAAGTACATTCCCAGATTGTTTCAGATTCGCTTTTTTTGATTTGAAGAATTTCTGCGTAGAAAATTACTTTTTGATTTCCGGATCCTGAAGTGTCAGGTAGTGCCGAAAGAACTTTGCTAAGATCAGGTCTTTTATCAGTAACAGAAAGATTATCAATAGAATTAAGCTGTGTAAAAAAAACATCCTGAGCCATTTTCAGCATACTTGTATCTGCTGATGATGTAACTACACCGTAGTAGTCTACCTGCAGGGGTACGGCAAAAAGAAAACTGCCCAGAATGAGGAGTAGTGTTGATGTTAGACCTTTGTAAAGTCTTATCAAATAAAATCCTTGTTTCAGATGTTTTTTAGAGATGGCTGTTTTTAAATTCCCGGCTCAAATCTCTGTTAACATCTCTTTCCTTAATTGTTTCTCTCTTATCATACTGTTTTTTACCTTTACAAACACCCAGTGTAATCTTAACAAGGCCCTGCTTAAGGTAAATATCAAGGGGAATAAGAGTGAAACCCTTTTCATCAATTTTTCTCTTCAGTCTTTTTATTTCTTCTTTATGAACAAGAAGTTTTTTAACCCTGTCAGGGTTGTGGTTAAAAACTGAGGAGTATGAATATTCTGAAATATGAAAATTACGCATCCACACTTCATTATTAATAATTTCGGCAAAAGAATCGGCAAATGAAACATTTCCGTTTTTTACGGATTTAACTTCTGTTCCTTCTAGAACTACGCCGCATTCGTAATGCTCTTCTACAAAATAATCGAAACGTGCTTTTTTATTTTGAGCAATAATTTTTACATTATCAGACATAAATATAATTATAAGGACTTTAAGTTTACCTTGCAACCTCATCAAAATCTGTGGTAATGTAAAGTATGTTCCGGGATATTTATGCAATTTCTTATCAGATGCGCCGTGAGTTATATCACCGTATTTTTACAGTGTTTTCAGCTGTATTTTCCTGTATTCTTTTTGTAAGCCTTGTCTGTACTTTCTTTATTTTTCCAGTAAACAGTCATTCTTCGGCTATGGCTCCGGATATTCCAGATACAAGTGTTGTTCTGGTTTCGCCGCTTTTAAAATCTCCCGACAGAGGAAGAATTATGCTGGTGCAGCCTGTAAAAGATGAGAAACTTCCAAAAACTTTACAGTTTGCTAACTTTTTTATTCGTTTTTTTACAGCACAGCAGCTTGAATTTTTTGGTGCTGAAAACAAGATTAAACCATCATTAAAACGGGTAATTGGTCTTCCTGGTGATAGCGTAAAGATTAAAGATTACATTGTTTATATAAAACCTGCCGGGCAGAAACAGTTTTTGACAGAATTTGAACTTACTAAAATAAACTACAATATTACGATTCCCATGACTCCGGACTTTATTGACAGAGGTCTGGGAGCATATGGTGATATGGATGAAATCACTCTTTCTTCAAACCAGTACTTTCTTTTAGGTGATGACCGTACTCAGTGTGTTGACTGCCGTATATGGGGACCTCTCACAAAAGATAACTTTTTGGGAAGAGCTCTTTTTATCTATTTCCCTTTTACAAAAATAAGACATTTTTAACTTTTTGATGGAAACTTCTCTCTATATTCATATTCCTTTCTGCAGCAAAAAGTGTGATTACTGTGATTTTTACAGTGTTCCGCTTCTGGAAAATTCCTGTGTAGTTCCAGATGAAAAATATGTTGATGCAGTCCTTAATGAAGTAAAATTTTACGTGAATTATTATGGAATTACCAGATGGAATACAATCTATACAGGTGGTGGAACTCCAAGTCAATTAAAGCCAGAACTACTTTTTAAGCTGATTAATGGTGTTAAAAATGCTGTTAAAAATCAGTCTTGTTCTGAAATCACTGTAGAAATGAATCCTGATGATGTAACTGAAGAACTTCTCCTGGCAGCTGAGAGTAGTGGAGTTACAAGAATTTCACTTGGAATCCAGGCTCTTGATGATAAGCCATTAAATCTCATTCATCGGCGCTGCACAAAAGATCAGGTAATTAAAACCCTTAATCTTATTAATGAAAAATGGCGGGGAAGATTATCTGTGGATTTTATGGCAGGGCTTCCAGGTCACACATATAAATCTTTTGAAAATCAGTTTGAACTGATAAATAGTTTTCATATTGATCATATTTCCCTTTATACATTGACACTTGAAGAAAACACTCCTCTTTACAGAAATATAAAATCAGGAAAATTAAAGTATTCCCCAGATAAAGCAGACAGAATGTGGATTCTTGGAAGAAATATTCTGGAAAAGAAAGGTTTCAGACAGTACGAAGTCAGCAATTTTTCAATACCAGGATATGAAAGTGCTCATAATACCGTTTACTGGAATTTAGAAAACTACATTGGTGCGGGATGTGGTGCCAGCGGTTCAGTATATAATCTGCGGTCAGGAATAAGGTGGACAAATACAAAAGACATTAAAAAATATGAGGAATTCTGGAAAAATTGGGAAAATTCTTTTGAAAGTGTCTACAAATTCAGACAGAATGAAGTTCTTTCTAAAGAAGATCAGGAATTTGAGTTTATTATGATGGGATTCCGTAAGCTTAACGGGATTTCAAAAAAAGCCTATGAAGAAAGATTTTCCTTGAATCTGGATGAAAGACTTGGAATAAAAAACGGCCTGTTCAAGGATTGGACAGACCGCGGATTAACAAAAGTAATAAAAGAAAAAAATGATATCCGGTATTCTCTCAACAGAAGGGGAATACTTATGCTTAATTTGTTTTTGGAATCTTTATTATAAAAGCTGTTCCAACACCTTTTTGGGATTCTACGTCAATTTTCCAGCCGTGGATATCAATAATGTTTTTAACAACGGAAAGACCGATTCCATAACCGGCTTCCCGGCGGCTGCTGGAAGCTCTGTAGAACATGTCAAAAATATACTGCTGGTCTTTTTTTTCCATACCGATTCCGCTGTCTTCAATTTTTACAATAATTTCTGAGTCAGTTTCTTCGGCTGTCAGGTTGATCTCATCTCCTTCATTTGTATAACGAAGGGCATTTGAATAAAGGTTTTCAAGAGCACGCTGTACCAGCTCCGAATCATATGGTAGCGAAATGTCTTTTGAAATGTTAATAGAGCCTTTTACATTCCTTTTGAAAATAGTACCGGTACCTACAGAACTGTTTATAAAACTTGAAAGCATTGGTTCAATAGGCTGGTTTACAAGGTTTTTCTTCCATGTCTGACTGTTCAGTTTTACATAATTAATAAGAGTATTAATCATATTTTCCAGCTGCTCAGATTTAGAAAGCATAATCTGTACTGTTTTCTGAATTTCTTCTGGATCTGTAATAACGCCGTCAGCTATAGCTTCAGAATAACCTTTGATTACTGCAACTGGTGTTCTAAGGTCATGGCTTATGCCCATAATAAGTTTATTTCTTCTTTCTTCATTTTCCCGAAGAGTAAGGCGCATTTTTTCGAGATTTACAATAAGATCTGTTATTTCGTTGGCTCCACGATTGCTTTTTCGTCTTTCAAGAGAATCATTAACTTCTCCATCAGCAAGTTTTTTTGTGGAATTTTGAAGGAATTTTATGGATTTCTGAATAGTTTTAGATAAGTGAAGTGTAAAAAGAATAATAAGAAGTTCAAAAATGAAAGTAATGATACCAATAATTATAAACTGTGAAGCATTACTGATTCCTGATTCATCGGCAATATAGTCTACTACCGGAATAATAAGAACTGCGTTAAAAGGAATCAGCACAGCTCCTGCAAGGAAGAGCTGCAGCTGTTTCTTAATCCTCATTTAGTTTTCGCCTTTTTCGAATTTATAACCCATACCGAATACTGTTTTAATGTATTTTGGTGCTGAAGGATCATCTTCAATCTTTTTGCGAAGTCTCTGTACATAAACTGCAACTGCAGTAATGTCGCCAAACTGAGCTTTCCATACTTCATTATAAATTTTTTCTGGCCCCAGTGTTTCACCTTCATGTGAAATAAGGAATTCAAGTACTTCGTATTCTTTTGTTGAAAGAGGAATTTTTTCAGGACCTTTTTTAAGTACACAGCTGTTCAAAAGAACTGTGTATGGACCAAATTCATAAGATGCTTCTGCTGCGGCTGTAACTTTTGCCTGGCGTCTGATAATTGCTTCAACTCTGGCTACCAGAACTTTTGGTGAATATGGTTTTGTAACAAATTCATCAGCACCGCCGTCCAGACCTTTAATAATGTCTTCATCAGCATCACGGGCAGAAACGATGATAACTGGGAGAGAAGGGCTGTAATCTTTTCTGAATTTTGTAAGAAATTCAAAACCGCTCATACCTGGCAGGTTAAGGTCAAGAATAATAAGATCAGGCATCTGTCTGTCGATTGCAGTTAAAGCTTCTTCTGCAGTTGCAACTGCTTCAACTGTCATGCCTGATTTTTTGAGATACATAGCTGCAAGATCGGCCATTTCTGGAACGTCTTCGATAATAAGAATCTTTGAATTCATAATTTTTCCTTAAAATATATATAAAATTATTCCACCAATTTTAAAAAATTACAAGTTTTTTTATAACATGTTGTTAAATTAAAAAAATTATCATAATATAATATAGAAAATTAATTATGAAAATTAATTGAAAAAGTCTTTGTCAGAGGGAATTTCTTCCTTTTCTACTTGACGATATTTCGATTAGAATAGAAAATAAAATATGATTGCAGTTACTCGTCTGGATGGAAAGAAATACTGGATTAATCCCCATATGATAGAAAGTATGGAACAGACACCTGATCTTACTATTACATTTCTTTCCGGCAAAAAGGTTGTTGTAAAAGATGACCCGGATACTTTGATTAAGAATATTATTTCTTACAGACAGCAGCTGCAGGTTACTAAACAGGAATTATAAATCTAAAAAAGCTCGGTGGGGTTTAGGAGGAAGCTTTTATGGATATTGCGTCAATCATCGCTGTTGTTGGTGGTGCTGCCGTAATCGTACTTGGTGTTATTACATCAGGTGGATCTATGGGTGGTATTATCGACGTTCCATCTCTTTTCGTAACAATCGGTGGTTCTTACTTCTCTCTCTTTTTTGTTGCTCCTTTAAAGCAGGCTCTTGGTCTTTTCAAAATCATGGGCCGCGTTTTCAAAACTTATAATTATGTAGAAAAAAATCAGATTCAGAATATGGTTGCTCTTTCTGAAAAGGCCAGACGTGAAGGTATTCTTGCCCTTGAAGAAGGACTTGAAGATCTTGATGACCAGTTTATGAAAAACGGTTTAAGAATGGTTGTCGATGGTACTGACGGTAATGTAATCCGTTCAATCATGGAAAATGAAATGTCACAGATGGAAGCAAGACATATGAGCTGGATTAATATCGTTAACCAGTGGGCAGGTTTTGGTCCTGGTTTTGGTATGATGGGTACTGTAATTGGTCTTATTGGTATGCTTCGTAACCTGGAAGATAAATCTTCCCTGGGTCCTAACATGGCCGTTGCCCTCATTACTACACTTTATGGTTCTATGCTTGCCAACTGGCTCATTGGACCTATGGCTCAGAAACTCCTTGCACAGAATGCCCAGGAAATTACTTCCAGAGAAATGATACTTGAAGGTGTTCTTTCAATTCAGGCTGGTGATAACCCTCGTATTCTTGCAATGAAGCTTCTTACTTATCTTGATCCAAAAACAAGAAAAATTATCGAAGCTGACGTTCTTAAAGATTAGGATTTATTGGAATAAATAATGGCTAAGGAAAAAAAAGAACCTGAAAAACCGTCAACCGCCTGGCAGGGTACTTATGGTGATATGATCACCCTTATGCTCTGCTTTTTCGTTATGTTGTACGATCCTTCAGAAGTAGACACTACAATGCTTGCTCAGATTCAGTCCTCAATCGTTATACAGCAGGATTCTATTGAAAGTCCTGTTACAACAGGAGGTATGTCTCTTACAGCGGGACGTCTTGCTGACCTTGGTAATACCATTAATTCACTTCCATCAGTAGAAAAGGGAAAATCCCTTGGTCTTGCAAAAAAGAAAGCGGTTTCATTATTTGCACCAGAAAGAAAATCAGCAAAAATTACAGTAACTTCCGATGAAAGAGGAATTGTAATTTCACTTGCTTCAGATAATTTTTTTGAAGAAGGAAGTGCTGATTTAGATATAGAAGAAACAAGAGAAATTCTGCTTAAGTTGTCCAAGTTTTTTCAGGAACCTGAAATTAAAAACAGAAGATTCCGGATCGAAGGACATACGGACAGTACTCCTGTTTCCAATGAAAAATTCCCTTCAAACTGGGAACTTTCAGCAGCTCGTGCTGTAAATACACTTCATTATCTTTCAGATTTTGGAGTTGATGAAAAAAGATTTTCTGTTGCCGGCTATGCTGATACACGTCCTGTTTTTTCTAACGATTCAAGAGAGGGACAGGCTTACAACCGCAGGGTTGATATTTTAATTCTTGATGATGGACATTTTTAATGATAATGTTATTAAAATTGTTCACCGATAATTAATACAGGAGTATTTTATGGCAGATAATGACGACATGGACCTTAATGATGACACAGGAAGTGAAGCTCTTTCTTCTTCCGGTAAAAGTAAAGGTCTTGGTGGAATGCTTCCTGGAATGCTGAAATGGATTGCATTCGGTGTTGGAGCTTTAATTTTAATCATTGTTTCAGTATTTGTATGCTTTAAATTATTTGGTAAAAATACATCTTCTGCTGACCCTATTACTTATCAGGAAGAATATACTGCTAATAGAGAAATTCTTGACTGGTATAGTTCTCTTGGTACCATCAGAACTAAAACAAGTGATGTAAATCCTTCATCTGTAATTGTTGATGTGGTTCTTGGATACAAAAAAGACGACAAAGCAACATCTACAGAAATTACACAGAGAACTGTTGAATTAAAGGACTTTTTAAGACGTTACTTCACACAGAAATCTTCAGAAGAATTAAAGCCTCAGAATGAAGAAGGTATTCGTATTGAAATTCGTAATGCCATCAATGATGAAATTCTGAGCAGCTCAAAGATTAAAGATGTACGTTTTATGACACTGGATGTTATCCAGCAGTAATTAAACGGAATTATAAGGTGGAATAGACATGAACGAAGTTCTGTCACAAGATGAAATTGACCAGCTCTTACAGGCAATCAGTTCTGGCGATACAGAAACTGATGATTTTAAGCCGGTTAGTGATACTCGCAAAATTAAAATTTATGATTTTAAACGTCCGGATAAATTCTCTAAAGAACAGATCCGTACAGTTTCAATCATGCATGAAACTTTTGCCCGTCTCACAACTACATCTTTGTCTGCACAGCTTCGTTCTCTCGTTCATGTTCACGTAGCATCAGTAGATCAGCTTACATATGAAGAATTTATCCGTTCTATTCCAACTCCTACAACTCTGGCTGTAATTAATATGGACCCTCTTAAAGGTAATGCTGTTCTTGAAATTGACCCTGCAATTACATTCAGTATTATTGACCGTCTGTTTGGTGGTACTGGACAGGGAGCAAAAGTCAGCCGTGATTTAACAGATATCGAAGCTTCCGTAATGGAAGGAATTATTGTTCGTATTCTTGCCAATATGCGTGAAGCATGGACTCAGGTAATCGACCTCCGTCCTCGTCTTGGACAGATTGAAACTAATCCTCAGTTTGCCCAGATTGTACCTCCAACAGAAATGGTTGTACTTGTAACACTGGAAACAAAAGTAGGTGAAGAAGAAGGTATGATGAACTTCTGTATTCCATACCTCACAATCGAACCTATTATTTCAAAACTTTCTTCACAGTTCTGGTTCTCTTCTGTACGTCGTTCATCGACAACACAGTACCTTGCAACTTTGAAGGAAAAACTTTCTGACGTAGATATGGATGTTGTTGCTGAAATCGGCACAATTAATCTTCCTATCCGTGATGTTCTTGCTCTTCGCCAGGGTGATGTAGTTCGCCTTTCAAGTGTAAGAGTGGGAGATCCTTTAACCTTAAGTGTTGGTAACAAGAAAAAATTCTTGTGCCAGCCTGGTGTAGTTGGAAAGAAAATGGCTGTTCAGGTAATCAGCAAACTTGATCAGCAGGAAAATGAAGACTTAGAACAATTATCCGTAGAAGGAGATGAATCTTATGAGTGATGGTGCAATTTCACAGGACGAAATCGACGCTCTCTTATCTGGTGTAGATATGGGCGTAGCAGGAGGAGCTTCTTCCGGATCGTCAGTTAGTTTTGATACAACTGTTCTCGAAACATTTGCAGAAGGAATTAAAGACGAACTTGTTTCTAAACTTAATTCCATGACTGGAAGTGATTTTAAGGCTTCAACACCTTTAGTTGAAACAATGGATAGAGACCAGCTTCTGGCTAAAATTCCAGAAATGGTTGTTGCTGTCATGGCAGACTATTCAACAGCACTTAAAGGTGATCACCTTTTTATGCTTTCTCCAGAATTCGGAACTAAACTTACATGTTTAATCAATAAAGAAGAAAATGCTGAACTTGATGATATGGCTCTTTCTGTTCTTTCAGAAGTTGTTTCAAATCATACAGGTACAGAAATAAATGAATTAAGCAAGGATGGAAAACTTCCGGGACTTGCAACAAATCCTCCGGAAGGTGTACATGTGCCAAAAGCTATGGTGCGTATTCCACAGGGATCATTCGTACTTTTCAGCTATCCATATAGTCTTGAAGGCGAAAACTACACACTTTGGGAAGCAGTTTCTGCTGAAGTTGCAAAGGGAATGATTTCAGCTCTGGGCGGCGGAGCAGATTCATCAACTGGTGCTCTTAATGCAGCTGACCTTGGAAACCTTATGGGGGGTGATGCCGGAGTTATGGGCGGAATGCAGCAGCCAATGATGGGTGGCATGCCAAATATGGGAATGCCAAACATGGGTATGGGCGGAATGCAGCAGCCAATGATGGGCGGTATGCCAAATATGGGTATGGGCGGAATGCAGCAGCCAATGATGGGTGGTATGCCAAACATGGGACAGGTAATGGGAATGAACACACCAAACGTTCAGTCAATCCAGTATCCAAATCTTATGGGTGGTAACGCTGGCGGCGAACAGGGAAATATCGGTCTTATCATGGATGTATTCATGGAAATGACCGTAGAACTTGGACGTACTAAAAAACAGATTAAAGAAATCCTTGGAATGGGCGAAGGTACAATCATTGAGCTTGATAAACTTGCCGGTGAACCAGTAGACATTCTTGTAAATCACAAACCAATTGCCAAAGGTGAAGTTGTAGTTATCGATGAAAACTTCGGTGTTCGTGTAACTGAAATCCTTTCACCAATGGAAAGAGTTTCTGATTTACACTAATAATCAGATTTAATAAATAAACGCTGGTTATTTAATCAGCGTTTTTTTTTAATAAACGGGTGGGGAAAATGAATAAAAAACTCTTTGCTGTAGCTTTTGTATGCTGCAGTTTTTTCGTGTTTGCATCAAATTTATATGCAAAAAGTAAAACCGAAACTAAAACTGAAGAACAGACTCAGTCTTTTTCAATTTCAACAGATCCTTCAGATATAAAACTCACAGATTCTGTACCACAGAATCCTGTATATAATCAAAAATCTCCTTCAACAATCTGGCTTTTTGTAAAAATGATTTTTGCACTTGCTTTAATCGCAGGTATTGCATACGGCGTTTTTTACCTGATGAAAAAAAATGTAAAAGCCCGGAATGACAGTGATCCTTTTCTTCGTAATGTAAGTCAAATTACTCTTTCTCCAGGTAAAACAATTAATGTTATCACCCTGCAGAATACAGCATATCTTATTGGTGTAACTGATAATAACATTAATCTTTTAGGTCAGGTTCAGGACGAACAGCTGATTAATGCCATGAATCTTTATTCTGATCAGAATAATACTGTTTCTAAGCCTAAGAGTTTTTCAGAAATTCTTGAAATCTTTATGCCGGGCAGTAAAAATTCTCAAAAACAGAACATTTTTCAGAATGAATCTCAGAGTGCAGCAGATGTTATAAAAAATCAGAGAAACCGTCTTAATACAGAAGAATAATTGGAGTTAGAGATGAAAAAAAACTTTGTTTTCTTTGATAAAAAAATTATTTCCAGATTTCTTGTAGTTTTTGCTGTTTGTGCTTTCTGCATTCTCCCTGCTGCTTCTCAAAGTTCTCAGAATAGAAATTTTCCCAACGGGTCCATTCAGGGAACTACACAGATGAATCAGAATATAAGAAATCTGAACATTCCCAATGTAAATATTAGTGTTACTCAGCCTCAGACAGGCAGCCAGATGGCTTTCAGCCTCCAGTTGCTGCTTATGCTAACTGTCTTATCTCTAGCGCCAAGTATCCTCATTTTGACAACATGTTTTTTACGCTTTTCAATTGTTCTTGATTTTATAAAAAGGGCACTTTCTCTTCAACAGGTTCCACCCACTTCAGTATTGAACGGTATGGCTTTATTTATGACTCTTTTTGTAATGTGGCCTGTTTTTAATCAGGTATATTCTACAGCATTAAAACCTTTAAGTGATGGTAATATAAGTCTGGAACAGGCTTATGATCAGGCCAAAAAGCCTATGAAAACTTTTATGTATTCCCAGATGATGAATGACACCAGCTATATTCAGACTTTTATGACTATGGCTAATGAAAAACAGCCTGAAACTCTTGATGATGTTCCTATGTATGTAATCGTTCCTGCATACATTCTTCATGAACTTACTGTTGCATTTAAGATTGGTATTATTCTTTACATTCCGTTTATCGTCATTGATATGGTTGTGGCAAGTATCCTTATGAGTATGGGTATGATGATGCTGCCGCCTGTTCAAATCTCCATGCCGTTTAAGCTTATGCTTTTTGTTCTTGTTGATGGCTGGGGACTTTTAACTCAGCAGCTGTTTGTTTCTGTAATTCACTAGGAGGCATAAATGAGTATCGGTTTTCTTGTTTCCCTGATGAGAGGAGCAGTTTTTCAGGTTTTCTATATGTGTACACCAATTCTTGGCGCTGCCTTAATTGTTGGTCTTTTTGTTGCAATTTTTCAGGCTACAACATCAATTCAGGAACAGACTCTTACTTTTCTTCCTAAAATGGTTGTAATTCTTGGAATGCTGACTTTTTTTGGCGGTATGATGTTTGCTCAGCTCCGCGGCTATACATTTAATCTTTTTTCAATGATTCCTCAACTGGCACAATAGGTGAACAATGCTTGAAAGGGTTGTAGGTACAGCTCCTTATTTTCTTATTGTAGCTGTACGTTGTTTTGCAATGTTAATGACTCTTCCTCTTTTTTCCATGAGGACTATTTCTAGGTCTGCAAAACTTGCCCTTACATTTTATATGGCTTATGTCATTCTTCCGCATCTTCAATATGAATTATATTCACCTTATATAGGAAATAACGGTGCCTTTTCAATTGATTATATTCTTCTGATAATTGGTGAAGGGTTCATCGGTATTATCATTGGTTTTTATATAAATATTATTTTTACAGCTTTCAGTACTGCAGGTCAGTTTTTTGCTTTCCAGATGGGGTTTTCTGCTTCTGAAGTTTATGACTCTTTAAGTCAGGTTGAAAATCCACTTATGGGGCAGTTCTTTAACCTTATTGCGCTTCTGATTTTTTTGAATAATCACTGGGCTCAAAAGTTATTTACAAGTGGTTTGATTTCAAGTTTTGAAACATTAAATGTTTTTAAATTACTTCTTGAAGCTGGACGGGAAAGACTGATTGTATTTATGCTTTCAGGACTTACAAAACTTTTTGCAGATGCTTTCATTATTGCACTTCCCATTATGGGAACACTTTTTCTTGTAACAGTAACAACTGGTATTCTTTCAAAAGCTGCTCCTCAGATGAATCTCTTGTCCGAAGGTTTTCCAATTATGATTCTTTTTGCATTTTTTATTATTACAAGCGTTCTTGGCGTACTTTGTGATTTCTTTATTGAATCCTTTGCCCAGGGATTTCAGCGGATACAGGATTTATTTGCATTCTACAGGGGAGGCGTTTTATGAGTTTTGAAGAAATTGACCTCCAGTGGTTTGCAGCTGAAGATGAAGGTCGTACAGAGGAACCTTCAGAGTTAAAATTACAAAAAGCCAGAGAAGAGGGCCGTGTCGCAAAAAGTCAGGAATTGAACAGTTCTGTTGTACTTCTGATTTGTGTTATTGTTTTGATTATTTCAGCACCATATTGTTTAAGATGGTGTGAAGATGTTTTAAGATATTATTTTGTAAGAATTAATGAATCAGATTTGATGCAAAGGGAATTTTACATCGTTCTTCTATTAAATCTTGGTAAAATGGTCATTCCTTTTTCAGCTGCAGGTGGAATTGCTGCCATAATAGCCAATCTTGTTCAAAATAAAGGTTTTATATTTTCAACAAAACCTATTGAATTTAAATTTCAGAATATTGTTCCAAAAATAGGCCAGTATCTTAAAAAGACAGTTTTCTCTTTTGAAGGGTTTATTAACGTTGTTAAATCTCTTCTTAAGGTTTTTGCAGTAGTTACTGTTGCTGTAATTGTAATCAGACTGAATATTAGTGATATTCTGGAGTTACTGCATACAAATTCTGTACGAATGGCTGCAGGAAGAATAAGTGGGTGTGCAGCTCAAATTCTTACATACTGTGCATTGATTTTTTTTGTTATTTCTATTCCTGACTACTTTGTTCAGCGACATCAGTTTATGGAAAGCATGAAAATGACAAAACAGGAAGTAAAGACTGAATTTAAGGAACAGGAAGGAGATCCTGAAGTAAAATCAAAACTTCAGTCAGCCCAGAGAGCCCTGCTTCAGCAGAATCTTCCAAAAGCCGTTGCTGAAAGTGATGTTGTTGTAACAAACCCGACACACTATTCTGTAGCATTGAAGTATGACAGTGAAAAAAATGACCGGCCTGTGGTAAATGCAAAAGGAGCTGATCTTATGGCCAAAAGAATCAGGGACCTGGCAGACGAAAACGGAATTCCACGAATTGAAAACGTTCCTCTTGCCCGAGGTCTCTATGCACACACGGAAGTTGGTGATATAATACCTGATGAGTATATTCAGGCTATTGTCACTGTTTATACGCAAATCAATTATCTCAATAAAAAGAAATAGATTAAGTCAACCAGGGGTGGGGAGTGGCTAACCGAGTTTCGAATATTTTTAAAAATTCCTCTAATACAGTTATAGCATTGAGCTTAGTATTTATCTTTGTTATGCTCATTGTTCCTTTTCCTGCGCCAATAATTGATTTTATGATGATTATCAATCTTGCGCTGGGATTTATTGTTCTTCTAACTGTAATTTACACTCCAAAATCATCAAGTATTTCTTCATTTCCTAGAATCATTCTGTTTTTGACCATCTTTGGAATAGGTTTAAACATTCGTTCTACAGTTTATATTCTTTCAAACGGATATACTGGTATTGAAAAATTCGATGCACAGATGATCAAAGCATTTGCCAATATTGTTGCAGGTGGAAACCTTACACTTGGTATTGTTGTTTTCATTATCCTTATTTTGTTTCAGGTTCTTGTTGTAACTAAAGGTGCCACCCGCGTAACAGAAGTTGCAGCCCGCTTTGCCCTGGATTCAATGAACTCCAAAATGTTCGCAGTAGATTCCGAACTCAATTCCGGATCTATTACTGAGGAACAGGCCCGTGAAAAAAAAGCTCTTATTCAGCAGGAAAGTGACTTTTTTGCAACAATGGATGGTGCTTCAAAATTCGTAAGTGGAAACGTTAAATTTGGAATTGTAGTTACCTGTGTCAACTTAATTGCAGGCATTCTCTATTCTATGATTGTAAAGAAAATGTCATTTTCTGGGGCACTTGGAACTTTCCCAATGCTTACTATTGGTGACGGTCTTTTGAGTCAGATTCCTTCTATGCTTCTTTCCATTTCAACAGGTCTTCTTGTTACTGGTTCCAGTTCAAAAGAAGTTATTGGAGAGCAGGTTAAGAAAGAATTTGCGGTTAATGGCAACATCTACATGATTACCGGCGGGGTACTTTTGTTTATGGGCCTGACATTCATGTTGCTTGGAGGCTCAGCTTCTCTATTTTTTCTTCTTTCTGTTGTTGGCGGCGGGGTTCTGTTTATTGGATACCGGATGCAAAGATCCGAAAAAATGCAGATTGCCGCACAACAGGCCGCTGCAGCTAATTCCGGTTCTAATGAACAGAAAGGTCATAATCCAAGAGAAGTTCCTGTTGTAAATCCACCAGATCCTCTTTCTCTTGAACTTGGTATAGCCCTTGTTGAACTTGTTGATAAACAAAAGGGTGCAGAACTTCTTGAACGTGTAACAAGAATCCGTACGGAAGCAGCCCTTGAACTTGGTCTTGTTGTTCCAAGTATTCGCATTATTGATAATCTTTCTCTCGATCCTCAGGAATACTGCTTCAAGATTAATGGTATTGAAGAAGGAAAAAGTAAACTCAAACTTGGCCATTATATGTGTATTAACACAGGTATTGTTACTGAAGAGATTAAGGGTGAGCCTACAAAAGATCCTGCCTTTGGAGTTCCTGCAATATGGATTACAGAAGATCAGCGGCTTGAAGCAGAAAGAGCCGGATATTCAGTTATTGATCCGCCAACAATTATTGCAACTCACATGACTGAAATCATTAAAGCAAAAGCTGCTAAAATTCTCAGCAGACAGGAAGTTAGTGCAATCATTAATAAAATTTCTGAAACTAACAAAGTTGTTGTTGATGAAGTTATTACAACATACAAATACACTTACGGTGAAATTGAAAAAATCCTTCAGGGGCTTCTTCAGGAACAGGTTTCAATCAGAAATATTGTTGCTATTCTTGAAACTCTTGCCAACTATGGAATGTATACACCTCACAATACAGCTTTCCTTATTGAAAAAGTTCGTGAGGAACTTGGACTTCAGATTTGTACTCAGTATGTAAATCCTGAAGATAAGAAACTTTCAGTACTCAGATTAAGTGACGAATGGTCAGACTTAATTACACAATATACTGTAAATTCTCCTAACGGTGGAAAATCTTATGTTGGATTCCCTCTTGAAATAGGAAGAAAATGGATTAGCAATGTAAATGCAAGCCTTGCAGTTCTTAGAGAACGGAATTATCTTCCAATTATTCTCTGTAAGTCAGAAATACGTGCACTTGTCAGAGAATCTCTCGAAAGAGAAATTCCAGGTACAATAGTTCTTTCTTATAATGAAGTACTTGCAGCCGGAAACAGTATTAATCTTGAAATTTTGGGAGAAATAAGTGAATAGTAATGAATTTGTTCCGACTCATCTGACAATGACCGGAAAATCTTATGAAGATATTGTAGCCAGACTCTATCAGATGTACGGTTCTAATTACACTGTAATAAACCGTAAAACAGATCTGAAAGGCGGGTTTCTTGGATTATTTCAGAAGCCTCAGGTAAGTGTTACATACATTGTAAAAGATAAATCTCGTCCAGAACCTGAAGATTTCAACAAATCAAAGAACAATCTGATGGGTAAAATTGGTGTTGACGCAAATACAGCCATTATTATCAAACAGATTGCTGACATTTCTAAGAAAATTGAAAAAATTAATGACTCTGTTTCCTCAAACGATGTTCACCCGAATATTTTAAAAATTGAACAGCTTCTGGAAATGAATGAATTTTCACACAACTTTATCAGTGTTATTTCATCAAAAATCCGAAACGAATTTACAATGCAGGAAATTGATGATTTTGATACTGTTGAAAGAAAAGTTGTTGACTGGATCGGTCAGTCCATCAAAATTTCACCAAGAATTTTTCATAAAGCACCTCATGTTATAGTTCTTGTAGGTCCAACTGGTGTTGGAAAAACAACAACTTTGAGCAAAATGGCAGCGAATTTTATTCTCGAGGCCAGAAACAAGGGTGTACCAACTCCTGTAATCAGACTTATTACAATTGATAAAACTCGTGTTGGTGCTGAAGTTCAACTCAGAAAATTCGGCGGAATTATGAACATTCAGGTTGATAAGGCTGAAAATGCAGAAGACTTAAATACTCTTTATCAGGAATGCAAAAACAGCGTTGATTATATTCTTATCGATTCATCAGGGTACAGTCCAAACGATTTTGAAAATATTGGAAAAATGCGTGCTATCCTTAATGTGCCGGGAATTAATTTTGAAACTTATCTCACAGTTACTGCTTCAACAAAAGCCAGTGATCTTTTACGCATAATCCAGAATTATGAGGTATTTAATTTTTCATCAGTTATCATTACAAAATGTGATGAAACATCAACTTTTGGAAATGTATTAAGCATTCTGGCAGAAAAAGGAAAATCAATTTCTTATATTACAGATGGACAGAAAGTTCCTAGAAACATCAGAAAAGCATCTGTAATTGAATTCTTAAAAAATCTCGTTGATTTTAAAATTGACAGAACACATATAGAAGATTTGTTCCCGGAGGAAAACTAATATGGAAGACCAGGCTCAGGAATTACGCGAATTAATGGGAAATATGGAAGCTCAGGATTCCGAAAAAAAATCAGATGATTCAGGTCATAAAACACGTATCATTGCTGTTACCAGTGGTAAGGGTGGTGTTGGTAAGACTAATCTTGCTGTAAATATGGCTATTGCTTATGCACAACAGGGGAAAAAAGTAATTCTTATTGACGGTGATCTTGGTATGGCCAATGTTAACGTTTTGCTGAATGTTGTTCCTCAGTACAATCTTATGCAGGTAATCAATAAACAGAAGACAATGCAGGAAATTATTCTTGATACTGAAGTCGGAATTAAGTTTATTGCCGGTGCAAACGGATTTTCTAAAATTGCCAATCTTTCAGTTGATGAACTTGATTACTTTGCAAAACAGTTCGCTCAGCTTGGTAATGCTGATATTATTATCATTGATACTGGTGCCGGAATTGCAAACAACGTTCTTCAGTTTGTCGCTGCAGCTGATGAAGTTTATGTTGTAACAACTCCAGAACCAACTGCAATTACAGATGCTTATGGTATGATTAAAATCATCACTACAGAACTGGTTGACCGCCAGATTAACATTAAGCTTCTTGTAAATCGTGTTCATTCTGCAGAAGAAGGAAAAAAGATTTCTGACAGAATTATTACTATCGTAGGGCAGTTCCTTAATTATAAGGTTGATTATATCGGATTTGTTTATGATGATTCTGTAGTTTCTGCTTCTGTAATCAGACAGAAACCATTTATGATTGTAAATCCAACATCAAAACCTGCACAGTGTATCAAACACATTGTAGGCAGAATTGAAAAAACAGATAACAGTTCAAGCGAAGGAGTTTCCAGCTTCCTTCGTAAATTTCTTAAAAAGAAATAAAACCAGGGCAAACGCATTATAACTGATTTTGTATTGAAAAATGGCGCAAAGGAGTGAAACGGCTTGCGAAAACACTCGTTTTGTGCTGCCGCGAGAGCGGCAAACGTATATAGTTACAAGCACAAAACGCGTGTATCATGCTAGCATGCGGTTTCGACAAGACGTTTTCACGACTGGAAGCCATTTTTAGCAGGGAATATATTATAATGCGTTTGCCCTGGAAATAAAACTTGACCTTAAAGACAAATTGCCTTAATCTTAATAAGTAGTGGGAGGAAAGATATGATAAACTTTAAGTCCGTCGGCATTTCTGCCGGAATAGGATTTGTTTTGTCATTTCTGACCGGGATAATTTCAAGAAATGCATTTGGAACTGTTTTAGTTCGTGCGTTGATTTTTGCCTTAGTCTTTGCCGGTATGGCTGCCGGTATATCCTTCCTCTATAAAATGTTTCTTTCAGATTCAGGAGAATCTCTCTCTGGTGAGACTTCAGGTTCTGCTTCTACAACTCCTGTAACTGGAAGTAAAGTCGATATTGTAGTTTCTGACGAAAATATCGAAGACGATGATTCCGGACCTAAGTTTCATGTAGAAAACAACAGACAGGGGCTTTCTGAAAATCCTGGTGGTTCTGCTTCTTATGAAACAGCTCCGGTTCAAACAAAAACTCAGGAATTAAATGAATTATCAGCAGAATCTGTTGAAGATGTTCCTGAACAGGAAGCTTCACAGTCATTTAAACCTGTTTCCCTTGGAAATAGTGAACAGATTCCTGCTATGGATGCAATTAATCCTTCAAATCCAGCTCATCGTACGGAAGGAGACAAACCTCAGACGGCGGGTAATGGAGCAATTAATTCCGTTGATAATCTGCAGGAATTACCAGAAATTGGTGATTTTACGGATAATAAACAGAATGATGAAAGTGATGTAATCAGTGACAGTGATTTTGCAAAAAGTTCATCCTCTTCTGGTGCCAGTTCTGCACTTTTTCCAGATGGAATGAATGCAGAGGCAAAAAACACTGATATAATGGCTCAGGCTATAAGAACACTATTGTCATCTGACAATAATTAGTAAGGTAAAAATATATGGACGAAAATCCACAGGTAGTAAACGATCCGGAAGAAGATAAACTCTGGATTGAATTTAAGAACACTAAATCTCCTCAGCTTAGAGACAAGCTTATCAGGCAGTATATGCCTCTCGTTAAATATGTTGCAGGTAAAGTTTCTGTAGGACTTCCTGCAAGCATGGAATTTGACGATCTGGTAGGCTTTGGACAGTTTGGTCTTCTTGATGCCATTAACAAGTATAATCCTGAAAAGGGCGTAAAGTTTAAGACTTATGCTGTAACTCGTATCCGTGGTGCAATTTTTGACGAAATGCGTCAGCTTGACTGGGTACCTCGTTCAGTAAGACAGAAAACAAGAGAAATTGAAGATACAATCAGCGAACTTGAATCAAAGCTTGGACGAACTGCCAGTGATTCAGAAATTGCTAAACATATGAATCTTTCCGAAGAAGAATATCATCAGACAATTATGAAGGTTAGTGCTTCCAGTATTATTTCTTTGAATGATGTCTGGAATTCTGGAGATGACGGTGATCATCTTTCTATTGGAGATACAATTGAATCTCCTGCCAGCTTAAATCCTGATGTTCAGGTTGAAAGAGAAGAAATAAGAAAGGTTATTATTCAGGCAATTAATGAATTACCAGAGAAAGAAAAAATGGTAATTGTACTTTACTACCATGAAGACCTTACTTTCAAAGAAATCGGACAGGTTCTTGAAGTTAGTGAATCACGCATTTCACAGCTTCATACAAAGGCAAATTTAAGATTAAGAGCAAAACTTACAAATTTCAGAAAAGGAATTATGTAAGCCGTAAACTGGAAATATTATGATAACTTTAGACAATATCAGAAAAGATTTAGGTGAACTTTTAGAAACTGAAAAAAATCTTAAACATGTAGAAGTTCACGCTGATACTCTGGATGAAGCTCTTGCAGATGCTGCAGTTCAGTTAAATACTAAAGTTGTAAACCTGGAATATGAAGTAAAAGAAAAGGGATATGAAGGATTCTTTGGAATCGCAAAAAAACCCTGGACTATTCTTGTTTATCAGAATCCTGAAGTTGCTGCTAAAATCGCAAAAGAAAAAGAACTCCAGATGTTCGGAAGCGATATTCTTCAGGATGAAGAAATTAATAACAATAAAGATGGCGAATACTTTATCCGTCACTTTGGCTCAGAAATTTTCCTCAAAATCACATTACCAGTTGGAGAAGGTCAGCCTGTTAATTATGGAAACATCATTACAGAACTTGAGCGTCCTGACACTAAAGACCTGGATGAAAATCTTGTAAAAAAACTTGCAAAAGAAGGTACTAAAAATGAATATGTTAAGATTGGTACTTACACAAGATCTCCTGCCAACGATGCAATTTTTGTTGTAGACATTACAAAAGATGAATTAAAAGCTACATGTACTATTAATCCTCCTTCTTTAGGTGGAGCAGACATTACTGTTGAACAGATTGTTACTGCATTAAAAGGTCAGGGAGTTGTTGCCGGTATTTGTGAAGATAAAATCCAGGAACTGGTAGACAGACCTGTATATAACGCTCCTGTTCTCATTGCAGAAGCAGTTCTTCCAGTTGATGGCCGTGATGCTTATATTGCATATAACTTTGAAACAGACCGTTCAAAACTTCGTGCCAAGGAAGCTGAAAACGGACAGGTTAACTTTAAGGAACTTAACCTTATTCAGAATGTTGTTGAAGGACAGCCTCTGGCAGTAAAAATGCCTGCAGAAAGAGGACGTTCCGGTAAAACTCTTTTTGGACGTTATCTTGAAGCAAAAAATGGTAAAGATATACTTCTCCCTTTAGGCAAAAACGTTAAGGTTGATTCTGACGAAAGAACAATTCTTGCAGCTACTAACGGACATGTAACACTTGTAAACGATAAAATTAACGTTGAACCAATTATGGAAGTTGACGGTGTTAATATTAAAACAGGTAATATTACATTCCTTGGAAGTGTAATTGTTACAGGTAACGTTGAAGACGGATACAACATTAAAGCCAGCGGAAATATTGAAATCAGCGGGGAAGTTGGTGCCAGTCAGCTTGAAAGTGATGGTGACATAATTGTTGCCCACGGTATTGTTGGTCGTGATGAATGTTCAATCAAGTGTGGTGGTTCTCTTTGGGCGAAATTCATTCAGAACTCAAAAGTTGAAGTTGAAGAAAATGTTATTGTAAATGACTCAATTATGAATAGCGAAGTTTCTGCGCAGAAAAGAATCATTCTTCGTGGAAAACGTGCCCAGATTACAGGTGGTCATTTGTTTGCCAGAGAAACTGTTCTTGCCAAAAATATTGGTTCAGCCGGTGGTGGTACAGAAACTGTAATTGAAGTTGGAATCGATCCTAGAGCAAAACATCGTCTTGGAGAACTTCTTGATTTACAGACAAATAATGTAAAAGAACTTGAAGAACTGGAACTTAATATTCAGACTCTGGAAAATATGAAAAAAGTTCGTCGTACAATTCCAAAAGACAAAGAGGAAAGTCTTGTTAAGCTTACAGAAAGACGTGACCAGATTGTTCAGGAGAACGATGAATTCAATAAAGAAATTAACCAGATACAGAGTAATCTTCGTGAACTTAAAAACATAGGTAAAGTCTATGCTTCGGGAACAGTTTATTCCGGCGTAAAGATTTTCGTTCGTGATGAAAAAGATGAAGTTAGAGCTGATGTTAAGAGTGTAACTTTCTATTACGAAGAAGGCTTCGTAAGACGGGGAAAGTTTGAACAGCCTGATTTTGATGATGTGAAGGGACCAGATGGCTATTCAACCAATTGATTTACAGACAATGTATTCTCAAATGAACAATGTGGCTAAAACTGTTGCTGTACAGCAGCAGGGAGGGCAGCTTACACAGGCTATGCAGGAAGCACAGCGTGTTCAGCAGAACTCAGAACAGGCAGCCCAGGTTCATAAAGCAGCTGACTCAGAATCTAAATCCGGCCAGGTAAACAAAGATGGTCATGACTCTCAGGAATACAATTCTCAGGGAAACAAAAAAAGGAAACAGGAAGAAGAACAGCTCACTGAAACAAAGACTGTAAAGCTTAGGGAAGCACACCTGGGAAATCACATTGATATAATGGGTTAAGTATGATTGGTATAGCAGTCCTTGCATTTTTTCTTATAGTTTTAAATATCATCTTGTGGATGGTTTTTCTCAAAAAATTTAAGAATCTTTTTTCTACCGATGACATTATTTCATCTACACGTCTAGAAGTTAAAAGAATGATTGAAGATGTTGACCGTGCCACTGTTAAAGACATGGATATCATTGAAAGTCAGATAAAACAGTTAAAAAGTATAATTGCTGAAGCTGACAGACATGTTGCAATGGCAAGATCTGAACTTGAACGTCAGTCAAAAGCTTATAACCTGCAGACTTATACCAGTAGCGAAATGAAGAAGAGGCTGGATGTAGTATCTCAGTCTGAATTTCAGCCTCGCAATCCTGCTTCTACAGCTGTTTCTGCCTATTCCCGTATATCAGACGGTCTGAAACAGGATGAATCATATTCCATCACTTCTGAAGGATCCTTATATTTAAATAAGGAAAGTTCACAAATAAATGAAGAATCAAAAGAAAAAGTAATAAGTTCTCCTTCCGGTACACAGTTTACTGTTTATGAAGAAGGTGCATCTGTTGCAAAAATTCCACAACTGGGACCAAAAGTAACTTTTGCCGATAATCCTGTTAAGCCAAAAAAAGACATAAATCAGCAGATTCGTGAGCTTGATGAACAGGGATATTCTCAGGAAGAAATCGCCACCCAGCTCCAGCTCACCATAACTGAAGTTCAATTCTCCCTTGATATGGGCCTTTAATTTTTTTTTCTGAAATTTATTTAATTTTTTTCCTGATTTTCCTCAATGTAATGAATTGTTATTTTATCAATTCAATTTTTTATGTTATTATTTAAAGTGATAATTATTTTCAATAATTAACATTTTATATATAGAGAGGTTAGCATGGACACCCAGGTTGAAGAATTGATCGACAGGATCAAGAAAGATGGCGTTGACGCAGCTGAAAACTCTGCTTCAGAAATAATTTCGCAGGCTGAAAAAGAAGCTGAAAAAATTATTTCTAATGCAAAAGCAGAAGCAGAAAAAATCCTTAAACAGGCAAAAGAAGAAAATGCCCGTATGGAAAAAGCTAGTGAAGACGCTATTAAACAGGCTGGCAGAAATCTTCTTCTTGCCTTCAGAGACAGCATCACAAAAGAACTCTCAGCTCTTGTAAGCGATGAGGTTTCAAAAACTTATTCAAAAGATATGCTTTCCAAACTCATTCCAGAAGTAATAAAAGAATGGGCAAAGAATACATCAGCAGAAGATGTTTCTGTACTTCTTAATGAAAAAGACCTTGCAGAAGTTGAATCAGGACTTAAGGCAGCCCTTAAAGCTGAAATTGCAAAGGGCCTTACACTTAAAGCTGACAATTCAATCAGCAATGGTTTCCGTATTGGAGTAAAAGACGGTGCAGCATTCTATGATTATTCAGCTGAAGCTGTAGCAGAATTATTCAGTGCATACCTTAATCCTAAGGTTTCTGCATTAATGAAAGAGGCGGCTAAATAAGTGAGTAATCAGTATTATCTTTTGGCACAGCTGCCATCTTTCACTGTTACAGATGAAAAAACAGCTTTGCCAATTACAGAAGAATACTTTTATGATCTTTGTTCTCGTTTTCTTGACGCAAAAAGCCTGAATCAGCTTAAAAATCTTTCTCTTGAACCTCCAAGAGAAAAGACTCCAACAGGTTCAGTGCTGCTTGACAGCTGGTACGATTGTGAACGTAATTTAAGACTTGCTTTAGCTCAGATACGTGCACTTCGTATGAATAAAAAATTTGATGTTGAAAACGAAAGCTTTCCTCCTGAAGTAATTCAGGCAGCACGTACTGCTACAGGAATGGACAGCCCTTTAGCGGCTGAACAGTTTCTTAATCAGTACAGATTAAATCTGCTGAACAGTATTCGTCCTCAAGACGAGTTTTCTATTGATGCCGTTTATTTATATGGTCTCAAATTAAAACTTGCTTTAAGGATGAAGAAGTTTAACGCAGAAAAAGGTATGGCTTCTTATCACAAAATTTACGATTCAATTCTCAAAGGAGAAGAATAAATGACGGATACAAAAGGAAAGGTTGTCGGCGTAAATGGTAACATGGTTTCTGTTGAATTTGACGGAACCATTTCCATGAACGAAGTTGCCTATGTTAAAGTAGATGATTCTAGCCTGAAAAGTGAAGTAATCCGTATTCGCGGAAACGTTGCTCAGCTTCAGGTTTACGAAATGACAAAAGGAATTAAAGCAGGGGATTCAGTTGAATTTACTGGAGACCTTCTTTCTGCAGAACTTGGACCTGGTCTTCTTGGACAGGTTTATGATGGTCTTCAGAATCCACTTCCATTGCTTGCAGAACAGGCAGGATGGTTCCTTGAAAGAGGTATTTATGTTAATCCTCTTGACCGTACAAAGAAATGGTCTTTTACACCAACAGCTAAACCAGGTGATGTATTAAAAGCCGGTGAATATGTTGGTACAGTTCCGGAAGGACCATTCACTCATAAAATTTTTGTACCATTCTATCTGCTTGGTTCATATACAGTAAAATCTGTAAAACCAGCCGGAGAATATACACTTGAAGATAAAATTGCTGTTCTTACAGACGAAAAGGGTAAAGATGTTGAAATTGGACTTTCTTTCCGCTGGCCTGTAAAACGTGCAGTTAACTGTTATGCAGAACGCCTTGCTCCAACAGAAACAATGGTTACTAAGGTTCGTCTTATTGATACATTCTTCCCTGTTGCCAAAGGTGGTACATATTGTATTCCTGGTCCATTCGGTGCCGGTAAGACTGTATTGCAGCACACAACTTCAAAATACGCAGATGTTGACATTGTAATCATCGCTGCCTGTGGTGAACGTGCCGGTGAAGTTGTAGAAACACTTACAGAATTCCCGGAACTTAAAGATCCTAAAACAGGCAAATCATTGATGGAACGTACAATCATTATTTGTAACACATCATCAATGCCAGTAGCTTCCCGTGAAGCTTCTGTTTATACATCAGTTACACTTGCTGAATATTATCGTCAGATGGGACTTAATGTTCTTCTTCTTGCAGATTCAACATCCCGCTGGGCTCAGGCTCTCCGTGAAATGTCTGGACGTCTTGAAGAAATTCCTGGCGAAGAAGCTTTCCCGGCTTATATGGAATCTTACATTGCTGCATTCTACGAACGTGCAGGTCAGGTTCGTCTTCCTGACGGATCAAAAGGTTCTGTAACAATTGGTGGTACAGTTTCTCCAGCCGGCGGTAACTTTGAAGAACCAGTAACACAGGCTACACTGAAAGTAGTTGGTGCTTTCCATGGTCTTTCACGTGCCCGTTCTGATGCACGTAAATATCCTGCAATCGATCCTATTCAGTCCTGGTCAAAATATACAGGTATTATTCCTGCAGAAAAAGTGAATTACTGTTTTGGTATCATGCGCAAAGGTGTTGATGTAGGTTCTATGATGAAAGTAGTAGGTGAAGAAGGTACTTCTCTTGAAGATTATCTTGTTTACCTGAAAGAAGAAATGCTTGATGCAGTTTACTTCCAGCAGAACTCATTCGATGCAGTTGATGCAAATGCTACTGTAGAAAGACAGATTTATGACCTTGATAAACTTATTTCAATTCTTGGTTCGGAATTTGATCTTTCAGACAAAGATGAAGCTCGTACTTATTTCAACCAGCTCCGTCAGAAATTTATTGACTGGAACTATGCTGAAGACAAGAGCGATGCATTCAACAAAATTGAAAAAGAAATTGATGAACTTTATGCTTCTAAAAACGGTAAACTTACTGCTGAAGCAGAAGCAATTTTAAAGGCATAGGTCGGAGGTGATTTAGATGAATAAAGTTTACAGCAAAATTGAATCAATCACTGGTTCCGTAATTACAGTAAAAGCTGAAGGCGTTAGATATAACGAACTTGCAGAAATCACAACACGGTTTGGTAAATCCCTTGCCGAAGTAAATAAAATCGACGGTGACATTGTTTCACTTCAGGTTTTTGCCGGTGGTCGTGGTGTTTCAACAGGTGATCAGATTCGCTTCCTTGGACACGATATGCAGGTTTCTTTCAGCGAAGATCTTCTTGGACGTATTTTCAATGGTTCTGGTGAACCTCGTGATAATGGTCCAACTCTTGCAGAAAACCTTAAACCAATTGGTGGACCTTCTGTTAACCCGTCAAAACGTATTCTTGCAGAGCGTATGATGCGTACAAACATTCCGATGATTGATATGTTCAATACACTGGTTGTTTCTCAGAAGCTTCCAATTTTCTCTATCTCTGGTGAACCATACAACCAGCTCCTGGCACGTATTGCCATGCAGGCAGAAGCTGATGTAATCGTTCTCGGTGGTATGGGACTTAAATACGATGACTTCCTTTACTTTAAGAAAACTCTTGAAGAAGGCGGTTCATTGAGCAAGACTGTTATGTTTATTCATACAGCAGCTGATCCAACAGTTGAATGTATGAAAATTCCTGATATGTCTCTGGCTGTTGCAGAACAGTTTGCCCTTCAGAATAAGGATGTTCTTGTTCTTCTTACAGATATGACTTCTTATGCTGATGCCATGAAGGAAATTGCCATTACACAGGAACAGGTTCCATCAAACCGTGGTTATCCTGGCGATTTGTATTCTCAGCTCGCAGCCCGCTATGAAAAGGCAGTAGATTTCGATAATGCCGGTTCTGTTACAGTTCTTGCTGTTACAACAATGCCTGGTGATGACGTTACTCATCCTGTTCCTGATAACACTGGTTACATTACAGAAGGTCAGTATTATCTTAAAGGCGGACGTATTGAACCATTTGGTTCTCTTTCTCGTCTTAAGCAGAATGTAAACGGTAAAACTCGTAAAGATCATCGTGCCCTTATGGATGCTATGATTCGTCTTTATTCATCATACAAAGACACACTGGAAAAGAAATCCATGGGCTTTATGATGTCTAACTGGGATGAAAAGCTCCTTAAATACGGTGCTATGTTCGAAAAAGAAATGATGGATCTTTCAGTAAACATTTCTCTGGAAGGTGCTCTTGATCTTGGATGGAAAATTCTTTCTGACTGTTTCGAAAAAGACGAAACAGGTATTAAGTCTGAATTAATCACAGAATTCTGGCCAAAAAACTAAGTATAGCGGAGTAGATTGAATGGCAAAATTAAAGCTGACAAAGAATGAGCAGAAGGTTCAGAAAGATGCGCTTAAAATGTATCAGCGCTATCTTCCAACCCTTACTCTCAAAAAACAGCAGCTTCAATCTGAAATCAGAACTATCGACGCAAAGGCAAAAGAAGTTCGCCAGGCAAGAATCCGTCTTGAAGAAGAATTCAAGGTTTGGATTGGTGTTTTTGGTGAAGAAGATGCTTTTAAGAGCGATATGGTAACTGTCCGCAATATCAGAAAGGGTACCGGTAATATTGCCGGAGTAACAATTCCTGTTTATGAAGGTGCAGATTTTTCCCGTGGTGATTATGATTTATATTCAACTCCACTTTGGATTGATCTTGCAGCCGACAGAATGGAAAAAGCTCTTTCTCTTGATCTGGAAGCCAGCGTTCTGGACGAACAGGTAAAGCTGCTTTCTCAGGAATTACGCACTACAAGTCAGCGCGTAAACCTTTTTGAAAAGGTTAAGATTCCTGAAGCTAAGGCTAATATTAAGAAAATTTCAGTTTATCTTGGAGATCAGCAGGTAAGCGAAGTTGTCAGATCAAAAATTTCTAAAAAGAAAATTGATCAGCGCAACGCTGCTCAGGCTCAGGCAAAAAAAACTGAAGAGGGGGCTGAAGCATGATAGTCCCAATGAAAAAAGTTTCTTTCGTAATTCTTGAAAAAGACAGAAAGAATGCTTTAAAGACATTAAGAAAAACTGGCGTAGTTCATGTAGAAGAAGTTAAAGGTGAAAGTGAAGAACTTACAGCCTTTAAACAGAATAACTCTAAAATTGAACTGGTTATTTCTCTTTTGTCTGAAATAAAATTAAAGAAAGGCACTAAACTTGTAAAAGAGCTTTCAAAAGAAGAAGCCCTCAAACTTTCTGAAAAAACACTTGATTTGATTGAAGAAAAGAAAAATCTTTACAGTCAGATAACTTCAGATAAGATTGAACTTGCAAGACTTTCAAAATGGGGAAAAATTAACCCTCAGGATTTTGATTATCTTGCAGAGAAGGGTGTTTATCTTTCTATGTATGAAATTCCAACCGAGAAATACAACAGTCTTGGTGATGAAATTCATACAATGCTTGTTAACAAGGATAAAAATCAGAGTCGTTTCTTTGTTATTTCAGATCACAAACTGGAACAAAATGAACGTCCTCAGGGACTTCCTCCAGAAGCTTACCAAATTGTAATGCCAAGAGTCAGCTCTGCTGAACTTGCTGAAATTGTAAAGAAAAGCAGTGATAGACTCACAGCAATTGATGAAGAAATTAATTCACTTGCTGTTTATATTCCTGCATTAAAAAAAGCTTCAGCAATGTTTGATAAAGACATTGAAATGGAAAATCTGTTCAGCGGAATGGGTGTTGAAGAAGAATCAGAAAATGGTTCTCAGATTCGCCTTGCGTGGTTAACAGGGTTTGTTCCTGCAGATGATCTTGAAACAGTTAAGAAAACTGCCAGAGAAAATAACTGGGCCATTGCTTTTGATGATCCTTCAGAAGAAGACAATGTTCCTACAAAATTAAAGAATAATAAGGTAGTAAGCCTTATTTATCCTGTAACAGACTTCCTTGGAACAGTTCCTGGATATAATGAATATGATATTTCAAACTGGTTCCTGTTGTTCTTTACAATTTTCTTTGGAATGATTTTTGGTGATGGCGGATATGGTGCACTCCTGTTTGCAGGAGCTGTTGGCGGAATGCTTTTATCTCTCAAAAAGAAAAAGGCTCCGGGACCAATGATGTACCTTCTTGCCTTACTGGGATTTGCAACAATGGTTTGGGGTGCCCTTACTTGTACATGGTTCGGACTTACTCCAGAACAGCTTCCGGAATGGATTAAGATGATTTCTGTTCCTGCTATCTCTAATGTTTATTCTAATTCAGAAGCCTTAAAATCTGTGGTTAGAATGCGCCTTACTGATGGTGCCGGAAATGTTGTAAAACTTACAAATGAAGCCTGGGTAAAAGAAAATCTCCAGATTTTCTGTTTCTCTCTGGCTCTTGTACAGCTTTCTATTGCTCACCTTAAAGGAATTGCAAAGAATCTTAAACTTAAGTCTTTAAAATTCCTTGGTGAACTTGGTTCAATGCTCCAGCTTTGGGGTATGTTCTATGTTGTATTGAGTATGGTTGTTGATGGTGTAAGATTTCCTCTTGGAATTACCCCAGAAAGCTACTATCTCTTTGATACTCTTCCAGTTTCCCAGGTTTGTCTTGGAGCAATTGGATTCGGATTCTTCCTCAGTTTCATTTTTGCAAATTATGAAGGAAGCATCGGAAAGAGTATCCTTGAAAGCTGTAAAGGCATCGTTTCTGTATTACTTGGTGTTGTAAACGTATTCTCGGATATTGTTTCATACATCCGTCTTTGGGCAGTTGCTCTTGCCGGTGGAGCCATCAGTGCAACAGTAAACGAAATGGCAGGTCCAATGCTGGGACACCTTGCATTATTCATTTGTGCAATTCTGATCCTTACGGTTGGCCACGGACTGAACATGATTTTGAACGTTCTTTCTGTAATTGTTCATGGTGTTCGTCTTAATACACTGGAATTCTCAACTCATCTTGGTATGAGCTGGACAGGCTTCAAATACAAGCCATTTCAGGAATAATTAAAAAATCCAGTTTCTTACAGAATCTGGTATAAATATAAAAAATTATCATAAAGGAGAAATATTATGGAATTTTTAGGACAGTTTGGTAGTGCAATTGTTATGGGTATTGCTGCTCTTGGTTCAGCAATTGGTATCATGGTTTCTGGACAGGCTGCAATTGGTGCTTGGAAACGCTGTTATATGGCTAATAAACCAGCTCCATTCATCCTTACAGTATTTGCCGGTGCTCCACTTACACAGACAATCTACGGCTTCCTTCTTATGCAGACAATGACAGGTTCTACTGCAGATGCCGGATTTAAGTTTGGTATTGGTCTTATGTCTGGTGTTGCAATGTGTGCTTCTGCTATTGCTCAGGGTAAAGCAGGTGCTTCAGGTTCTGATGCCCTTGGTGAAACAGGTAAAGGTTTTTCTCAGTACATCATGGTTGTAGGTCTTTGTGAAACTGTTGCTCTCTTTGCAATGGTATTCTCAATGGTAGCTCTCGGCTAGTTTTATCTATGCATATAAAAAGACGGTCTTTAGACCGTCTTTTTTTTTACTCTCAAGTGGTATATAATAAAATTATGGAAAAAGAATTTAAAACTCCACGAACTGTTTATGTTGGTGGTAATGGTAATACAGAAAGAATTGCAATCGGTGGAAATAATCCTGTAACAATTCAGACTATGTGGAAAGAAGGAATTATTGGTGTTAAAGATAATCCTTCAAAAATTGAAGAAATCGTAAAGCAGATTAATTCTTTAAAAATGCTTGGATGTGATATTATCCGTTTTGCTGTACCAGATATGGAAAGTGCAGAAAGCTTTATTGAAATTTGTAAAGCTTCAACAATGCCTCTTGTTGCAGATATCCATTTTGATTACAGACTAGCTTTGAAGTGTCTTGAAGGTCCTGTTGGAGCAATTCGTATTAATCCAGGCAATATAGGTGACAGAGACCGTGTTGAAGCCGTTGTGAATGGTTGTCGCGATAAAGGTGTAGCCATTCGTATTGGTGTAAATTCCGGCTCTCTTCCACATGATTTAAGGGAACTGGTAGAAGCTGGAAAACTCAGCCGTGCTGTGGCTTTAAGTCAAACTGCTGCCAGAGAAGCTGCTGTTTTTGATGAACTGAATTTTGATCAGTTTGTTGTAAGTATGAAAGCAAGCTCAGTTCAGGAAACTATTGATGCAAATGAAGATTTTGCAAGAAAGTTTGATATTCCGCTTCATGTTGGTGTTACTGAAGCAGGTCCATTAATTACAGGTGTTGTAAAATCAACTCTTGCTTTCAGTCATCTCTTAAAAGAAGGAATCGGTTCTACTATTCGTGTTTCTTTGTCTTCAGCTCCAGAAAACGAAGTTATTACAGGCCTTGAAATTCTCCGGGAATGCGGAAAAAGAGCAGGTGGAGTAACTCTTGTTAGTTGTCCTCGCTGTGGCCGTATGGGTTTTGATGTTCATGGCTTTATGGACAGATGGCAGAACAAACTTCTTTCTATGAAAAAAGATATTACAGTTGCCGTTATGGGATGTGTAGTTAACGGTCCTGGTGAAGGTAAACATGCTGATATTGGTATTGCAGGTGCCGGTGGAAAAGCAATTATTTTCAAAAAAGGAGTAATTGTACGCACCATTGATGAAAAAGATGCCGATACTGTATTTGAAGAGGAATTAAATTCTTTATGAAAAAAACAGTTTTAGCAGGTTTGCTGTTAACATTTTCAATTTTTGCTTTCTCTCAGACAAATGCTTCTGACAGTTCGTGGAAAACTTTAGAATATGCTCAGGTTGCATTTGACTGCGGAAACTATGGAGAAGCTTTAAGACTTGCAAATAAAGCTTCTGCTCAAAGAAAAGCCGAAATCCAACACGAATACAATATTATGGAAGTTGCCATAACTCCTAAACAGGTTCAGCGTGTAGGCAGTGAATTTGTTAAAGTCCTTCCAATTCTGGAAGAACGTGGTCAAAAAGAAGCCATTCAGATTACAAATAAATACCTGAAGCTTTACGGTAAGGATTTTTTTAAGGATGATATTAATGTTCTTACTGACTGGATAAAAGAAAAAGGAGTTTATCCTGAATGTGATTATCTGCTTGGGCAGATTTATCAGGTGGAAGGTGAATATAGCGTAAGTTATACATTCTATCAGAAAGCACTTTCTGAAACAGAGTATCTTGATATTCCTGATTCAAAGTACGAAATTCTTTATTCTATGGCTCAGCTAAATAAACTGAGGGGAGATAAAGACAGTTATGAAAAAACACTGCTTCTTATTCTCGATAATGACCAGAATTATAAGAACAAATCCCTTTTGAATGCTATTGTCAGAACTATTAAACAGGATAAAGTTCAAAATGTAGACCGCCTGTTTATGCTTTACAGAGCAGAAAGTAAATATTCATTAAAAGCTCTTGCTGATTTAAGCAGTCTGTATGAAGCTGAAAATCTTCATTTAGAGGCCCTTAAATTCAGTGCACTGGGTGTTATTGAAGCTTTTACACATATTGATGAAATCTTAAAGGCAAGAGATTCAAGATATAAATACACCACATTCAGGAATTTTCTTTCTGAATGCGGAAAATATGATGATATTGTAGAATGGGGACAAAAAAACAATATCTGGAATCTTATGTACGATTTAGGTGAAAAAGCCGGTAAAAACGGTTGTCTTGTTTTTAGTCAGAACTTTTTTGCAGCAATGGCTGGTTCTTGTCCAGATCCTTATTATAAAGCTTTATCAAAAGAACGAATTAAATAAAAGCTATTTTTGATTTTGATTTTAAAATAAAAAAAGGGCTGTTCTTAAAGTAATGAGTGTAGCGGTCATTGAGCCCTTCGACAGGCTCAGGAACCACTTGTCGAAATGACTGTTACACTAAATATGGTGGTTTCGACAAGCTCAACCACCGCAAGTTGAACTTTTTTGTCATCCCCTTTTTTATCTCTATTAGTAGTGAAGACCAATACCAATACTGATTTCCAGGGCTGATGGTTCACTGCGCCATGAACCGTCAAACAATTTGCCGGAAACTTTCTTTACGATTTTTCGACCAGCGTCCACACCGGCACTTGCTCTAACCTGAAGATTTCTCCACTTTGCAGGGAAAACAATAACTTCCACACCGCCGGCATACCATCCGTCACGAATTGCAAAAGTTTTGCCTGTATATTCGTTGTGGGTGAGGGCGAAATCTCCGAAAATTGAAGTCTGGAGTTCAAAGTCGAAGTAACGCATCCATTTTAAATGAGAATACATCCAGCTGTCTGAACCGAATAAAAATTCATTGAAGCCGTTCCAGTCTGTAGTAATAATATGAATTGGAATATCAACATTTCCTACAATAGCTGCAGAAGTTGTAAGGGCCTTTGGATTAGGCTTTCCTGGGAATTTTGCATTCCATTTCTTTTTGCTGTATTTCTGGTCATCTCTGATACCGCGGAGCATTGAACCGATTTTTTCGGTTTTATTATAATCATAGAATCCGTATAAACGAGCGTTTAATCCAATCCATTTGCAGGATTTATACATTTCGAGTGTTCCTGAAAGACCGTAAAAATATTCTTCTTTCTGGTAGTTATATCCAGCAAAAGGATTCATGTTCATATCAATACCATTACGGAAGTTACCGTTCCAGTTTACACGGCCTGTACTTACAGTATAACCGGCAGACAGACTTGGACTTGAAAGATCCGAGTTTTCTTCGTTGATTCCGTCATTATCCCAGTTCCAGGTGTAATCAATGTAAGGAGTAAAAGTAACTTTATCAAAATTAGGAATTTCAGCAATTTTCAAAGGAATGGAGAATTTTGCTGCTTCTGTAAAAAAAAGTTCATCATCATATTCTGAATAGTCAAAATTTCGTTCAATTCCCTGTGTTAAATCAAGTCTGAGTTTATAATTCTTAAATGGAAGTTCAAAAGAAAACCCTGTGTTATAAGAGAATTCTGGACGATTTTTTCCTAAAGTCCAGCTGAATCCAAAATCATTATTCCAGCTTGAATCAAGCATAGCCAGTTTGAAGGGATAATCATAATCAAAGTTCATACCTACTTTATAATCAAATTCTTTATCAGAATTTTCTTTATATTCAGTTGAAAGGTTAAAGTCAAAATTTAAGGTTTCCATTGTACCCAGAAAGTTTGTATCTTTTGCCTTAAGCTTAAGATTAAAACCATCATTGGAATTATATTTTGGATAAGGAACCATAAGGAAGTGTTTTGAGTCTACAGTTGAAATTCTAAGTGTGACTTTACAGATACCTTCTTCATCAAGAGTAGAGTCGTATGTTGTATTGATGATTGAACTGGAAAGGTTTCTCAGGTTGTTAAAAAGAGAACGGAGATTGTCTACATATTCATGAAGTTCATCGTAGGATTCAAATACTCTGTCCTTGTCGATATCTACAGCCCGTTCAAGCGCATATTTTGTTGTAATACCTATTATGTCGTAAATTACATCATTGATCTGATATCTGTCTGCAAATGTAAAAGCTGAAAGGCAGAGAAATAATGTAGCAAGTAGAAATCTTTTCATTAATAGGCACCTTTTCCTTTAAGTACAACATAAATTGTTTTAATGATAATCCAGAGATCAAGCCACACAGACCAGTTCTGGATGTAGTATGAATCAAGTGTAATGCGTTCTTCGTATCCTGTATCAGAACGACCGGAAATCTGCCACATACCGCTTAAACCTGGCTTAACAGTAAGAACGTAATCTGCTTTTGAACCATATTTTTCAAGTTCTGGTTTTGTAACAGGACGTGGACCGATAAAGCTCATTTCACCTGTAAGAACATTAAAGAACTGAGGAATTTCATCAATACTTGTTTTGCGAAGAATTTTACCGATTTTAGTGACGCGAGGGTCATCTGTAAATTTACGGTCCCGTTCCCATTCTTCACGCATTTTTGGATTTTCAGCAAGAATTTTTTCAAGCTGTTTATCAGCATCAATGGCCATTGAACGGAATTTCCAGCATTTGAATTCTTTTCCGTTACGTCCGATACGCTTGTGTCCGTAAAAAACAGGTCCTTTGCTTGTACATTTAACGAGAATTGAAACAATGAGTACAAGAGGAATTGTAACTGGTGATGAAATAAGAAGAAGGAAAATATCTACACAACGCTTAATGAAAAGAGAGAAGCCAAATGTAAGGTTGTGAGTAGATGCAAATCCCAGGACACCACCGAAATCACGGACGTTTGAAGAAATTGTGTTAAGCTCCTGCATACGGGGAATATTCATTGTGTAGCGGAAATAAGAGTTAATACCAGTCAAATCTTCTTTCCATCCTACAATAAAGGCATTCTTAATCCCTGTTTTCTTAATTGCTTCAGTAATTTTATCATTGTTAGGAAAAACCGGTATATCTTTGTACAAATAAGGTTCTTTTGTTTCAGAATCAATAATTACAGCTGGTTTGTAACCAAGGTCAGTTCTTTTAAGGAAACGGTCAATAATGAAGTTTCCGCTGTCACCTTTTACATAGAAAACTGCAGGAACACCATACCATCTGAAACCAGAGAAGATATGACGAACAAATTCCCGGGCACCGGCAAGTAAAATTACAGCAATTGGCCAGGCAAGGGCAAAAGCTGTAATTACCGGCCATTTTACTTCAAGATGTTCAGCAAAAAATAAACCAAATGTAAGTCCTGTATCTGCTTCTTCAACGAAAATTGAAAAACAGATACCAATGTAAATAAAGAAAGTACAAATTCCGAATTTTTTGATTTCGTCTGCAGGTGGATGAGAAAGTCCCGGATAAAGACCTGCTGAATAAAAAACGGCAAGGGCAGGAATAAGATAAACCCAGTAGTTAACGAAAGATCTGAGCCAGATCCAGTCATCATTGATAGTATTTATAATAAAAAAGCTGGATCCGATGGAAAGCATAATCATCAGTGCATCACTAATCATAAATGCCAGGCCAGAAGTAAAAGAGCTGGTCTTCCGATATTTTAAACTAAAATATTTTTCAAAATCTTTTTCAGTCATAGGTAAATTTTATTATACCTCTTTATACTTAAAAGGTCTACTTAAATAATTTGTAGAATGTTTAGTAATTACTTATAATATCGGTAATTAGGTGAGCGGATTTTTCATAGGAATATTTATTTTTAAGTTCACCAAGCTCAATGGAAACTGCTTCTTTTTCTGTATCAAGTATTTTCTGAGCCAGATCTTCTGCATTACCTGATTCAAAGAATTTAACTGGAAAATCTCCATAAATTTCCTTGAAAACAGGAATATCTGAAATTATGGCTGGTGTACCAAGAGTCATGGATTCTAATGGTGGCATTCCAAAGCCTTCATAAAGAGAAGGCTGAACAAGCATATTGCTTGAGTGATAAATCTTTTTTAATTCCTCATTTGAAACTTTTCCAGTAAATTCAATGAGGGACGAATCCATAGTACTTATTCTCTGTGCAGTTTCTTCATCACCAGTGCGGAAGTTTTCCTTATTGCCGACTATTTTGAGTCTGAGAGACGAACCTTTTGATTTTATGATTTCAAATGCATCCAGAAGAATCTTAAGTCCTTTATGTTTTTTTATGTTTCCCACAAAAAGGATTGTGCCGTCTTTTTTAATGGAATCAATGGATGAATCCTTTTGAAGAAGGTATTTAGGAACTGAATTGTAAACTACCTGAAGAGGTTTTTTGCAGTTTAATTTTTCAAGAATTCTCTGCTTTGAAAACTCAGAAACTGTAAAAACTGCTTTTGAAAGATTTATAGATCTCTGATAAATGTATTTACGACCGATTTTTCCTGCAAAACCCGTAAGTCCAGGAACATCAAGAAAAACAATGTCATGTATTGTGGAGAAAACAGGAATTTTAATTCCCCCGGGAATGTTGCAGTAAGGTGAAAAATAATAATCGTAAGTATGAATTTTATTCAGGGTTTCCTGTGGAAAACTGAACATTTCCTGAAAACTGAAAGGCTTTACATCACAAAAACAGAATTCAACATTCTGCATTCGTAAAAAAGCCATGCACTGTTCATGTGTTCCCAGAAGAAGACACTCGTTATGTTCAAGAAAATAAGGAATAAGTTCAGAAACAAAAGAACCGATTCCTCCTGAGCCGATCATGCGGCAATCAATAACCATTCGTAACATTTATTTTGAAAAATCCTTTAATACTTCATTGATTTTATCTTTTAGCTGGTTACAGAATCTTTGAGTTGAAAAAGATTTTGCATGTTCAACAATTTTTTGCTGGTCAAACTGATTTTTTGAATCCAGTTCTTCAAATTTGTTCAATGCTTCGATAACCGCATCCTGTTCCTGATTATCAAAGAATACACCTGTTACTCCGTCAACTACAGTTTCAAGAGAGCCGCCTTTTCCAAAAGCAATAACAGGACGGCCACAAGCCTGAGCTTCAACTGGAATAATTCCAAAATCTTCTTCGGCACTGAAAATCATTGCTTTACAGTGCTGAAGATAATCTTTTACTTCGTCGTCGCTGATGCGGCCTGTAAATGTAATGTTTGAATCCTTGAAAGAAGCTGCAAGTGATTTAAGTTCTGCTTCCTGACTTCCACCACCGATTACAACAAGTTTTCTGCCTGTTTTACCACAGGCACTGATTGCAAGGTCAATTCTTTTGTACGGAACAAAACGGCTGAAGACAACATAAAAATCTTCTGCAGGCTTTCCGTTAGGTTCCAGTCTGTCTGTGTCAACAGGAGGATAAATTACATCACTGTCTAAATTCCAGTATTTTTTAATACGTCTTCTGATGTAGTTTGAATTTGTAATAATTTTATCAATACGCTGTGAAGACACATAATCCCAGAGACGGATTGAAGGCATCTGTAAATCCATAAAAAATCCAACAAGAGCGCTGGAGCGTTTCTGGTAATCATGGTACTGATCCCAGGCATAACGCATTGGTGAATGAACATAAGCAATATGAGGAACTGAAGGGGGAGTAATTACGCCTTTTGCACAGCTTGATGAAGAACAAAGTACAAGGTCATAACCTGAAAAATCAAAGCTTTCAAAGGCTCTAGGCATAAAACTGAGGAGTTTTGTGTAGATTTTTGTGGCTCCTGGAATATTCTGAACAAAAGATGTATGAACTTTTTCTTTCGGGAAAATTTTCCCCATCTTTGCTTCATCATAAACAAGGGTATAAATGTCTGCATCCGGGTAAATTGAAAGCATTGCTTCAACAACTCTTTCAGCTCCACCATAGTTTACAAGCCAGTCATGTACAATTGCAACTTTCATTTTCGATCCTATTTATTATCAAGAGCCTTAAAGCGTTCCGAAGCTACTTTAAGATCATCCGGATTGTCTACTTCGTACCATATGTCTGGACTAATTTTGAATCCTTTAAGCAAAGTTGGACTGAAAAGTGCCAGAATTTTAAGGGAGGTTTCATAATATTCATTACGGCCGTAAACATTCATATAGGTTTTTAAGAATGGAAGATAGTAATGATTGATGAAATCTTTAGAGAAACGGTAAATATTAACAGTCTTAAAATATTTATCAACATCAGCAGGATTCTGATTTTTCTTTCCGATAAAGTCCAGAATATTATCAAGCTTATCAAGAACCGTTACAGTACCATCCATCCAGCTTTCAAAAGGACTGACAACGGCAAGATTTTCTTCCTGAGAAGCAACAAGATCCTTAATTACTTTCGGGTCGTATACAAGATCACTTTCCAGAAGAATTGTATCGTCCTGAGCAAAAAAATCTCTTGCAAGATAAAGAGAGTAAATATTGTTTGTTTTATCGTAAACAGGGTTTTCGATAAATTCTATTGTCATACCGTTAAGGCGTTTCTTATCAAAAGTTGAAGCAACAAATTCTTTAAGGACTTCCGATTTATAACCAAGTCCAATTCCCAGTTTTTTAATACCGGCAGCAACAAGAGCATCGATTGCCCGTTCAATCATTGGTACACCATCAACTGGTACCATGCATTTTGGAACTGTAAGAGTGTATGGTTTAAGACGGCTGCCAGTTCCGGCAGCAAGAATAAGAGCCTGCATTATTTTGCCTCCTGCGAAGATTCAAATTCCTTAACTTTGCTGATCATAAAATCAGCTGTGCGTTCTCCGGCTTCTCCAATGTGCATCCATGCTTCTTCTTTAGCCTGTTTTCGGGCCTGAGCAAGGACAGGAGAGTCGCTGGCATTTTGAATTACTTCTTTAATATTCTGGAACTGTTCTTCTTTAAGTTCAATACCAATTTTTTCAAGTGTAGTGAACTGCCAGATTCTTTTGTTAGAACCATCTTCGTTGTAAACTTCACTTGCATCATAGATTCTGAGATCAAGATCTGCATTTACATACATAACAGGTTTGTCGCAAAGGAAAGTATAGTCATAAATAACTGAACTGAAGTCAGAAATCATAATATCACCACGCTTGAGGGCGTAAATATTATCGTTTTCAAAATTCCATTCAAGATTTTTGCAGTCTTTGTACTTTTTCTGAAGTCTATCAAGAATGTGGCTTTCGCTTTTTTTAGACTGCGGATGAGGACGGACGATTACATTCCAGCCTGTAGCAAGTAAAGGATCCAGAAGTTTTTCTCCGTATTTTGAGAGAATTGCACTTGGTCCCCAGCTTGGACATACAAGTACTGTAAACTGATGATTTTCTTCTGCAGGAATAGCTTCCATCTTCTTTTTAAGTTCATCAAGGTAAGTACAGCCTACAGAAACCAGTTCTTTTTCTTTTATTCCGCGAGCTTTTTCCAGATAACGGATATCTGCTTTCTGGTAATCACCTGTAAGAAGGACTGAATCAAAATAATCTATTCCATAAAGACGATACATTGTGGCATCACCGGAACCGTGACGAAGGTGAGCATAATGACGAACATTTTTTGAACGTTTCATCTGATATACATCAAGACCTGGAGTTGTCATAAGGACAACATCAGCTGTAAGCATATTGAGGCGGGCAAAGGCGGAATTTCCTTCACCGATGTATTCAGTTTTGACAAATTTCCATTCTTTAGAAAGTAAAGGATCTTCCTGATAAGAAGTAAGATAGGTAAGTGGAGTTTCTTTTTTTTCAAAAGCTTCAAGAACAGGCTTAAAACAGTTTATGTACTGTTTACCTTCATTGTAAACTACATACTTCTGGCGGCCGGCTTTCATGGCTTCTCTTGCGTTTTTACCTGCAAAAAGAAGCTGAATCTTTAAAAAGGCAGCTCTAGCAAGGAAGAATAAAGTTGCTGCTGCACCAATGGCAACAGAAAAAAGCATGGAACCTGTACCAGGATCAATATAGAGTAAATTAGTGTACATTATTTAGCCTCCACAGTTTCGTAATTCCAGTTTGAAGAATCAAAAATATTGTCCTTTACCCGAATCCACTGATTGTCTTTTACTGTAAATACATAAGAACTTGAAGAGTGGTTAGGCATGAACATTCTGTCGGAAGTACAGATTAAGGCACCGTTTTCTTTTTCAGTTGCAAGAGGTTTTCCTGTAAATGGATTTACAGGGTTTTGAATAAGTTTTTCAGCTTTACTAGAATTACCATTCAAAAGAAGAAGTGGTGTATCCGCGTTTGTCATAAAAGTAGTACGGTCGATTGTAAGTTCTGTTTTTGTCTGATTAAAATCCTTAAACATCAGGAGCGGATGGAAATGACCAGGTCCGATTTTACTGAATTTTTCGTCCATTTTTCCGTCTTCACCGGCAAAGTCTGTTTCAAATGATGAACATCCGTGATCAGCTACAATTACGATACGGCTGTTATCATAAACTCCCAGTTCTTTAAGATAATCGAAGTATTCACCAACACGCTTCATTGCACCTGCAAAAGAGTGATATGAGCGGTCATTGGCGTAATCAAAAACTCCATCAGCTTTTTTTGCATTCTGATTTATATGGCTTGAAGGAACGTATTCTGGAGTTTTGAGAAAAAGACCATCGTGAGTTGTATTGTTTGTAAATGAAATATAAACATTTTCAGAAAGTGCTTCCGTATCAGTAAACTGTGGTAAGTAATCCAGAGCAGCATAACCGTCAATGTAATCATTAAAATCATCACTTTCTTTATCTGTGGACCAGTAACTTCCGTCATTGTAGAAAGCCGGTCTTAAAGCCAGTGGAGCACAACGGAAGAAACTGAACCATAAAAGATTACGTTTAAGAGTTTTGCTTGTTACTGGAATTGAAGCTGTGTCTGAATGCTCTTTATACCAGTAATCTGTGTATTTTGAATCTGTAATGTATCCTGAAACACCCGGATAAATTTCTGATTTTTTGCCTTCTGAATCTTTTTTATAAATTGTAGAAAGGTTCGGGCGGATTTCGTAATTTTCCCATGTGGGATCTGTAACAACAGCTGTATAGTTTTTTCCGCTTTCTGTAAAAATTCTAGGTAAAACAAGAAGACATTCATTCTGTTTGTCTACAAGTTTTACATCAGAACGTTTATTCATATTTTCCGGAGTGTATTCATAACCACCGTAAACTGATGGAGCTCCAAGAAGTGTATGTCCGTTAAAAGAAACTGTGTTTTTGAAAAGTGTAAAGCCGCTGAACTGTGAATGAAGGTTTTTATCTTCTTCAAAAAGCGGCTCAACATAAGTATTTTCAGCTCTGTCCAGATAAATGAAAAGAACATTCTTTCCTGTTTTTGAAAGGTGAATGAATGGATTTATCTGATTTGCATTTGAACCTGTAGAGATAAAATGTTCATAGCCCTTTGTAATAATTGACTTGTTGTAAAAAGAAATTGCAAAAAGGGAGAATGCAACAATTCCAGCCCCGTAAGAAACATACCTGGCAAGCTTAAATTTAATTAAAAGAGCGATTACTGCAATTACAGCAAGAATTGAAATGCCATTAATTAAAATTGCTGCAAGGGAAGAGTCAACATTTGAAACTTCAACAAATCTGAGAAGTTTTGAAATAGTTCCGTAATCACCCTTAAATACAAATACTCCAAGAAGACTTGCACCCAGCAATGATGTAAGTCCGAAAGAAATTAAAGTCTGCATTCTTTCGTGGTAGAGGAAATAAATAAGGGAACACCAGATAAGGAAGATACCTGCAGTCTGGAAGAAAGTATTATTTATAAAGAAATTAGGATTTCCGATAGAATCAATTCCGCAGAATTCTGTTGGAGAAGCACTTATAAGATTAGAAGGAAGGAATAATCCCATTAAAACTGTAAGACCTACAACAGCAGTAAAGAAAAGTGATGTCCTGAGTTTAAAACTGTCTTTGAGAGTAACGAAAGTTTTATCGATAAGATGATTGGCAAGCTTTACAAAAAGTGGTGCAAAGTAAATAAGACCAAAACAACAGCTTACTAAAAGTCCTCTCTTAAGAGAAAGACGATGACCTGCTAAAATCCATAAGATAAATACTGTAACAAAAGAGCATGCAAGAATATAAAGAACTTTTACAGGATTCTTCATCTTGTAGAAAATGTTTTTTACAAGAGAGAAAAGATTGTTCATTGTCCAGTAAAGAACAAGACCTGATGGACTGTTGTAGAGAATGAATACGAATAAAAGGGCAAGACCGTATGGATAAAGTCTTTCCTTGATTGAAAATCCTTTTGTGTAGATTGTGGAAGAAATAAGGTTAATAACTGTCATAATAATTGGAAGAAGATGTACAGTTATTCCAAGAATTGTAAAATTATCAGGCTGTGACCAGTTTTCAATCCATAAAATGCCTTTTGTGTTAAGGGCTGTCATATTTGAAAGACAGGCATAGGCTGCAGTAAAGAAAGGAATCTGAATAAGAAGACCGAAAGCAGAACGAAGTCCCATAATCGGATGATAATGCTGCTGACGATAGTAAGTAGACAAAATCATATACTGTTCGTTGCCTTTGAAAACAGCCTTGATTTTATTAATCTGATTTTTCATTGCTGACTGTTTGTCACGTTCAACCTGGGCCCAGTGTTCTGCAACAATGTAAAGTGGCAGGGTTAAAAGAGACACAGCACAGCTGACACCTATGAGTGCAACAGGTGTGTTATGATTAAAAAGTTTGTAACAGAATTGATAAACAAGTTCAATAATTTGAGTTAAAGGATAAATAACGAGATTAAAAAACATTTCAGCTCCATTTAAAAGTTACCGGTTGTTCGGTAATTTTTTTATTATAGTAATTTTAAGCTTATTTTACAACTTTAGGGCTTCATAAAGTTTAAGAGCCGCATTTTTATATGTATATGTATCTAAAACTTCCTTTCTTGTGTTCTGGTTACATTCACTTTTTAGTAAATCAGAAAGATTACAGTTAGAATCCTCCGGATTTATGTAAACGGCGGAATCCCTGTAAATTTCTGGAAGTGAGGCTGAGTCAGAAATAACAATTTTGGCTCCAGTACTTAAAGCTTCCAGAGGTGGAATTCCAAATCCTTCGTAAAGTGAAGGAAAAACAAAAGCTTTGCAGGCTGTCATTAAAGCTTTTACTTCTTCATCACTCACATAACCAAGCAGGACTACGTTTGAAAGGTCATTAAGACTTGAAATATCATCAGATTTGTAGCCGGCAACGATTTTACCGCTAATGGCAAAAGTATCTTCAGGATGATTTTTTGCATAATCAACAATCCATTTAAGGTTCTTTCGTTTTTGAAGGGATCCGAGAGTGAAATAAAAATCACCTTTTTTAAGGGCCGGAAACTTAGAGAAAATTGAATCATCACATTTAACAGATTTAAAATGATCCCAGCCGTTTGGAATAACCTTGATTTTTTCTGATGGAGTTTTAAAAGCTTTAATAATCTGATTTTTTGAAAATTCACTTACTGTAAAAACTTTTTTTGCATTATGGGAAATGTTTCTGGCATGCAAAATTGAATAAATTCTAATAAGACGGGAACGGAAATTCTTAAAATCCTTTGGACAGTCATAACCGTAAATATCGTGTAAAAAAGCAAAACCTGTGTATTTACCAAAAGGCGCCGTATTAGAAAAATTGAGTCCTACAGCTCCGCTTTTTTTGCAGGCCTTTTTGAACTGAAAAATATCCCACTTAGGAAAGCTTGTTATTGCCAGCGGGGATTTTATGATTTTAATATTTTTATAATCTGGAATAATTTTTGCGTTTGACGGAACAAGAATTGATACATCATCTGATGTTGTGAGTATTTCATCAAGATTTTTTAAGGTTTCAAAAGCAAAGCGTTCAATTCCGGTTAAGGAACGGCAGAGAAAATTTCCGTTTATGAGAATTTTTGAAGTCATTTGATTATTGATTAGTAATTTGTCCGTCGCTGATTTTAATAACATGATTACTCATACCAACAATTTTTGCATCATGTGTGCTGAAAATGAATGTAGTCTTAAGTTCTTCGTTAAGGTTTTTCATTAATTCAAGAATCTGGTCACCGTTTTTAGAGTCCAGGTTGGCAGTAGGTTCGTCAGCCAGGATTACCGGTGCTTTTGTTACAAGGGCTCTTGCAATTGCAACACGCTGTCTTTGACCACCAGACAACTCTGATGGTCTGTTATTTCTTCTGTTTTTTAAGCCTACTTTTTCAAGAAGAAATTCTACCCATTCTTTCTGTTCCTGTTTTGACATTGTGTCTGTTGCAGGAGATTTACCCAGAGTCAAAGGAAACTGAATGTTTTCAAATACGTTAAGGACAGGAATGAGATTAAAAGTCTGAAATATGAATCCCAGGTGACTTCGACGCAGTTCTGTAAGCTTTGAATCCAGTTTGAGAGGAATTCCATTTGTTCTGGCAAGATCAATTTCTTTATATACATCTGTGTCATTCAGGATAAGAGATCCACTGGAGGGAAGATCAATAAGACCGATGATGTTGAGAAGGGTGGATTTTCCAGAACCTGATGGTCCAGAAATTGCAGCAAATTCTCCTTTATTAATAAAAAAAGACGCATTGTCTACAGCTTTAACCTGGACCTGATCCATCTGATATATTTTGCTTATGTTTTTTAATTCAATAAGTGCCATAATTTAATTTTTATTAATTTTAAGTTGTAAAACGGTTTAAATCAACGTAGATTTTTATTACAAACAAGGGAAGTCCCCTGCTGGTTATTTTCTTAAAAACTGTATTTAACTCCAGCCTGAACTACGCAGTTATATCTGTAGTCAGACATCCCGTATCCATGGTTTACATTTAACGGATTGTGTTCCCAGTCAAAGATAAAAGCCCCTGAAAATCTAAGGTTTTTGTTGTAGAAAAATACGGTAGAAATACCTATGTCTACATTTGCTCTGATACTTTTTTCTGCATTAAATATTCCGTTTTCTATATTTTCTGCGTCATTCTTGGCATCTAAGTACATTGTGTAGTCCAGATCCGGGTTTCTTCGCTGACCAAACAATGTAAAGGAACCTCTTGGATAGAATAATGATAAGCCCAGATACTGACTGTTTCCTCCGGTGCCAATTCCTGCTCCAAGCCATTGCCCCCTGTTTGTGTATCCCTGAAGAATTTCACTATGACAGTAAAAAGTATTTACCCAGTTGATAAGCCTGTCATAATCTGCTGAGTTTTCCAGTGAAGTAATTTCCAGCATCAGGCGCAAGGAATACTTTTCAGAAAGATTAAAAACTTTTTGCGTTCCGAAAGTCCATGCCTGAGTGTGGAACGGATATCGGATGATATAGTCTTTATTTGGACTAAAATCATCTCTGGCCCATTCAAAATACATTTCAAGACCTGTTTGAGGAATCAAATAATCAAATGTAAGGGAAAACCTCTGGTCTGCATCGTCAAAACCACCATGCATGTCTGGAACAAAAATATGACCAATGCCAAAACTGTTGAGATTATTCCACCTGCTTAACATTGTTCTGTTTATTCCTAAAGAAAGTCCCTGTAAAAAGCCGGGAAATGAATACCCAAGTGCGACACCAGAAATTAAATTCTCGTTGTTTGAATCATCATTGTCAAAAAAGTCAGATTCAGACAGTTTTCCCCACCAGGCACGAGCTTCAAATTCTCCAATATACCAGTCAAAATGAGGAATAAATACTTTTGATTTTCTTAAACCAATGTCAATTTTTGGATAAGAAGGGGCATTGTTTGAGTGAATAATAGGATTAAACTGGGCAGGTCCCAGCCAGATTGATTGAGTTCCAAATCCTGCAGTTAGATTGTTCCAGGTATAACGGATTTCTGTATCACCAAAATCAAAATTAAAGAAAGATGAGTTTCCGAATCTCTGGGGGGCGTCTATAAACCTTATACCGTAATAACCATATTTTTGTGCCTTGTCCCTGAAGGTTTCTTCCTGGTAGTTTGGGGTTATATATTCAAAATCAGCATTCTGACTCCAGCTTAATTGAGGTTTAAGAGTCAATTCAATACCATAACCTTCAAGCCTTAAACCTCCTGAAAGTGCAGTGTTGTAACCTTTTCCCTGCCACAGTCCGCCGTCATTCTGTCCATATGGAGCTTTTGTGTTGTAAGAATTGAACCATTCAGGACCATAGATTTTTAATTTGATGCTTTGTTTAGTGGTGTCAGAATTGAATAATGTCTTTTTATTTCCAAGAGTAATGTTCTGCCAGAGATGTGATGTTTCGCCAGGATTCCATTCTGAATCAGAAAGAGTTCTGTAATTAAGGGAAGGGCGTGGAACTATTCCCTGAAGACTTAAAAAGTCAAAATAATTTTCTTCAACAGATTTTAAAGCTTCCTGGGCATATAAAAATGAACTTATTAAAAAAACAAATGGGATTATTTTTCTCATACATAAGTATTTTAGTGAAAATTAGTATTGATAACAATGAACGATAAAACAATATTGTTAAGTAAGATATTTGATTTTTTTTTTTTTTTTTTTATAATAAAATTTCTAGGGGAAGAGTTGTGAACAAAGGAGTTCTATGTCTGATTATAGCATTTGCATCATTTTTGTTTTCTGCAAGTGTAGAAAGACTTACTATAAATATCTGCGCCAAATACAAAAAATTTGACCCTGTTACAGATCGTTCTGTTCATTCAGGTAATGTGTCTCGTTTTGGCGGTATTGGAATTTTTGTTTCATTCGGATTTTTTTGCATTCTTTCGTCTTTGTATTTTAATAGTTTTTATCTGGATTTGTTGCCATTTTTTATAGGCGGTGCATTTATCTGGCTCGGTGGCGTAATTGATGACTTTACAAACCTTCATGCAAGATACAAATTTCTTTTTCAGATCATTATAGTATTTTTGTCAGTTTCCTTCAGTCCTTTTTATATAGACAATTTTTTTGGACTTACAATTCCTGTAATACCAGGAAAATTCATTACATTCTGCTGGGTTATGGTGCTGGTAAATGCTTTTAACCTGATCGACGGCATTGATCTTTTGTGCAGCAGTCTTGTGTTAATTTCAATTACCGTTGTTACCATAATTTGCTATTTAAAGGGAACAATTTTTCTATCGGGAATAATTCTCTGTTCAAGTCTTCTTGGGTTTATGATGTTCAACAAGCCTAAGGCAAAGATTTTTTTAGGGGACTCTGGCAGTCAGACTTTAGGATACTGTGTAGCTGTTTTTCCACTGATTTGTAAATATCCTTCAGTAAAAAATAATGAGATGCTTATAATGCTTATTCTTGCCAGCATTCCTGTGGAAGATGTTATTGCAGCAGTTTGGAGACGCCTGAGAGATAAAAGATCAGTTTTTAGTTCTGACAGAGCACACATCCATCATAAACTTATGAACATAGGATTCAGTTCCGGACAAACTTGTTTTTATATCACTTTGATCCACCTCATAAACTGCGCAATCATCGTGATTTCTGTATTCATGGGAAAATATGCCAGCATCGCGGTTCTTGGTGGTGCAGTCATCATCACACAGGTAGTCTTCATTTCAATCCATTTCATAAACAGAGCCGTAAACAGAAAACTGAAAGGCCTTTTACCCGAAAATCCACAGGAAGAACATTAAGGGAAGGACTATATAGATGAAAATATTCGGTGTTATAATGGCAGGTGGTGGTGGAACACGATTCGCAGTCTTGGTATGTTCCAAAGACAAAGTTCAGGATGTAAAAAAAGTTGTAGAAGAACTTAGAAGACAAAGGCGCTTTGATGTGTTATGATATTAAAGGTAAATATAATGATAGAATATATTAAGAAATCTTTAAAAAATCATATAAAGTACTCAGGTCTTTTTAAACAGCTTGTTGTGCGAGATGTAAAATTAAAGTACAGAAGAAGTGTTCTGGGATATATATGGAGTGTAATGAATCCATTGTTGACCATGCTTGTATTGACCATTGTTTTCTCTACATTCTTCAGGTTTGACATTGATAATTATCCTGTCTATCTGTTGACCGGGAATGTTATTTTTGGATTTTTTTCTGCGGCAACATCAGGTGCTGTAGGTTCCATTGTATATAACGGAGCATTGTTGAAGAAAACTTATGTTCCTAAACAGATATTCGTATATTCAAAAGTAACAAGTGCATTTGTAGATTTTGGTTTTTCTCTGATAGCTTTGATTGGAATAATGATTTTTACAGAAGCAGAGTTTTCTCCTGTAAACCTTCTATTTGTAATTCCTGCTCTAGAAGTATATATATTCAGCATTGGGGTAGGTCTGTTTTTAGCCCAGGCAAATGTCTTTTTCAGGGATGTGCAGTATCTCTATGGAATTTTGATAACTATTCTTACATATTTGACACCGTTGTTTTATCCAGCATCTATTTTACCTGCAAATATCTACTCTGTAATCGAGAATGTAAATCCACTTTTTAATTATGTTTATCAATTCAGACAGTGTCTGTATCTTAATGTTGGACTTTCAATAGAAAATGTGCAGACAGGTTTTATCTGGGCATTCTGTTCGGTTATTATCGGTGGCTTTTTCTTTCATAAAAATCAGAACAAATTTATTTTGTTTATTTAAAATGGTGGCGTATTGTGGAAAATAATTTAAAAGTAAAAGTTGAAGATGTTACAGTACGTTTTAATCTTGCCAAAGAAAGAGTAGACAGCATCAAAGAATATGTCATCAAACTCTTTAAGGGACAGTTGTTTTTTCAGGAATTTTTTGCATTAAAAAACATATCATTTGAAATCAAGTCTGGTGAAGCCTGGGGAATTGTCGGACGCAATGGATGTGGAAAGTCTACGCTTTTAAAGACAATTTGTGGAATCTTAAAGCCATATAAAGGTTCTGTTTCTGTAAGTGGAACTATCAGTCCATTAATTGAACTTGGTGCAGGTTTTGATGGAGAGATGACAGCCAGAGAAAATGTATTTTTAAATGGTTGTGTTCTTGGTTATAGTGAAGCATTCATCAGAGAAAAGTTTGATGAAATCATTGATTTTGCAGAAGTAAGAGATTTTCTTGATGTTCCTCTGAAAAATTTCAGTTCAGGTATGGCGGCCAGACTTGGCTTTGCAATTGCAACATTGGTTAAGCCAGATATTCTTATTTGTGATGAAGTGCTTGCCGTCGGTGATTTTAAATTTCAAGAAAAATGTGAAAAAAAGATGAATGAACTGCTTGCAGGTGGGACAACATTGCTTTTTGTAAGTCATTCAACAGAACAGGTTAAGCGACTTTGCAACAAAGCTGTATGGATTGAAAATGCTCAGATCAAGATGATCGGCGATGCCCAGACAGTATGTGATGCGTATGCTAACAGTTAGAAAAGATTTTGGGAGATATTGAATATGAAAACACTGATTCTTGCAGGTGGACTTGGAACTCGTTTAGGTGAGGAAACTCAGAAAGTTCCTAAACCAATGGTTGAGATTGGCGGATATCCGATAATATGGCATATTATGAAAACTTATTGTCATTATGGATACAAAGATTTTGTTGTCCTTACAGGATACAAGGGGCATGTGATTAAAGATTATTTTTTAAACTATACAAGTCGTTACTCCGATATGACAATAGATCTTTCTAATAATGATGTTCAGATTCATAAGACTCGTACTGAGCCATGGACTGTAACAATGCTTTATACTGGTCAAGACACTTTAACTGCAGGTCGTATTCTACGTGCAAAAGAAATTATAGGAAACGAATCATTCATGCTTACTTATGGTGATGGTGTTTCTGATGTGAATATTGATAAACTGGTTAACTCTCATGTAAAATCTGGAAAATTAGTAACACTTACTGCTGTAAAACCAGAAGGAAGATTTGGGGCTCTTGATATTCAGGCTGATGGAACAATAACTCAGTTTCAGGAAAAACCTGCTGATGCTTGGATTAATGGAGGTTTTTTTGTTTGTGAGAATAAAGCTCTTGATTATATTGATCCTTCGACTGCAGATACAATGATGTGGGAACGTGCACCTTTACAGAATCTTGCAAAAGATGGTCAGCTTCATGCTTATAAACATGATGGTTTTTGGCATCCAATGGACATGCTTAAGGATAAACAGGATCTTGAAAAAATGTGGCATAGTGAAAAGGCACCATGGTGTGTTTGGAATTCTAAAGGTTTTTAATTATGGATTTTTCTTTCTACAAAAATAAAACGATTCTTGTAACAGGACACACAGGGTTTAAAGGCTCTTGGATGTGCAAATTATTGCAGATGAATGGAGCAAATGTTATTGGATATTCCCTTGAGCCACCAACAGAGCCTGCTCTTTTTAACATTGCAAGAATTTCTGACGGAATGACGTCAATAATCGGAGATATTCGTGATTTAAAACATCTCAATGAAGTCTTTGATGAATATAAACCTGAGATTGTAATCCACATGGCAGCCCAACCAATTGTTAGGGAAAGTTATGTAAATCCTGTTTACACTTATGAAGCAAACGTAATGGGAACTGTTAATATTCTTGAAGCAGTACGTTTGCACCCTTGTGTAAAATCATTTGTGAATGTGACCACAGACAAGGTTTACAAAAACAACGAATGGGAATGGGGCTATAGGGAAATTGATGCTCTTGATGGTTATGATCCTTATTCAAATTCCAAGTCGTGTTCAGAACTTGTTACTTCATCTTATAAAAAATCATTTTTCTTTGATAAAGATTGCGCTGTTTCAACCTGCCGTGCAGGAAATGTAATCGGTGGTGGCGATTTTGCAAAGGATAGAATTATTCCTGATTGCGTTAGGGCAATGGAAGCAAAGAAAGAAATCATTGTAAGAAATCCATTTTCAACAAGACCTTATCAGCATGTTTTGGAGCCGGTTTGTGCATATCTGAAACTTGCAGAACTTCAGTATAAGGATAAAGAAACTTACAGTGGAAGCTACAATGTTGGTCCAGATGACTGCGACTGTGTTACAACAGGAGAGCTTGTTGATTTGTTCGTAAAATCCTGGGGCGAAAATGCTTCCTGGAAGGATGTATCTGAACCAAATGCACCACACGAAGCAGGATTTTTGAAACTGGACTGTTCAAAAATCAAGCGTGTAATGAAATGGCAGCCAAAATGGCACATTACGGATGCAATCAACAGCATTACAGAATGGAGCAAAATTTATCTTTCTGGCGGTGATGTTGTTGCATGTATGGAAAAACAAATTAAGGAATATTTGAAATAGAAAAACTGTGGTTTAACTTATTGAAACCACAATAATGGAGAAAAGTATGTTTGAGAATAAATCAAAAGAAGAAGCAACCCTGGAAATTCTTGAAAGCGTAAAAGAGTATTACAAAAAATTCATGGTGAAACCAGAATACAAGGAGGGAGACCGCATTTCTTATGCAAGTCGTGTTTTTGACGAAAAAGAAATGGTTAATCTTGTAGATTCATCTCTTGAATTCTGGCTTACGAGTGGTCGTTATACAGACGAGTTTGAGAAGAAAATGGGTGATTATTTGGGAACATCTTTTGTTTCACTTGTAAATTCGGGTTCTTCTGCAAACCTTGTTGCTTTTATGACATTGACTTCTCCAACTTTAGGCGAAAGACAGATAAAAAGAGGGGACGAAGTAATAACAGTTGCCTGTGGATTTCCAACAACTGTAACTCCTGCTCTTCAATATGGTGCAGTTCCTGTTTTTGTTGATGTAACAATTCCTCAGTACAATATAGATGTTTCAAAACTTGAAGCAGCCCTTTCTCCAAAAACAAAGGCTGTAATGATTGCCCACACTTTGGGAAATCCATTTAACTTGAAAGCTGTAAAAGAATTCTGTGAAAAACATAATCTCTGGCTCGTTGAAGATAACTGTGATGCACTTGGTTCAGAATACACTTTGAACGGAAAAACTTACAAAACTGGAACAATCGGTGATATCGGTACATCAAGTTTCTATCCTCCTCATCATATGACAATGGGTGAAGGTGGTGCTGTTTATACAAGAAATCCTAAATTGCATAAATTGATTCGTTCTTTCAGAGACTGGGGTCGTGATTGTATCTGTCCTTCTGGTGTTGATAATCTTTGTAAGCACAGATTTGACAGACAGTTCGGAACTTTACCACTTGGTTATGATCATAAATATACTTACAGTCACTTTGGCTACAACTTAAAAGCTACTGATATGCAGGCAGCAATTGGTGTTGCACAGCTTGAAAAGTTCCCTAGTTTTGTAGAAAGACGAAAATACAACTGGAAAAAAATTTACGAAGGATTAAAAGGTCTTGAAGATAAAATTATTCTTCCAGAACCTGTTGAAAATTCTGATCCAAGTTGGTTCGGTTTCTGTATTACTTGTAAAGACGGCGTAAGCCGCAACGAGCTTGTAAAGAAAATTGAAGCTCAGAATGTTCAGACTCGAGCCTTGTTTGCAGGAAATTTGACCCGTCATCCTTGTTTTGACTCAATCCGTGATACTGATGCTTACCGTGTTGTAGGTGGACTTGAAAATACAGATAGAATCATGAATAACACATTCTGGATTGGTGTATATCCTGGAATGACAGATTCAATGCTGGACAGAATGATTAAGGTTATTAGAGAGAGTTTGTAAAATGAAACAGAAACTTTCAGAATATGTCGCAGATTTTTTAGTTTCTCATGAAATTACCGATTGTTTTACAGTAGTTGGTGGCGGTGCGATGCATTTGAACGATGCTTTTGGGCATAAAGAAGGGATGCATTGTATTTATAACCATCATGAACAAGCATCTGCAATGGCTGCTGAAAGTTATGCTCGTCTTAATAATAAAATGGCTCTTCTTTGCGTGACAACAGGACCTGGTGGAATCAACGCTTTAAATGGAGTTGTAGGTGGATGGCTTGATTCAATTCCTATGTTTGTTGTTTCAGGGCAAGTTCGTTATGACACAACTGCTCGATACAATGAACAGTTTACAGGTGGCGAAAAACTTCGTTCTGTAGGAGATCAGGAATTTGACATTACAAAATGCGTTTCTTCAATGACAAAGTATGCTGTAATGATTGAAGAACCTAAAAGAATCAGATTTGAACTTGAAAGAGCTTTTCATCTTGCAACAACTGGCAGAAAAGGTCCTGTTTGGATTGATATTCCTGTAAACTTTCAGGGTGGGTATATTGAAACAGATGAGCTTGAAGGTTACGACGGAAGTGAAATTCAAAAAGAAGATGATTCAAAATTGCCTGCAAAAATTGATTCAAAGACAATCGAAACTGTAATCGAAAAAATTAGAAACTCAAAAAGACCTATTTTGTATGCCGGAAACGGAATCAGACTTTCTGGTGGATATGAAGATTTTAGGAAAGCTGTAGAAAAACTTAATATTCCAGTTTGTACTTACTGGGATTCAATCGATTCCATTGAAACAGAACATTCTCTTTATGTTGGTCGTGGCGGAAACATGGGAGATAGAGCTGGAAACTTTGCTATTCAGAATGCAGATTTGATTCTTGCAGTGGGAAACCGTCTTCCAATTCGTATAACTGGCTACAATTGGAAGACTTGGGCTAGGGAAGCTGAAGTCATTATGGTTGATATTGATAAAGCCGAACTCAAAAAGCCTACAATTCATGTTGAGTTTCCAATTCATGGAGATGCAAGAGATTTCTTTGGGCAGATAAATGAATCCTTGAAAGATACGGAAAAACTTTTCAACAATGCAGAATGGCTCAATGCCTGTCAGAACTGGAAGAAAAATTATCCAGTTTGTTTGCAACGTCATAAAGATGAAAATGATGGATTTGCAAACGCTTATTTTGCCTTTGATTATATAAGCCGAAATATTCCAGAAAATATAGTGACAGTTACAAGCAATGGAACTTGCTGTGTAGCAGGACATCAGTCATGGTTCATTAAAAACGGTTCAAGATTCTTTAATAACAATGCTATCGCAAGCATGGGCTATGGACTTCCTGCATCAATCGGTGCATGTATTGCAAATGACAGAAAAATGACAGTCTGTCTTGAAGGTGACGGTTCAATAATGATGAATCTTCAGGAGCTTCAGACAGTTGTTACTAATAAGCTTCCAATAAAAATTATTCTTATAAATAATCAAGGTTATCATTCAATCCGTCAGACACAGAACAATTTATTTAAAGATAAGTGTAAAGTAGGTGTTGGACCTGAAAGTGGGGACTTAGGTTTTCCTAATTTTGGAAAACTTGCAAATGCTTTTGATATTCCATATTATTGTGCTCATTCAAACAAAGAAGTGGAAAATGCTTTTGAAGAAATGATGAAAAACGATGGTTTTTCAATTTTGGAAATTTTCGTTTCTACAGAACAGATATTTGAACCAAAATCTTCCACAAAACGCCTTGAGGACGGCACATTAGTTTCTCCACCGCTTGAGGATTTAGCTCCATTTTTACCAAGAGCTGAATTTTTGAAGAACATGTTTATTAAACCGATTGGAGAATATAAATGAAAAAAATTCTTCTTACAGGTTGTACAGGAGCAATTGGGTCAGCCATTGTAGAACAAGCTATTAACTCTGATTACAAAGTTACCTGTATCGTTCATAAAAACTCAAAGCGTTTCCAAAATCTTCCTAAATCTGATTTAATTTCTGTTGTTGAATGTGACTTGTGTGATTATAAAAATCTTGAACTTTCTGAAAAGCACGATATTTTCATTCATCTTGCATGGGACAAGACTATTGGCGGTGGCAGAGACGATGTTGATATTCAGCTGAAAAATGTTAGTTATACATTAGATGCTGTTCGTCTTGCAAAAAAATGTGGTTGCTCTGTGTTTATTGGAGCAGGAAGTCAGGCGGAATATGGTGTTCAGACTGTTGATTTGACTCCTGATTTACCAGTAAATCCTGAAAGTGGATATGGAATTGCAAAATATACAGCAGGAAAAATGAGTGCAATGTTATGTAGACAGCTTGGAATTCGTTTTAACTGGCTTCGTATTTTGAGTGTTTACGGAAAAAACGACGGAGAAAATTCTTTGATTTCATACACAATCCGCGAATTAAAGAACGGTCGTTCTCCAGAATTTACAAAATGTGAGCAAGACTGGGATTATCTTAATTCGAAAGATGCTGCTCGTGCATTTCTTTCAGTTGCGGAAAAAGGTGTTGATGGAAAATTTTATCCGTTAGGTTCTGGAAAAGGAAGAAAGCTTTCTGAATATATAGAGGAAATCAGAAATATCATTAATCCAAAAATTGAACTTGGATTTGGAAAGAAAGAATACTACCCACATCAACCAATGCATCTGGTAGCGGATGTTACTGAGTTAACAAATGATACTGGATGGAAAGCTGAAGTTGGGTTTGATGAAGGGATAAGGAGAATAAAATAATGAAAGAATTATTTACAATTAATGATATTGATGTTTTTATTATGACTCATAATCGTGCAAACTATTTAAAGCAAAGTTTAGATTCGATTTTAAATCAAACCATTAAGCCTGTTTGTTTTACAGTATTAGATAATGAAAGTACTGATAATACTGAAGATATAGTCAAAGGATATGAAAGTAGAAATGTGAAATATGTTAAAACATTAGGTTTTTTGGGAAACTTTAATAAAGCAAGAGAACTTGTAAAAAATAAATATTGCATTTTATTTCATGATGATGATGTTTTAAATCCTTTTTATTTTGAATATGCTTTAAAAGCTATAAATTCTTATAGTGATGTATCACAGGTATTGACTCGATATCTGGAGTTTACTGACTCGAATTTACCAGTTGATTATAATCGAAAATGTGATAATCGACATGTTGTTTTTAATACACAAAAACAATTTGCAATACATATGTATTTTCATGAAGTTATCGCATATGCAACCGCGATATATAGAACAAACGATTTTCTGAGTACAGATATTGAATACGAAAAATATAACAAATTTAACGATTGGCCTTTTATGGTAAAAATAGCAAATAAAGGTAAAACAGTTTTGTTTGATGATGGATATTTATTTCATCTACGAAGACATTCTGGGCAGGATACATGGACTTATACAAATGTTCCTACAATTCAACAAATTGTGAATTGGGATAAATGCTTTTTTAGTGCGATGAAATTATCTAATTTTTCTTTATCAGTATTAAATAAAATGTTTAATAACAAAGCAAAGATATTTATGAAAGGTAAATATGATGCGTTTCTGCCTCCTGAATATAAAATTGAACATAGTGTAACTGAATTACAAGTATATGCAAGAAAAATAGGTTTAGAAGTTTCTTTCGATTCTGAAATTCAAACAAATAATATAGTTATTAAAAGTATTAATAAAATTTTCGCAAAAATATACAGAAAAATTGAAAAAAAGATTTTTTATGATACCTATGAAAAATTGATGAATAAGTGGGGAGTAAATGAATAGTATTGATATTTACATTATTACTTATAATAGATTGGCACTTTTGAAAAGAACAATTTCCTTTCTTTTAGATGATAATAGTCCTGTAAAAAATTATGAAATTACTATTATTGATAATGCATCAAATGATGGAACCTATGAATATGTTTCTGAATTGTGCAATCAGTATACAAATTTAAAATGTATTAAAAATACAAGAAATATTGGTGGCAACGCAAATATTTGTAGAGCATATGAGACTTCTCTTTCAGGAAAAGCTGATTATGTTTGGGTTCTATGTGATGATGATTTTTATGATTTTTCATCATGGAATGAAGTTGAGGCAGCAATAGATAGAAAAGATGATGTAATTTGTGTTTCAAATTATGCCTTATCTGCAGATTATTACAAAAAAGAAATTAATTCTGAACTTTTTGAACTTTTATTGCAGATGACATTTGTTCCTTCAGGAATTTATAAAAAGTCTTTAATTTCAGATAATGTTCTTACTAATATGTATGAATCTATATTTACTATGTTTCAGCAGTTGGTTTTATTAATAGAAGCCGTAAATACGAAGAAAAAAATAGCAATTGTTAGTAAAGAGATAGTACATAATGGAATTTTCTTTAATGAACCTGATAAAACGGATTATTCTTATAATCGTGGAGTAAAAAATATTATTGGTAGAAAGAAAGTTGGAACATGGTGTCTTGGTTTTTCTAATATTTTATCATTATTAGACGATAAAAAAATTCAGATAATGGCTATGGAAAACGCAATGAATTCGAAGTGTATTTTTTTTACAGGTATACATGAATTTTATGAGCGTGAATTGGTGCATTATATTATAAATGATAATGAAAATTATATTTATGAAATAAGAAAAATGGTTGGTTCTGATTTGCAGAAAACTATTGATGATAATCTAGCGAGAATAAAAGGTGATAGAATATTACAAACTCATATAAGTTTTATTAAAATTGCTCAAATAGTTAAAGATAGTATAAAGAAACATTTTCCTTTGTTATTCAAGTTTTTAAGAAAAGTTAAAAATAAAATATATAGGTTTTTTTAATGTTTTTTCAACCATTTTTCATAAATTCAAATATCATAACAAACAAATCTTCTCTGATTTCTTATGACTCTTTTTTAACTGCTATTGCAGGAAATACAGGTAATTCTTATATAACTTATGCTTTGCTTAAAGAGTTGGGAATATCTGAACTTAAAGATGAGTTTCATATTCAGAATATATATGAATTTGATTTTTCTAAAATCGATGAAACAGCAGATTTTGTAAATGCAAACTGCACTCATGTATTTTTGATTTTGCAGGATCAGATAAGAATTGCTGAAAGTTATGGACTTTTATTGCCTTATGAAAACATAAAAAAACTTCTGGAAAAAATAAAAGTTCCTGTAGTAATTGCTGGTTTGGGTGCAAATTGTTTTACAGGTTTTGATAAGGAATTTTATAAACAGCTTAATCCTAACCTTGTTGATTTTTTGCATTATCTTTCAAATCGTTGCAGCGAATTTGGTGTTCGAGGGAATTTTACATCGGAAGTTTTGAATCAACTCTCTATTAAAAATGTTGTACCTGTGGGATGTCCGTCTTTTTTTGAAACAGGCAAAAGCCGAAAAATTTTAAAAAAAGAATTTATTACAGAAGATAAAGTTTTATTTACACAGCATATTTGTACCCCAAATGTTGAAATAAATTACCAGATTTGTCAGGATGAACAGGAAAAGAATATAATTAGGGAATTTTTTAAAACTCAAAACTCTGTATTTGAGTCTAATTTGGATTGGTTTCAACTTAGAAAATTCATTCAAAAAAAATACAGAATTTTTTCAAGCATTGATGACTGGAAGAATTTTGTGCGTCAATTTGATTTTTCAATAGGTTATAGACTTCATGGCTGTATTCTGTCATTGAATAGCGGACTGGTTTCTGTTTGTTGTAATGGAGATTCTCGTGCAAGAGAAATGTGTGAACTATTGAAAATTCCTTATATGCCAACTCTTGATCCAAATACAGATATGGTCAAACTTTATAATCAAATTGATGTTTCAGATCTAAATAATTCATATAACGGATTGTACGATAATTTCAGTTCTTTTATTGAACGAAACTGTGGAGTAAAGATTTTTTCTGAAAAGGAAAAGCATGTTGGGTTAAAACAGCCAACTTTGAAGTTATATGAAAATCATACTGAAAATTCATTGTTGTTGATTCATAATTATAATTTACGAAAAACTCAAGAATTAGAATCGAAATGTAACCAAGTTTTGGAAGAAGCAAACGCAAAAATAAATGAACAATCAGCAAGACTTGAAGAAGCGAACTCAAGAATAAATGAACAATCTGCAAGACTTG